>JBDKRC010000081.1:0-24637 GCA_039683575.1 Armatimonadia bacterium | reverse complement strand
TCTTCGATCGCCCCGGCCAGCGGCAGTACCACCTGCACGCCCTGCACCATCGCCGTCAGCGCCTTCTCCTCGCCCGCCGCCTCCGCATACTCAACTGCCTCCAGCCTCGCCAGGGCCTTCATCCCGTGCTCGACCTGCTGCAGCACCGCCTGCTTCTCCTCGCTCGCCACCAGCCGCACCTTGATCTTCTGGTGGGGCTGCAGCGCCAACTGCGACCGCCACGACCGGATCTGGTTGGTGATGTCCATCACCATCGCCATGCCCGCCTCGGCCTTCGGGTTGCGGTGCGCCGGGTTGCCCAGCGGGTAATCCGCCAGCGCGATGCTGCCCTTCCCCGGCTCGGCAAGCTGCCAGATCTCCTCGGTCACAAACGGCATGAACGGGTGCAGCGCCCGCAGGATGTTGCTCAAAAGCCGCAGCAAGAGCCACTGCTGCTGCTCCACCACGTTGATATTGTCCCCGTAAAGCCGCGGCTTGCTCAGCTCCACATACCAGTCGCAGAACTCCGTCCACGTGTACTGGTACAGCGCCTCCGCCGCCTGCGCCAGGTCATAGCGCTGCAGGTGCCCGTCCACTTCCTCGAGCACCGCCGCCTGCCGCGACAGAATCCACTCGTCGGCCAGGCTCAGCTTGCAGTCCGCCTCGGTCCCAAACGGACACGGCGCCTTCATCTCGTCCTGGTTCATCAGCACAAACCGCGACGCGTTCCATAGCTTGTTGCAGAAATTCCGCGCGCCGACCATCCGGTCTTCGCTATAGGTCAGGTCCTGCCCGTGGGTGATGAGCTGGATCAGCGCAAACCGCAGCGCATCGGCCCCGTAGTTCTCGATGAGTTCGATGGGGTCGATGTTGTTGCCCAGCGACTTGCTGATCTTGCGGCCCTTCTCATCCCGCACCAGACCATGGATGAACACCTCGCTGAAGGGCTTCTCGCCCTCCAGTTCCAGCCCCATCATGATCATCCGCGCCACCCAGAAGAAGATGATGTCATACCCGGTCACCAGCACCGACGTCGGGTAGAAGTACTCAAGCTCCGGCGTCCGTTCCGGCCAGCCCAGCGTACTGAACGGCCACAGCGCCGACGAGAACCACGTGTCCAGCACATCCGGGTCACGCCGCAGCTCCGAGCCACCGCACGCCGGGCACTTCGTCGGGTCCTCACGCGTGCAAATCTGCTGCCCGCACCCTTCGCAGTACCACACCGGGATCGCGTGGCCCCACCATAGCTGCCGCGAGATCGGCCAGTCGCGGATGTTTTCCAGCCAGTCCGTGTACACCTTCGACCACCGCTCCGGCACGAACCGCACTTCGCCCGATTGCACCGCCGCGAGCCCCTTCGCCGCCAGCGGCTCCATCTTCAGGAACCACTGCTCGCTCACCAGCGGCTCTACCACCGTGCGGCAGCGCTGGCAGTGCCCGACCGAGTGCGTGTGGCTGTCGATCTTCTCCAGCAGCCCCAGCTCTTCCAGGTCCGACACCACCTGCTTGCGACACTCATACCGGTCCATCCCCGCATAGCTCCCGGTCTCCGCGGTCATCTTCCCGTTCTTGTCGATGACCACGATGCTCGGCAGATTATGCCGCTGCGCGATCTCGAGGTCGTTCGGGTCATGTGCCGGCGTCACTTTCACCGCGCCGGTCCCGAACTCCACGTCCACATGGTCATCGGCCACCACCGGAATATCCCGATCCATCAAGGGCAGCCGCACGGTCTTGCCCACGAGGCTCGCATACCGCTCATCATTCGGGTTCACCGCCACGCCCGTATCGCCCAGCATCGTCTCCGGCCGCGTCGTCGCCACGACCACGCCATGACTCCCGTCAGACTGCGGGTAGTGGATGTACCACAAATTCCCCTCGTGTTCCTCATGCTCGACTTCCAGGTCCGACAGCCCCGTCTCACACCGCGGGCACCAGTTGATCATATATGCGCCGCGATAGATCAGACCCTTCTCATAGAGCGTCACAAACGCCTCGCGCACTGCCTTCGCGCACACCTCATCAAGCGTAAACCGCTCGCGCCGCCAGTCCAGCGACCCGCCCAGCCGCTTGAGCTGCTCGACGATATGCGAATGGTGCCGCTCTTTGAGCTCCCACACGCGCTTGACGAACTCCTCGCGCCCCAGGTCATGCCGCGTGACGCCCTGCTTGGCGAGTTCCTTCTCCGCCACATTCTGCGTCGCAATCCCGGCATGGTCAGTCCCCGGCAGCCACAGCGCCGAGTACCCGCTCATCCGCTTCCACCGCGTCAGGAGGTCCTGAATGGCATTATCAAGCGCATGACCCATGTGCAGGATGCCGGTCACATTAGGCGGCGGGATGACGATGCAGAAGGACTCCTTGTGAGGATTCACTTCAGCATCAAACACGTTGTCATCCAGCCAGTACTGATATATCCGCCCCTCCACCTGCTGGGGCTCATAACCTTTGGCCATTCCGCTTCCGCCTGGCATGTCAGTAGCCATATTTCAACTCCAGTCAGACCTTAATCCTATGCCTTCCCCTCATCTCCCGGTAGGAGCGCTCCCCTGAGCGCGACCTCTACGACCAACCCTCGCCCGCGCCGCCTTCCCCCTCAATACCCTCTGTACGAGCGATCACTGATCGCGACCCACCTGCGCGTCCCGGTAGGAGCGCTCCCCAGAGCGCGACCTCTACGACCACCTCTCGCCTCCCCATTCCAAAACAAAAAAACCTCTCATCCCTGCAATGGGACGAGAGGCCGTAGCTTCCCGCGGTACCACCCACGTTCCGCGCCCATGGGACGCGACGCTCGACGCGCGATATCGGGCGCACCCGGCGCGGGCTAACCTTCCGGCTTCACCCACGCGGCTCAGGGGCGACGTTCAGCGGGGGGTCAACTGCCGGCACTCGCACCTTACCACCGGCTCTCTCAAAGTAACCCGGACCGCCTACTCTTCCCCGTCACAGCCAGATATTCATGTTACAAGCAGTATAGACTGCCCGCGCCCCACCGTCAAGAACGCCAGACTCTTCCAGCGGCCGGCCTTCGATCCCCATCGCCCAAAATCGGGGACGGAGCCTTCGCGCGCCGCCAGCTTTCGCGGTATCCACCAAACCAGTCATCGCGCGAAGGCTCCGTCCCCATTTTGACCACCTACCTTCCCGCCACCGTCTCGCCCTCCGTTCCCGCCGTACCAGTTCCCGCGTTCCCGCCGTACCCGTTCCCGCCGTTTCTCCCTCTGGCGCAGAGAGGAACATTGTGGTCGAACGACGAACAACCTCCCAATACGTGTCCGTCGTCTGGCAATTACAGTCCAGGGAGGATGACCCACCATGTCGAAGAAGTCTGGCTTCACGCTGATTGAATTGCTCGTGGTTATTGCCATCATCGCGATCCTTGCGGCGATACTGTTCCCCGTTTTCGCCAAGGCCCGGGAGAAGGCGCGCCAGGCCAGTTGTCTGTCGAATCAGAAGCAGATGGGACTGGCCTTCATGGCCTACGCTCAGGACTATGATGGGATGCTGTGTGACACTTTGATGATGCGCGATGTTGTCGCCGCCAATCTGGCCATTCCCTGGCCCGTCACTCTCACCCCTTATATCAAAAACACGCAGATCTTCAGGTGTCCCAGTGTCAGTTGGAACTACAGCGGCGGCACCGCAGGCTACGGCGCTGTCCGCGAGGTACTGGGCTATGCCGGCGGTCTCGGCTATATCGCTGCAGAGTGGGCACCCTACGGTAATACCGATTCTGCCGGATTTGGGCAGTCCCTCGATGGCCTGACGGAGCCAGCCGCTACCATCATAGTCTGCGACTCGACCAACTACGTGTGTGAACGCGAGTACTGGAAGCGAACCGACAACACCAACCAGCCAGACGTGGCGACGGCCACCAAGTACAACAATGCCTACTACGTAGTGGACAGCCGCCACAACGACGGCGCCAACTGCACCTTCGCCGACGGCCATGCCAAGTGGCTCAAGCAGGGCGTAGCGCGCTGCCCGATCAGCAATCCCGGCGCAGGCGTAGGCGACTGGTACATGTTCCAGTACCACTAACCTTCAGAGCGATATCCGCAGGGGCGGCCCATGTGGCCGCCCCTGCCGTTAGTTCCCGCCGTACCAGTTCCCGCGTTCCCGCCTCCCTCGTCCCGCCTTTCTCCTCCCTTGACTTCCCCTCCCCCCGCCCGTAGAATGCCCTCGAAGCCCGTAGCACTCCACCACCGCCCCCCAGGGAGGCTTCCCATGGCCGCTCGTCGTCCCCTCTGCTTCCTGCTCCCCGCCGTTGCCGTGCTTTTCGCCACCGCTGTCTTCGCCGCTCCTACCGCCTCTGACTTGACCGCCGCCTTGGATGCCGGTAAGGCGCGAGGTGCCGATTTCGCAGGTCTGCAGGCCCCCGGCCTCGCTCTCCGCAATGCCGACCTCAGCGGTACGAACCTTCAGAAGAGTGACCTGCGCGGGTCCTCCCTCGCGGGCGTCAACCTGACCGGTGCCAACCTCTTCCAGAGCACCCTCCGCGGCGCTGTGCTGTCCTCAGTCAATCTGACTGAAGCCAATCTCGCCGACGTGGACCTCAGCGGCGCCATTTTGCAGAATATCAACCTCGACGGTGCGAGCCTCGCCGCCGCCCGTCTGGACGGCACCCGTTTCGAAGCCCCGCTTCTCACCGCCACCGGCGCCCCGCACCTCACTGCCCTCCGGCTTGCACTCCAGCAGGCCACCGGTACCCAGTTCACTCGGGCCCAGGTCGCGGCTTTCAGTGGCGACGCCTTCACTTTCGTCTACAACACCCAGGACCCCGCCTTCTGGCCCGGCACCCCTTTTTGCTATGGCCCGCTGATGACAGCCCCCGCCGTCCTCGGACTTGAGGCCAAGCTGCGCACCGACTACACCGCCGAGCACTACCTGATCGATGACAAGGAAGCAGCCAAGGGCGTTCACATGCTGGCCCTGCGCCTGACGGCTCCTGAGCAGCGTGCGCTTCTCTCCGGTCCCGTCTGGGTGCTCCTGTCCGGCCGCCAGCCTACTGACAAGCACACCTACTTCACGCTCACCGCGCCGCTGTTTGGGACGCTCATCATGCGCCGGGACGAGCTTGCAACCGCCTGGAGCGACCCTGTGGACCTGCTGCAGCCTGTCGCCGGGGCCGCAACGGGCAAGAAGCCGCTGCTGACCATCACGCCCAAAACCGAGCTTCCTCCGCTTGAGGATCAGGTGAAGGTTGTGACCCGCCAGGCGGTGGCAATGATCACCGACAAGCGCACCTACGGGCCGCTGGTGCCCGGGGAGGCTGGCTGGCTGAAGCTCGCCGCCGACCTCAATGCTGCCGCGCAGACCGGCGATTGGGAAGCCGCCCGCCGCCTCGCGGCCTGGCAGGACTTCCCCCGCCAGTGTGTCCTCGGCTCCACCACCCTCGCCGCCGAGTACCTGGCCCAGGCAGCAGCCTCCCTGCCCCCGGCCCTGAGCCTGCCTCTCACCGACGCTGCCGCCCAGTACCAGATGCAGGCCACGCTGCTGGCCAGTTGGCCCCTGCTTGACGCCGCAGAGACCGCTCCGGCTGGCTGGCAGGACAAGCTCAACCGCGCGGCCGAACTGGCAGCCGGCATGGCCGCCACCGACCGCAAGATCGCAGTATTCCTAGCCCCTGTTGCCCAATAGCGCCCCCTGGAGGGGCCGAATACCGGTAGCCTCACCGCCGGTATCCGGCCCACCCGGACCCCACTGCGGGCCGGAGGCACGATAAGGCTGTGCCTTCGACCCCTTCCATCAGGAATGCGTCATGCTGAAGACCATCCAGTCCCCCGACGTTCCGGCCCCCAAGACCGCCTACAGCCAGGCCATGTTGGCCCAGGGCAGCAAGCTGCTCTTCATCTCGGGTCAGGCGCCTGTGGATGGGGATGGCAAGC
The DNA here is from genome assembly GCA_039683575.1 of Armatimonadia bacterium. GTDB lineage: Bacteria > Armatimonadota > Zipacnadia > Zipacnadales > UBA11051 > JAJFUB01. The sequence goes on along the minus strand of JBDKRC010000081.1, from coordinate 18,767 downwards.
TGGTGGGTGAGGGGGACTTTCGGGCGCAGGCCCATCAGGTTTTCAGGAACCTGCAGGCCAATCTCGAGGCCGCCGGGGCGAGTTGGAACAATGTCGCGAAGCTAACCGTGCTGCTGACGAACATGGAGAACTTCCCGATCTTCAACGAAGTTCGACAAGAATACCTGCAGCCAGACTTCCCCACCGCCACCGCCGCTGCCATCACTGCTCTGGTAAACCCGAGTTGGATGATCGAGATCGAGGCGATCGCAATACTCGACTAGCAGGCTGAACCCCCAAAGCAAAATGGGCCACGTCTTCGCATTATGGTAAAACGAGCGAAAACAGGCCCAAATCGCACAATCGGTTAACTTTTTCTGCAGCGTTAGGCCCCCTAAATGATCACTTTAGGGGCCGTTCTGCTACAGTAAAGGCATGCCCATTTCAACCAATCTCGACCTCACCTGATCTGCCTCCGCCTCCCGCACTCCCCTCTTCCCCGCCAACGCCGCCGCCACCCCTGCCGCCTGTCCCGCCTGCATGCAATTGACCATTACGCGGATGGCCCCCGCGCTCTCGTGGCTGGCCCCGATGTTCCGTCCCGCGGCCATGACGTTGTCGAGTTCCCGCGGCACCAGGCACCCCAGCGGCACCTGGTAGCAGAGCGTGTCCCGCTTTGGCTCATTTGCCCCCAAACCGTCCCAGCGGCCCACCAGCGTCGTTCTGTCGCCCTTTACCTCCCGCCGCGTCCCATCCAGATCCTCAAACACTATCCCCGGCCCGGAGGGGTTGTGGATGTCTATGGGGTACGTTCCCTGGGCGATGGCATCCGGGAATCGGTGCCCGTAGAGCACCTCCTCGCGAGTCAGTTCGTGGTCGGCAATGATGCGGTGGCTCTCTCTGGGGCCAATCTGGGTGCCCATGGCGATCAGCCGCACATCCTGCCACCCCGGCAACTTGCGCGCCTGATCGAGGAACCACCGTAGCTGATACCGCCCCTCGATTTCCGCCCGTGTCAGGTCATCCGCGTTGGCGGAGTTTACATCCAGGACCCTTACCCCGGCGGCCATCCACTCATTCTCCTGCCCCGGCCAGCGCGAGGCCCACAGGAGCGGCGGGTAGTGGCTGTTGTTGTAGTCCATCGGGGTCTTGAAGAGTTCCGCCTGGACCTTCTCAAAGCCCGTCTGGGCGAGGTCCATGCCGGTGAGGCGGAAGCACAGAGAGGGGGCCTGGCAGCCGCCTACGGCGTTTCCTACCTGGGTCTGCACTCCGGCGAAGCGGACGAGGTCGGCGTCTCCGGTGCAGTCTATGTAGGTGTTGGCGACGATGGCGCCGCGGCCGGATTTGCTCTCTACGAGAGCGGCCTGGAGGCGTCGCCCGTCACGCAGGACCCCGGCGAGGCTGGTGTGCAGCATGAGCTTGACGCCGCTGGCCAAGACCAGATCGTCGCAGACGAACTTGCACTTTTCGCTGTCGAGGACCCAGTGCATGGTCTCGCCTTCAGCGTCCGCATTGTAGACCGCTTCGAAGCGCTTGAGGCCATTGATCAGGTCGTCAGGCACTCCTCCGATGATCTTGGTTTTGCGGTCCATGCCATAGAAGCTGTGCCAGATGTTGACCAGCGACGAGGTCGCCATGCCGCCGAGGAAACCGTAGTGCTCAACCAGGACCACTGAGGCGCCCTGGCGGGCAGCGGCGACTGCGGCGCAGAGGCCGGAGGTTCCGCCGCCCAGCACCGCCACGTCGCACTCGGCGATGACGGGTATCTCGCGGGCGGGTTCGGTGACCGTGCGGCCCGTCGGAGCGGCAAGGAAGGGCTGCAGAGGGAACTGCGGAGTGGTCATTGGTCTTCTCCCACAAGGGAATGAGCAGCAGCGATGGCGGCCTGGTACACGGCCTTCAGCGGGACGCCTGACTTCTCGGCGGCAGCGACGCAGTCGGCGTACTCGGGGGCGGCGGTCAGAGTCTTGGCCTCGCGCTTGCCGAGCTTGAGGCGGATAGAGCCGTACGTGGTCTCCACTGTCACGTGCTCGCGGTCGAGGCACTCGCGCTGCCAAAGGCTCCTGCGGACGCCGAAGCTGGTAGTGTGGGTCATGATCGCAGTGGCGACGGCGTCGGCGCTGTCGGCGGCGCAGAGGGCGGAGAGCATTGTCGCCGGGCGGTTCTTCTTCATGAAGATGGGAGTGGCCCAGACGTCCAGAGCTCCGGCAGCGAAGATCTGGTCGGCTGCGTATCCGAAGAGCTCAGGGCTCATGTCGTCGAGGTTGGCCTCGATCTTGACCACTGAAGTTGGGGTATCGTCGGGGCCAGTGGCCCCTCCCACGCGAGTCCCGACCTCAGCTTCCCCTATCATGAAGCGCAGGACGTTCGGGACGGGGAAGTCCCTATGGCCTGCACCGAGGCCGATCGTGCTGACCGTCATCGGCGGGCGGGGAGTGAAGTCCGCGAGGGTTACGGCGAGGCCCGCGCCCGTGGGCGTCACGGTCTCGCCGTCGACGTCGAGCGGCACGGTGGGGATGCCGGGCAGGAGGTTAACCACGGCGGGCGGGGGGACGGGCAGGCGGCCATGGGCGGTGTTCACGAAGCCATGGGCCAGCGGCAGGGGTGAGCAGTAGAGCTTCTCGATGCCGAGGAGGTCGAGGCCGACGACCGCGCCGACGACGTCAATCACAGTGTCTACTCCGCCGAGTTCGTGGAAGTGCACTTGCTCGCGCGGGACGCCATGAGCGGCCGCCTCGGCCTGGGCGATGCGTTCCACGACGGCGACGGCGCGCTCAACGAGGGGCGGGGCGAGGTCGCCGCCCTTGATGATGTCAATGACCGCGTCGGCACTCATGCCGTGGTGGTGGTCCCGGTGCTCATCATGGTCATGATGATGATGGTGGGTTGTATCGACCACCGTAAGCTTCGTGGCGCGGAGGCCCATTTTGCGGACCTCCTCGACCTCGAAGGCCCAGCCGTGGACGGGGAGTTTGCGAAGTTGTGCTTCGAGGTCGGCAAGGGGGACGCCGGCGTCAACGAGGGCGCCGAGAAGCATGTCGCCGCTGATTCCGCAGAAGACGTCGAGGTAAGCGATTTTCAAGAGGCATCGTTCCTAAGCAGCTTGGTCGGTGATAACGGCTGGCGGGGTACGGAGCCCCCGCCCTACAGCAGGTTGGTCGGTGATGACGGCTGGGCCGGATGGCGGCGGTGAGGCTGCCGCCATTCGGCCCCTCCATGTGTTGCGAGCACTCTTCGGCGGATGGGGGGCTACTACCTGCATGGGAGGTGTGAGGCCAACCGGCGCGGAAGAGGGGGCGTATGAGAATATTGGTAAAGAATGAAGATTATTTGCAGCTATTGTCAGGGATCATCATTGCGGCGTGGGTGGCATGGACACTGCATTTGCGGGGCTGGCCGTGGTACAACTGGCTTCCCGTGGCGTTTTTGACCATGGTCGGAGTGGGGCTGCTCTGGGTCGTGGGGTGGTTTGTGCGGCGGAAGCTGACGTATGAGAAGCGCGCGGCGGCGGTGAAGGCGAACCGGAGGAAAGGCGGGGAGGGGTGGCCGGAGGAGGAGTGTGAGCGAGGAGGAGCTTAGGAGCTTGGGAAACGGCTCTGAGCCCGACGGGAGGGGAAGGCGGCGAGGCCGAGGGTTGTCGATGATAATCGCGGTCTGGTGACCGCTCCTACAGGCAGCCGGAGTGGTTCACAGGCAGCCGGGGCGCTCCACAAGTGACCGGGGTGGCGAGGCGAAGGGGAGACGAGATGCGGATTGGGTTTCACGTTCATATTGGCGGCGGGCTTGTGCAGAGCATTCGTCATGCGCTTGACCGCCGTTGTCAGACGATGCAGATATTTGCTTCGGCCCCCGTGCAGTGGAAGGCGCGGAAGGTTGATCTGCTTGAGGCGGAGGAGTTCGTGGCGGCGCGGAAGCGTTTCGATCTGTGGCCCCTCTTTGTCCATGCCCCCTACCTTCTGAACCTCGCGACAGCCGATATGGCGCTGCTGGAGAAGAGCGTCAAGCGGCTCATCTTCGATATGCAGATGGCGCATCTGTGGCAGGCGGAGGGTGTGGTGCTGCATCTGGGGAGTGCAGGCGCCGGGACGGCCATCGAGGAGGCCATGGAGCGCGTGGCGGCGGCGCTGCGGGTGGTGCTTGAGCATACAGAGGCGCCGACGAAGCTGATCCTGGAGAACAGCGCCGGACAGGGCAACATTGTGGGGGACACGCCGGAGGAGTTGGGGCGCGTGATTGAGTTGGCGGGTGGGGAACGACTGGCGCTATGTCTGGATACCGCACATGCGTTTGCGGCCGGGTATGCAGTGCATACGCAAGAGGGGCTGAACGAGTTTCTGGGGACGCTGGACCGGGCGTGTGGAGACAGGCTGGCGCTGGTGCATGCCAACGACAGCGCGAGCGATTTGGGGTCAAAGTGGGACCGCCACTGGCACATCGGGCAGGGGAAGATCGGGCCCGAAGGGTGGCGGACGATCACCGGTCATCCGAGGCTGCGCGAGTTGCCATTCATCATGGAGACGCCGAAGGGGCACGGCGGGGGGTTGGAGGAGGATTTGGCGAATCTGAGGGCGTTGCGGAGGTTGGTGGCGGCGGAGTGGAGGCCGGGGTTGCCGAGGGTGAGGAAAGTGTAGGTGCGGTAGTTGGTCGGTGACTAGTCGCGCTCTGGTGAGCGCTCCTACAGGCGGCCGTAGGGGCGGGACGAGGGTTGGTCGGTGATGACGGCCGGCGGGGTACGAGCCCCCTGCGACGCGGACGTCGCTACGCCCTACAGCCGGCACGGCTAAGAGAGGCACGGCTAAGGCTCAGGCTACGTTGGCGCCGGTGGAGGAGAGGTTGGATAGCAGTTCCTCGTGGTGTAGTTCTCTTGGATGGCAGCCCTGCTCTATGCAGAGGGCTGCTGCTGTCCCCGCGGCTTCTCCCATGGCACGGCAGGTTGGTTCGATTCTGATAGCGGCTTGCGCCTCGAAGGTGGTCGAGATGCAGCGGCCCGCTACCAGGAGGTCGTCTACCTTCAGCGGCACGAGGCAGCGGAAGGGGATGTCGTGGTACTCGCCGCGCGGGAGGGCCTTGAGGGTAACGCCGACGCCGGAGGGGTTGTGGACGTCGATGGGATAGGAGCTTTTGGCAATGCGGTCGTCGAAGCGGGTCGGCTGCAGGCAGTCCTCGGCGGTGAGGACGTATTCGCCCACTATCCGGCGGCTTTCGCGAATGCCCGGGAGCGGGGCGGTGGTGAGGAGGTAGGCGTTGTCGAACCCGGCGAGGTAGCGCCGGCAGAACTCAAGGATTTTGGGGATGGTGCGGCGGCCCTGGACCTGCACCTTGGTGAGGTCTTCGGCGCGGGCACCGTTGACGAAGGTGACGCGCGGGCAGTTGAAGGCTACTTCGCCGGGGCGGCCGGGAACGCTGAAGAACTGGACGTAGCCACCCTCTTCGGCAGTGAAGACCCCCTCCTCCGCGGCGCGGTCCACGATCTCCTCGATCTTTGGCGCGACCGTGTGGCCCTTGGAGAAGCCCATCTGGAGCTCGGGGGGGCTGCAGGGGCGGTCGGTTAGCTCGGTGATGCGGACGGCCAGGGCATCGAGGTCAACGTTGCCGACGACGAAGCGCAGGGAGGCGGACTGGTTGAGGCCGTCTTCGGGGCGACCGCTTTCGCAGGGGACGCCGGCGCGGAAGGCGATGTCAGCGTCACCGGTGCAGTCGATGAACTGCTTGGCGGCGAACTCCTGACGGCCGGACTTGTTGTAGGCGATGACCCTGGCGAGGCGGCCGTTTTCGACGACGGTTTCGGCGAGGAAGGTGTGGTAGAGAAGCTCCACGCCGGCTTCGAGGGCCATGTCCTCGAGGACGTACTTGAGGAGTTCGTAGTTGAAAGCGCGGGTCTTGATGCCCCCGGGGTAGTCGCCGAGGCGGTCAATGATCTCCTGGTGCAGCCCCGTGATGAGCTGCTGCTCGCCAGCGTGGTAATTCATGTAGGGCAGGACGAGGGCGCCGGTCTGGGAGCCGCCGAGGAAGCCGAGTTGGTCGATGATGAGGGTCCGGGCGCCGAGGCGGGCAGCGGCGATGGCCGCGCAGCTTCCGGCGGTACCGCCGCCGCAGACTACTACGTCGAAGGGTTGGGGCATAGTCAGTTACCAGTTTTCAGTTACCAGTTTTCAGTTACCAGTTTTCAGTTATCAGTTGTCAGTTTTCGGTTGCTACTGGACTATTTGGGTGAAGTCGGCGAGTTTCAGGTAAAGGCGGTCGAGGGTGCGCATCAGGGCGAGGCGGTTGGTGCGCAGGGCTTCGTCCTCGGCGTTGACCATTACGGCTTCGAAGAGGGCCTCGATTGGGTCGTGGAGCTTGCGGAGGGCCTCCCAGATGGCGGGGTAGTCCGGTGCGGCTTCGATCTCGGAGGTGGCCTTTTGGCAGGCGTCCCAGAGGGCGGTTTCAGTCGGGTCGGCGAAGAGGGCGGGGTTGACGCACACGGCTTCGTCGAGGGCAGCGGACCGGGAGATGTTGGCGGGGCGGGTGGCGGTGTCCACCTGGGCTTCGAAGTCAGTGGCGGCGGCCCGGATAGCCTGGAGGGCGCGACCGCGTTCGATGATTTCCACGGGAGCGTGCCAATTGGCGGCCAGGACGGCGCGGACTACGTCGTAGGCGACGCCTTCGTCTTCCATCGCGGCGGCGAGGCGGCCGTCGATGAAGTCGAGCAGGGCCTCGGCGGCTTCGTCGGTCGCGAGCGCACCCTTGGGGCAGGGGTCGGGATCCGGCAGGAGGCTCAGGGCGTGCCAGACGAGTTCGCGCACGTCGAGGCGGTAGTCGCCCTCCTGCATGATCGTGATCAGCGCCTGGGTCTGGCGGCGCAGGCCCTGCGGATCGCGGGTGCCCTTGGGGATCATGCCGAGGCGGAAGGCCGCGGCGAGGTTGTCGAGCTTGTCGGCGAGGGCCAGCATCTTGCCGGCGTCGCTCGCGGGGGCGGGGTCGTCGGGGCGGATGGGCAGGTATTGCTGCGAGAGGGCTTCGACCACGCTTTCGGGCTCACCGGCGAGGCGGGCGTAGTGGCCCCCGATGAGGCCCTGGAGGGCAGCGAGCTTGCCGTCGCCGACCATCAGGGTGACCTGATCGCACTTGGATAGTTCAGCGGCACGGAGGGCGGCGAGGCGGTCGCAGTCGGCTACGTCGAGGTGCTCGCAGAGCCATTCGACGAGGCGCTCGATGCGGGTGGTCTTGTCGAAAAGAGTGCCCAACGACTCCATGTAGGTGACGCGCTTGAGGCTCTCGAGGCGCTCGGGGAGCGGGGTCTTGAGGTCTTCGGTCATGTAGAACTCGGCGTCTTCGAGCCGAGGGACGATGACCTTCTCATTGCCCTGGCGGATGAGGTCCTCGCCGCGCCCCTCACCGTTGCGGATGATGATGAAGTAGGGCATCAGCTTGCCAGCCGCGTCTTCGACCGGGAAGTAGCGCTGGTGTTTCTGCATGACGGTGACCGGGACAGCCTCGGGGAGGACCATGAAGCGGTCGGGGAAGCTGCCGAGGATGCACGAGGGCCACTCGACGAGGAAGTTGTTCTCGTCGAGGAGGTCGGGATCGAGGCGAGGGCTACCGCCGACGGCGGCAGCGGCTTGCTGCGCCTTCTGCGCGATGATCTCGCGGCGCTCGCGGTGGTCGGCCAGGACGTGCTGGCTGCGGAGGACGTCGAGGTAGGCGTCGGGGGACGGGATCTCGACGGCGCAGTCACCGAGGAAGCGATGGCCACGGGTGGTGCGGCCCGCCTGTACGCCGGCGAATTGCCAGAGCAGCACTTCGGTGCCCAGGAGCGCGATGAGCCAGCGGACGGGGCGGGCGAAGCGCTCTTCGAGGTCGCCCCACTTGAGGGTCTTGGGGAAGACGAAGCCCGTCATCATCTCGTCGAGAAGCGCGGGGATGACCTCGGCCGCGGGCTGGCCGGACTCCTGCACGGTGGCGTAGACGAAGCTGCCCTTGGCCTCTTCGACGACCCGGAGGGCGGAGACATCGAGACCGTTCTTGGCAGCAAAGCCCTGGGCCGCTTTGGTCGGGTTGCCCTCGGCGTCGAAGGCAGCGCTGGCGGGCGGGCCCTTGATCTCCTTGACCTCGTCGGGCTGGCGGTCGGCGACATCCTTGACGATGGCGGCCAGGCGACGGGGCGTACCGTAGACCTCGACCGCGCCATGCGTGAGGCGCAGGGCCGTGAGGCCGTCAGCCAGCGCAACCTTCATCTGGTCCAGCGCGGGAAGGATGACGTCGGCAGGGATTTCTTCGACACCGATTTCGATCAAGAGGTCGGGCATTTTGGGAGTCCTCTGTTGAGTGGAACGGACGAAACGGCGAAAACAGAAAACAGAAAACAGAAAACAGCGTTCAAAATGATGGGTTGTCGGTGAGTGGGTGCGAGACGCACCCACCTACGCGTGATCTGGGTTGTTGCAGAGCGGGTAGCCGAGGCTTCGCGGAGTGGGTGCGAGACGCACCCACCTACGCGTGATCTGTGTTATTGCAGAGCGGGTAGCCGAGGGCTTCGCGGTGGGCTACTTGCGCTCTGGCTACTTTGCCAGCGAGGTTGCGGATGCGGCCGATCATGGCCGGGCGCTCGGTGATGCTGATCGCGCCCCGGGCGTCGAGCAGGTTGAAGGTGTGCGAGCACTTGAGCACGTAGTCGTACGCCGGGAAGTGCAAGTCGCGGGCGAGCAGGGCCTCAACCTCGGTCTCGTAGAGCTTGAAGAGCTCCCACAGCATGTCGATATTGGCCGCCTCGAAGTTGTAGATCGAGAACTGGCGCTCTTCTTCCTTGCGCAGCTCGCCAAACTTGATCGTGTCATTCCACCGCAGGTCGCGGTAGTGGTCCACGTTCTGCATGTACATGGCGAGGCGCTCAATGCCGTAGGTGAGCTCGACGGAGACGGGGCTGCAGGGCATGCCACCGGCCTTTTGGAAGTAGGTGAACTGCGTGATCTCCATGCCGTCGAGCCAGACTTCCCAGCCGACGCCGGAGGCGCCGAGGGTGGGGGCTTCCCAGTCATCCTCGACGAAGCGGAAGTCGTGCTCCAGCGGGTCGATGCCGAGGGAGCAGAGGCTCTCCAGGTAGGTCTCCTGAATGCCGTCGGGAGAGGGCTTCATGATGACCTGGTACTGGTAGTACTTCTGCATGCGGTTGGGATTCTCGCCATAGCGGCCATCATTGGGACGGCGGGAGCCCTGGACGTAGGCGACGTTCCACGGCTCGGGGCCGAGGGCACGCAAGAAGGTGTCCGGCGTCATGGTGCCGGCGCCGACCTCCACGTCATAGGGCTGGGCGATGATGCAGCCGCGGGCGGCCCAGAATTCGCTGAGTTGTTTGACTATGTCCTGGAAAGTCATTGAAGGCACCTCGAGAAACGGCGGGAACGTCGGGAACGAGAGACTACGTCGGGAACGTCGGGAACGGACGGCAACGGCGGAAAGGCCTGTCATTCTGAGGAGCGGTGTTTGCGACGAAGAATCCGGAGATCCTTCACTTCGTTCAGGATGACAGAGGCAGTTGGGTGACGGAGTAGGACAGAGCGTTCCCGCAGTACCCGTTCCCGCAGTACCCGTTCCCGTCGTTCCCCTGTTATAACACAAAGTAAGCGGACGGGCCAATGTTGACCCGCCCGCAATTTCTCACTAGTTCTACCCTCGCGCTCAGGGGCCGACGGCCCGCATGCGCGCTACCTGTTCGGGCGCGACCTGCGGCAGCTTGCGGCGAATCCGCGAGAGAGCGTTGTCAATGGACTTGATTTTGCACTGCAGGTCGTCCGCCATCTCGCGGTATGACTTGCCGGTGCGGTATTCCGTGAGTACTCTCCACTCGAAGGGCGAGAGCTCTTCGCGCAGGGTCTCCTGCAGAATGCGCTCGCCCTCTTTGCCCAGCACGATCGTCTCGGGATCGCCCTCGGGCTTGGAGGTCAGTACTTCGGAAAGTGCGCGATCTTCGCTGTCGCCACTGGGCGGGGCTTCCAGGGACACAGACGAATTGAGCGGCGCTTGCTTCTGGCGTGTTGCGGCTTTGATGGCTGAGATCATCTGACGCTGAATGCAGACCTTCGCAAAGCATGCAAAGGAGGTGTGGCGGTCAGCCTTGAAGTCCGTGATCGCTTCCCAGAGGCCAATCATGCCAATCTGCAACAAATCGTCGCGTTCAGCCCCGACGAGAAAGTACGACTTAACCTTGGCTCGAACGAGGTTGCGGTATTTGAAGAGCAGGTACTCGGTCGCGCTGATGTCGCCGGTATCCTGCGCTCGCCTTACCAGTTCCTCGTCCGATAGCGGATCCTGCGAGGAGCCTGCCATACGCGTAGCGGCTTCCCTAAAGAACTCCGCAGCATTAACCATGTGTCACCTCGGCTAATGACTGTTAGCGGCTGCTGAGTCGTCGCCGTCGTTGGAAACGGCAGCGGCGTACTCTGTCTCGACAGTACTGCTGGTGATCAGGTCGGCCAAGATGCCTACTGCCACCGCTGCGAAGCCATCGAGTGAGACAGGTAGTTCACTTACGAGCTGTCCCAACAGCTTCCACCTGATCAGAGTTAGCTCTTCGCCAGAAAGACCGCGCTTCACCCCTTCCTTGATTTGTTCCTCGAATCGTTGAAGGCCGCCCCCGCTGGACGTTTCGAGCAGCGCGAGGGCTTTGACAACATCGCCCTCGGCCTCGTCGAGCGCGTCCATTGCGGCCTGGTAAGTTACGTCCAGGCGCTCCCGAATCAGGTCCACAGTCGCCAGGTCATGCACTTGCCGCGCCTCCGCCCTTGCCTGGAATACGCTACTTGGCTATGTCGGTCGTGCCGATGCGGCTGATGAAGTCCATGAAGCCGTGGAAGGCTCGCAATTCGTACACCTGCCCGGCGAGGGCCGAGTTCGCATACACAGGCGCAAGCTTGGAGCCGTAGGCAAGTATGACCGCACCGTACATGGCGTGGGACAGCACCAAGCCTGTGATGATGCCCATAAGGCCACCCAGGGAGCTGTCAAAAGAGCCGATGTCGGTGGGAGCATAGCGAATTATCAGCGTGGTCAGACCAGCGACGATGGCCACGCCAATGAGTACGCAGATGATGTAGGCGGAGGCGTAGGAGAGGCTGGAGGAGACGAGGTTGGTATATGTCGCGGCGGCTATCTCAATCGTGATAATGACCCCGATCATAGCAAAGAAGGCGGGCACGAAGCCCCGCTTACTTTCGACAATACCCAAGGCTATGCACAGACCGATGGTGACGTAGTCAGGCCAGGTCATGAGGCATCCCGCTTTCGGGCCTCGGCATTCAGCCGCGCCAGAGTCGGTAAGTCCTCTCGCAACCGGGTGGGGAAGGCCAGCTTGCTGGGTGTGCGGGGCGTGCCCGCACCTGCATATGGCGTAGTGCAATGTGGATTGTGACTGGAAGCCCGGCCCCCACGGCCGGAGGTGAATAGCGTTTGACTATAACCCAAAAGGTGGTTCTCGTCAACCTTCAAGATTTGGCTTCGATCGCGCGGGGAGGCGCTCTGTGGCCGACCAGGAGTGCTCCCACGATCGCGCTCAGGGGAGCGTCCCTACTGGCTCACGAGTGACATTAGAAGACCCGGCTGTACTCCAGAAGGCCCTCTGTTTTACCCTCTGTAAGTGTGTTCGGCGCCGGGGTCTGACGCTGCAGCGTTAGCTTCAGCTTGCCCTCGTCGCCCCACAGGCGGGAGTAAGTCAGATCGAGTTTCGAGCCCGGGGTGGGGTCGGAGGTCGTGCTCGTCGGGCAGAAATCGCCTGTGAAATAGGACAACGCGATCTTTCCGCCACGCGCCTCGTTGCCACCGTCCATCTGGATGCGATAGTGCTGGTCTATCAAGTCTGTATTGGAATAGTCCAGGTAGCGGAAGCCAAGCTGCAGGTTGACCTCGCCGAACAACTTCCGGCCCAGCGAGGCGTCGTACTGCGCAGCCTGCCGTACGCCCTTGCCGTCGGGCGTCGTGGGGTTACTCTGGTAGCTGACCTGCAGTTTGCCGCCGAGAGCCTCCATGGCCAGATCCACGGCCTGCAGGGGCTCTACCCGCGTCGGCTGGTCCTCGTAGCGCCAGCGAAGAGCGAGGTCGTTTGGGTCGCCGTGCTGTACCGAAAGAGCGACCGTCTGGTCATCGGCAAAGCGCGTGAAGGAGTTAGGGTCATACTCGGAATAGGCGGCGCTGATGGCCAGTGCACTTGGCTTGCCAGCGCAGACCTCAATCCGGCGCGCGGCGTCGATATCCTGACTGAGGGCACCAAATGAAGCGAAGCCGGCGCGGAGGCCGAGGCCGGAGTTCCCGCGATCGCGCACAATCTCCACGAGCTTGAGCGAGCTATCGACGCCCGGGGCTTCGGATTCGGTCAGCCGCCCTTCCAGGCGGAGTTTGTCTCCCAGAGCGAGCTTGCTGAGCAATTGGCGGGTTTGAGACGTGGCCAGCGGGCCCTTGTCGTCGGTGGTGTACTTGGCCTGAACCTGCCAGGGCTTCAGCGGCGATACCGAAACGTTGAGATCGGTGAGGTCCTGGTCGTTAGTGCCGGTGTTATCGGTCGAAACGCGCTGACCGCCGACGGACAGCCGGTCCGATATCTTCACGCTCGGCAAGACGAGAGCCAGCTTCTGCTGCTCGGTCTCGCCGGTGGCGGTGGTTACGGTGACGGTCTGGCGCTGCAAGGAAGCCTGCACGCCACGGACCGGCGCCGTGAGACTGGTCACGAAGGTCTCAGTGGTCTGGGTGGGCTGATCCAGCGTCACGAGCGATTCTTCGAGGCCGTAGGTCTTGCCGCCAACCGTGAAGGGGTTCACCAACTTCGCCGTGCGGCTTTCCGATACACCGGCGCCCTTGTCGTCGGTAACCAAAGCGTAGTCTACCAGGCCGGTCTGCCCCAGGAGCTTCGTGGGCAGCAGGAAATGCGAGGTGCGTTGCTGGCTGAAGGCGGTGCCGCTCTCGCTGAGGACCGAGTGGTGCTCGATGAGGCCCTTGCCGCCATTGACTGCCAGGGGCATCGAGAGATCAAGCTTCTGACTGGTGCTCTCAAGGCCGTTGAGGATCTTCTCAGTGCGGGAGAAGGACATGGGCCCGTCGCCGCCGGAGAAGTGGGTAGTGAAGACGCCCTGCAGGTTGATCTCGCGCGGGGCGCCGAGGGCGTCGCTCTCGCTGCGACTGGCCTTGAGGCTCAGTTCCTGACGCTTGGTCAATCCGCTCTTGAACTCAAGGGCCTCAAGCCGCGTGGTCGTGGCCGAACCATCCAGCGCTTCACTGCTGGTCACCGTGCGCTTGAGACTGAGGGCACTGGCAGCGTCGCCACTGCCAAAGGACTGCTGGAGCCCCATCACGGTTGAGTGGCTGGAGCCCAGGGACAGCCCGAGCAGGCTCTTCATCTCAGTATCCACGGATGAGAAGGACAGGCCGAAGTGGCTGCTGAGGGTCAGGTCTCCCTCGGTCTTGGTGTCCTCCTGCAGAGCCACTTTGAGGGCGTTAGTGTTACTGTCTATGAGCGAGCGGGTGAAGCTGCGACGCAGCGACATGAGCTCGCCAGGGTTCATGTCGAAGGTGTAGTTGCCATCAAGCGTCTGGGGGCCGTTGGTTGTTCCATCGAGGTTCTGCGGGGATACGGACTCGAGGCGCTCGACAACCGGCCGGATGTCGCGCAGATAGAAGGTCGCGCGGTCGAGATCCTCGGCGACGGCAGCGCCGGTCGCGAGGAAGCAGGCAACCAGCGCCAGGAGAAGAGCCGAATTGTGGATTGATGATCTCATGGTTCTACAAGCGCCGAGGCCGAGAACGACGCCACCAGCAATAGTGTAGTCAGATTATTGGTGTCTTTGTCCGGATTAAGGGTTCCGGTACACCATTAGCGTTTCGGTTCTGGGTGCATCTACTACGGACGCTCGTTTGGGTTAGACAAGCCAAGAGGCCAGATGGCCTCAGGAATATTGCAAATGAACTTGAGGCTCTATAGTGGCGTCAGGCCGAGGGAGTCACAGAGCTGCTGCGAGCAGGATAGCACAGGCAGCGCCGGAAAGCCAGTAGTTGGGTTCTGGGTGCTGGCCGAGGCGGATGCTTCTAATTTTATAGAAGGGACTTGACAGCAAGACACTCAACATCTATAGTGTTTCTGTCGCATCTATCAGCAACAACAGGGAGTGTGAGTGAACCATGTCGTTGATTCGCTGGTATCGGCCGAGGCAGATGGCCAATGTGTGGGATCAGATGGAGCAGGTGGCCAGGGACATGAACCGTCTCATGCCCTGGTCGGAGGAATCCGGCGATGGACAGCAGATGGGCATCCCGTTGGATGTCTACGAGACCGACACGGAAGTGGTGGTCAAAGCCGAGGTTCCGGGGATCAAGAAGGAAGACATCGAGGTCAACTTCCAAGACAATATGTTGACCATCCGCGGGCAGAGCAAGGAGGAGAGCGAGGTCAAGGAAGAGGGCTACTACCGCAAGGAACTGCGGACTGGCAGCTTCTTCCGCGCGGTGCGCCTGCCGGCGGAAGTGAAGCAGGACGAGATCAAGGCGACTTGCGACAACGGGATCTGCACGATCCGGGCGCCGAAGGCGGTTGAGGAGAAGGTGGGTCGCAAGATCGACATTGAGTAGTGTATTGTCGGAGCAGTCAACACGAGAGGCTGACCGAGACGTGAAGTAAAGCAGGAGACGAAGGCGAGAGCCGCAGGGAGATATCTCTGCGGCTCTTTTACTTGTCGGGGCAAGGGGACGGGTAGGCTTCGGGAATCCGCCCGGCTGGAAGCCGGGCTCTATTGGCGTAACCTCGCGGCTGGAAGCCGCTCGTACGGCTTGCGGGGGCACGAAGGGTTATCATCTTGCCCGGCGAACCTCTCCCCCACTCCGCCGCAATCTCAGGAGGCCCGCCATGTTCCGAGGAATGCTGCTGGCTCTGGTCATCGTGATTGTCTGGCTTCACCCCCTCTTCGCATTCCCCCTAACGCTATATGTGTCCCCGAATGGTAACGATAGTTGGGAAGGCACGGCGCAAAAGCCGCTGGCGACGCTCGCGGGGGCGCGGGAGGCCGTGCGGGCGTCGGGACTGGCGGGAAAGGCAGAGGTGCGGGTGCAGTTTGCGCCGGGGACGTATTGCCTGGAGGAGCCGGTGGTCTTCGGGCCGGGGGATTCGGGGTCGCAGGCGTGTCCGGTGCGGTTCATCGGGGCGCCGGGGCAGAAGAGCATCATCTCGGGCGGGCAGCTCGTGACCGGATGGCGCGAGCAAGCTAAGGGGCTGTGGGTGGCCTCTCTGCCGGGGGCGCGAGGGGGGCAATGGCCGCTGCGGGACCTGTATGTGAATGGACGACGGGCGACACTGGCGCGGAGCCCGAATGAGGGTTACTTCCGCATTCAGGGCAAGGCAGCGCCGCTGATCGGGGCCGATGGCAAGGAGCAGGATTCGTCCAAGCGGACGTTTCGCTTCAAAGCAGGGGATCTGAAGGCATGGGACGATGTGACTGGTGCAAATGTGTTTGTGTTCTACCACTGGGAGACGGCGCTGCTCCCGATTCAGAAGGTGGATGAGGCGACGGGAACGGCGACGCTGACCGGAGAGATGAAGTGGCCGTTCTGGGGCAATCAGCGGTATTTCGTGCAGAACACGATGGCGGCGCTGGATGCGCCGGGGGAATGGTATCTGGATCGAGGCAAGGGGCTACTGTACTACAGGCCCCTGCCGGCGGAGAATATGAAGACGGCGACGGTGGTGGCGCCGCGGTTGACGCAGTTGGTGCTGATCCAGGGCGATCCGGAGGCAGGACTGCCCGTGTCCGACCTGCGGTTTGAGGGCTTGAGCTTCCAGCACACGAACTATGTGCTGGAGCCCGAGGGGCACGTGGATTGGCAGGCGGCGGTGACGGTGAATGCGGCGCTGCAGGCCAATGGTGCGCGGCGGTGCGTGGTGGACAACTGCGAGATTGCGCGGCTGGGGAACTACGCGGTGTGGTTCGAGCGGGGCTGCGCGGAGAATCAGGTGACCCACTGCAACATCCACAACGTGGGGTGCGGCGGTGTGCGGGTGGGTACTGCGGGAATTCCATCGAAGCCGGAGCTTGAGACTGGCTTCAACAAAGTGACGGACAACCTCATTCACGATCTCGGCTACCTGTTTCCGGGGGCTATTGGGGTGTGGATTGGGCATAGCAGCGATAACACGGTGGCGCATAACGAGATCTGCGATACCTACTACAGCGCCATCTCGTGCGGCTGGTCGTGGGGCTTTGCGCCGACCAAGGCGCACCGGAACCGGATTGCGGACAACTACCTGCATGACATCGGGCGGGGGAAGCTGTGCGACATGGGCGCGATCTACACGCTGGGTATCTCGCCCGGGACGAAGGTGAGCGGCAACCTGATCCATGATGTGTGGGATTGGGACGAGGGGTACGGGGCCGGAGGCATCTACCCTGATGAGGGCAGCAGCCAGATTGTGATTGAGAACAATGTGGTGTACCGGACGGCAAGCGGCGGGCTGACGGTGCACTATGGGCGCGAGAATACCGTGCGCAACAACATCTTTGCGCTCGGGCGCGATGCGCAGGTGCACTTCGGGCGGCGAGATAAGGAGTCGACCATCACCTTCGAGCGCAACCTCATCTACTATGACGAGGGGGCGCTGATGATCCGGGACAGTGAGGTCAAGTCAGACTACAACCTGTTCTACAACACCGCCGGAGAAGAGCTGACGTTCCCGAACAACATGGACCTCACCGCGTGGCGGAAGGCGGGGCATGACGTCAACTCTGTGGTCGCCGACCCGAAGTTCGCGAACCCGGCGAAGGGCGATTTCACGCTGGCGAAAGACTCGCCGGCGCTGGCTCTGCGGTTCAGGCCGATTGATATGAGCAAAGTGGGCATCACGGGCCCGCCGGAGCTTATCAAGCTCGCGCGGAGCATCAAGCGGCCGGTGGCGGCCATTCCGCGGCGAGCACAGGCCAAGCCGGTGCCGCTGGACGAGGGCTTCGAGCAGACCCCGCTCGGCAGCACGGCGGATCTCGCCTATACGCACGGTGAGGCGGGAACGGCGAAGATACGGGTGACCGAGGAGACGGCAGCCAGTGGCAAGCGGAGCCTGAAGTTCGTGGACGCGCCGGGCCTCGACCAGCCCTGGAACCCTCATATCTACTACTCGCCGCACATGACCACAGGGCTCGTCACCGAGAGCTTTGATCTGCGCCTTGACCCAGGGGCAACCGTGTGGCATGAGTGGCGGGATAACTCGCAGCCGTTCCGTGTGGGGCCGAGCCTGGGCATCGCGGCCAACGGGGACGTGAGCACGAAGACGGCGAAGCTGCTCACGATCCCGCTGAGCCAATGGGTGCATTTGGAGATCACGAGCGAGCTTGGGAAGCAGGCGAAGGGGACCTGGGACCTGACGGTGACGGTGCCGGGGCAGGCCGCGCAGGAGTTCAAGGGGCTGGCTTGCGACCCGAAGTGCAAGGAGTTGCAGTGGCTGGGGTTTGTGAGCAATGCGACGGAGACGGCGACGTTCTATCTGGACAATGAGAAGCTGACGGTGAAGTAGAAAGCGATGTCGTGCTCGGGCTGTAGGGCGGGGGCTTGTACCCCGCCGCTCGGGTAGTCGGGTCGTCGGGTGGTCGGTGATAACGGCTGGGCCGGCTGAAGCTCGGCCCCTCCGGGAGAGGGTTGGTCGGTGATAGAGGCAGGCGGGGTACGGAGCCCCCGCCCTTCAGCCCGCCCTTCAGCCCGCCCTACAGCCCGCCCTACAGCCCGCCCTACAGCCCGAGCTACAGCCCGAGCTACAGCCCGAGCTACAGCCCGAGCTACAGCCTGAGCTACAGCCTGAGCTACAGCCTGAGGCTACAGCCTGAGGCTACTTGCGGTTGCGGCCTTTGCGCTGGCACTTGTTGCAGTAGTAGGTGCTGCGGCCTGCCAGCGTTGTTTTCTGGATGAGGCCGTCGCAGCCCTCACGGAGGCAGGGGGCGCCTTCGCGTCCGTAGACCATCAGGCGGTCCTGAAAATTGCCTCGCTCGCCGTCCATGGTGCGGTAGTCCGAGATCGTGGTGCCACGGTATTTGACGCCCTCGGCCAGGACACTCGCGGTCTCGCAGGCTATTGCCGAGGCTTCCTCTGGGGTGACCCGGCGTGAGGGGGTGCGTGGGTCGAGACCGCAGCGGAAAAGTATCTCCGAGGCGTAGATGTTGCCGATGCCGGCGATGACCTTCTGGTCGAGCAGGGCCACTTTGACCGGGATGGTGCGCTTGCGGAGGGCCTGAACGACGTGATCGGGCTCGCAGAGAAGGGCGTCGGCGCCGATGTTGCGCAGGAGCTTAGCCTCATCGAGGGCGGCCTCGGGGACGACTTCGAGGCGGCCGAAGCGGCGGATGTCGTCGAAGACGATGCGCTTGCTGTTGTCGAGGTGAATCACAACGCGGGCAAAGCGCGACAGCTCGTCAGTTGACTTGAGCCCGAAGAACCTCCCGGTCATCCGCGGGTGACCGAGAAGGGCGTGACCGTCGTTCAGACGCAGAATCAGGACTTTGCCCCGCCGGTCGAAGATCGTGATCGTCTTCCCCACCAGCCCCTCGATGAACGCGTTCGGCTCGCCTACGACCACCTTCTCGTCGAGAACCTCGACGTCAGTGATGGTGGTGCCGCGAGCGACTTTCTTAAGGTCGCGTCGCATTGTCTCGACTTCGGGGAGTTCGGGCATGGGAGGTCTCGGCCTCTATTTGGGGGATGCGGGTTCGAGACGAACCCGCCTACGCGGAATGTGGCGGGCGGGCCGGATGGCGGCCGCGCGGCTGCCGCCAAACCGCCCCACCGTACGGTTAGCCGCC
>JBDKRC010000080.1:0-13972 GCA_039683575.1 Armatimonadia bacterium | reverse complement strand
GCACCCATATCGTCGTAGGACGGGCGTCCCGCCCGCCGTTGCCGCATCATCGCGTAGTGCGGGCGTCCCGCCCGCCTCCGCCGCACAAAAAAAATAGATTTCCACAACGAGACAGGCTAGTATGGCTGCTAAGAATATCCTCTTCGACGAGGAAGCCCGTCGCGCGCTTGAGCGGGGCGCCAATGCCGTCGCCAACGCCGTCAAGGTCACCCTCGGCCCCTCCGGCCGCAACGTGCTGCTCGACAAGAAGTTCGGGTCCCCCGTCATCACCAAGGACGGCGTCACCGTCGCCAAGGAGATCGAGCTCGAGGACAATTTCGAGAACATGGGCGCCCAGCTTCTCAAGGAAGCCGCCTCCAAGACCAACGACGTTGCTGGTGATGGCACCACCACCGCCACCGTCCTGGCTCAGGCCATGATGCGCGAGGGCCTCAAGGCCGTCGCCGCCGGCGCCAACCCCATGATGGTCAAGCGCGGCATGGACAAGGCCGTCGACGTCGTCGTCGCCTTCCTCCGGGCCGCCGCCACCCCTGTCAACACCGCTGAGGAGATGCGCAACGTCGCCTCCATCGCTGGCAACTCCGAAGCCATCGGCGAACTCGTCGCCGAGGCCATGGGCAAGGTCGGCAAGGACGGCGTCATCACCGTTGAAGAGTCCAAGTCCACCGAGACGAACATGAAGCTCGTCGAGGGCATGCAGTTCGACAAGGGCTATCTCTCCCCGTACTTCATCAACGACCGCGAGACCATGTCCTGCATCCTGGAAGAGCCCTTCGTACTCCTCTTCGAGAAGAAGATCTCCTCCGTCGCTGACATCGTCCCCGTGCTCGAGAAGATCGTACAGTCGGGCAAGCCCCTCCTGATCGTCGCCGAGGACATCGAGGGCGAGGCTCTGGCCACGCTCGTCGTCAACCGCCTGCGCGGCATCCTCAACATCTGCGCCGTCAAGGCCCCCGGCTTTGGCGACCGCCGCAAGGCCATGCTCGAGGACATCGCGATCCTCACCGCCGGCACCTTCATCTCCGAAGATCTCGGCATCAAGCTCGACAACATCGACATGACGATGCTCGGCCAGGCCAAGCGCATCAGCGTCACCAAGGACGACACCACGATCGTCGAGGGCGCTGGCAGTGAAGACGCCATCAAGGCACGCATCGACCAGATCCGCCGCCAGATCGAAGAGACCGATTCCGACTACGACCGCGAGAAGCTCGAAGAGCGCCTCGCCAAGCTCGCCGGCGGCGTCGCCGTCATTGAAGTCGGCGCGGCCACCGAGACCGAGCTCAAGGAGCGCAAGCACCGCTTCGAGGATGCCCTGTCCGCAACCCGCGCGGCTGTCGAAGAGGGCATCGTGGCCGGCGGCGGCGCCTCCCTCGTTGCCGCCATCGCTGCGCTCGAAGGCCTCGAGGCCGAAGATGACGTCGCCATCGGCGTGGACATCGTTCGCAAGGCCCTCTCCGAGCCGCTGAAGCAGATCGCTGCCAACGCCGGCTTCGAGGGCTCCGTGATCGTCGCCGAAGTCCTCTCCAGCAAGAAGAAGGGCTGGGGCTTCGACGCTCGCCGTGGCGAGTACGTGAACATGATCAAGGCCGGCATCACCGATCCCCTGAAGGTCACGCGCTCGGGTCTGGAAAACGCTGCCAGCGTCTCCAGCATGCTGCTCACCACCGAGAGCGCCCTGGCGGAGATCCCCGAAGACAAGTCGGCTGCCATGCCCGCAATGCCCGGTGGCGGCATGCCCGGCGGCATGGGGATGTAAGACGCAGGTCCGGCCTGCTACCAGCAGGTCTGCCTGCCTCTGCCTCAAAACTCGAAAGGGCGGGCTGCCACAAGCAGCCCGCCCTTTGTTACAATGGCCTCGGTGAGCCTTCGCGCCTCTCGCGCCGTCTATCTCACCGTGCGCGCGCGGCGCGCGCCTTGCCAAGGAACGTCACATGATCCCATTGCGCGATAACATCCCGTCCTCCACCGTCCCCTACGTCAACTACGCCATCATCGTTACCTGCGCTATCGTGTATCTCGCCTGGCAGTTGCCCGACGCTCCCAACCTGCACGCCGACTTCGCCTTCAACCCCTCCCACCTGGTCAGCCGCGACGCCCTCGCCACCCAGGGTGCCGGCCCCACCCTCCTCACCATCCTCACCTCCATGTTCATGCATGGCGGCTTCCTGCACCTCGGCTTCAACATGCTCTTCCTGTGGGTTTTTGGCGACAACGTCGAGGACCGCATGGGCCACTTGCGCTACCTGATCTTCTACCTGCTCTGCGGCACCATCGCCGCCCTCACGCACGCCCTCGTTTCAGTCTTCGCCTCGGTCCCGGTACTCGGTGCCAGTGGCGCCATCGCGGGCGTGCTGGGCGCGTACTTCGTCCTCTTCCGTGGTGCCTCAATCCGCACGCTGGTCCCCTTCATCTTCCTCTGGACCATCATGGACATCCCGGCGGTAGTCTTCCTGGGCCTGTGGTTCATCCTGCAGCTCTTCTCGGGCTTCGGCACCATCGGCGGCGCCGGCGGCGGCGTAGCCTTCTGGGCTCATATCGGCGGCTTCCTGGCCGGCTGGCTCCTGGTCCGCCGCTTCGCCGTAGTACGCCGCAACGCCCCCCCACGTCCTCGCGTAATAGACATCCGCTACGACTGATCCGGCTCTCAGGAGGGGCCGAGCTTCAGCCGGCCCTGTCGTCATCCCCGACCAACCCTCACCTTCGCCGCCACCCGCCTGTATCTCTCCCGCCCCTCCCCCTCCTGCCCATCCGCCGTAATCCTGTCCATCCTGACAAGCTCTTCCCTACGCCCCTCGCCTCCGCACCATCCACATCGCTAACACTGCCTCTGTCCACGACCATCCCCCTCCAACCTCCCCTCCCGATCATCCGCCTCAAACGCCTCCGCACTATCCGGCCACGTCCTGCGCACATACCCATACCACTGCCGCGCCCGCTCCACATGCCCCTGCCGCGCTAACAAGTCCCCCAGCCGCAACGCTGCTCTTGGCGCGTCCGCAAACCCGTCGCGGCGCGCCAACGCGTTGTACAACTCGGCCGCCATCTCCGCGTGCCCGTGCTTCTCCCAGTCCACTGCCAGCCGCCAGACAACGTCAGGATCGAAGGCCTCGATCTCAAACACCCGCCGTGCCTCACGCCACGCGTCCAGCGCCGACTCGGGCTCATCCCGCTGCACCCACAACAGGAAGGCGGCGTTCCATTCCGGCAGGGCCAAATGGGCTGTCCGGTCCTTCATCTGCAGGAACAGCGCCTTCTGTCGCCGCAGCTCCGGGTTGCCCGGGTCATGCTCAACTGCCTCTGCCATGGCTCCCGCCGCGGCCCCGTAGGCCCCTGCGGCAGCGAACTCCGTGGCCGTCTCCACATCCTCATCCACGGCGGCGGCCGTCGGCAACCGCAGCGCATAGCACCAGATAACGCCGCCCAGAAAGCCACCGACGTGCGCGAAGTTGCCGACCATGCTCGGCATCCCCATCAGGCCGGATCCCGCCCCTTCCAGCAGGTCGCACGCAAAATAAAAGGCGCCGACATACAACGCCGGCACCTTCCAAACTCCGCTATATACATAGTAGTACCAATACCAGATGTTGACCTTGACCTTCCGGTATCGCAGGGCGAACAGCGCCACCAGCCCCATGATTGCCCCCGAGGCGCCGATGCCACCACGCACCCCGTGCAGAAAGAAGACATCCGTCATCCCCTGCAGCCAGTCGCCGGCGAAGCCGGCCGTAACGTAAAGGAGGAGATACCGGGGGATGCCGATGGTATCTTCAACATGACTTCCGAAGATCCAGAGGAACAGCATGTTGCCGATCAGGTGCATTGGATCCGCGTGGGCAAACATCGCCGTCAGCGGCTGCCACCAGTGAAAGGCCTCGGGATTGAAGGCCAGCAAATCGCGCAGGCCCGGCCGGTATAGCGCGAACCCCTCAATAACCGCGCAAAGCGCGATGATCGAGATCGTCGCCCACGGCGTCCGCAATAGCTGCCGGTCCGTCGAATACGGAATGAACAAGCGCGCACCCCCGCTGTAGCTCTACTCCTGCCGCACCCTCCGGCCCGCCCCTCCCCATCCTGCCCATCCGCCGTAATCCTGTCCATCCTGACAGACTCTTCCCTACGCCCCTCGCCTCCGCACCACCCACACCACAAACGCCGCTACAACGATCAGCGCCACTGCCCCCACCACGGTCTTTCGCAGCGGCACCCCTGCTCCCTCAGCCCCCGGCACCGCCGCCTCCCGCGGCTCCGCGATCGTCACCGGTAGCGTCTGGTACCACAGCATCACGCCGTCATACACCACATCCGGCGCCTTGTTACGGCTGCCATGCTGTAGATCAAACCGCAGCCCCTTCGAAAACGGGATGCTGTCGGACACCATATGTCTGTAGCAATCGACCATCGGCGGCTCGCGCAGTTGCACAAACGTTACGCCATGAAACAGGTGCTGCACCTCGCCGGCCTCAAAGTACCAGGCTCCGTTGAAGTAGTCCTCCGTCCCCGTTCCCTCCAGCGTCGGCTTCGCCGCCCCATCCACATAGATCTGCTCGTTGCCCTCCAGGAACGCGAACGTCTTCTTCTCCAGACCGTTCACGCTCAGGTTCGTCCCCAGGAAGATCCCTCTCCCGGTCGTGTTGAGCAGCGTCATCGGCTTGTCCTGCACCGACACCTGCGAGAAGTACTGCGCGCACAGCCGGTACTGCGGCTCTCGCGTCAGCGGAGTAATCCACACCTTCGCCTGCACGCTCCGCAAGCCCCCGCGTCCATACCTCTTCAGCGCCACCTGCAGGCTCTTCGCCACCGGCATCGGCGCCCGCAAGATCATGGTCCCGCCCTTCACCGCCATCAGCGGCGTGACATAGCCCGTGAGTTTGTGGCCAACCCCAAACATCGCCCCGAGCGGAACATCAATCGTCTTGGCCCCGTCACACGTCACCACCAGCCGCGTCGCCGCCAGTTGTTCCGGCGTCGTCCCCTGCGGCGGCGTCAGGCTCATCGTCACCATCGCTGGCCCGGTCACTGGCGCGTCCCACGCTTTGCCCGTCTGCAATGTCTGCTCCGTCGCCTGCCCCGCCGCCACGTTGGTCTCCGGGTCCGCCAGTATCTGCTTCGCCGCCGCCCTCGCCGCCCCGATATCGAACGCCCGCGCCTCCGCAAGCTGCGCCGCCGTAGCCGTCCGGTACCCGGCCTGCAGGTAGAACTTGATCTCCTCGGTCTTTTCGATGCTAGTGGCGCGGAATACCGCCCGCTTACTCACGAACACCGGCACATACGACCAGTAAGCCTGCATATCCATCGCCCGCAGCGGATCGTCCTTCAGCGCCCCCGTCGGCAGCTTCCCGTTCGTGTACAGCCGCTCCGTCTTCCCATCCACAGTCATGTCCAGCGACACCATCGCGCTTTTGCTCGACGTTGACCACACGCGGAAAATCACCGCCGGACCCTTCACCTCGCCGATCACCGCGCTCTGCCCGGGTTTGAGCGAATAGTAGTCCTTGCCCACCCCGGACATGGCGGTAGTGGCAAGCAACTTCAGCGGCTGCTGCAGCACAACTGGCACATTCTCAGGGTTCAGCCGCGTCAAATCCTGCGCGGCAGCGGGTATAACACAGACCAGTAGCGCCAACAAGTAGGGGCGCACCGTGGTGCGCCCGAATCCGTTGACACGCACCGTAGTGCGCCCGAATCGCGCGGTGCGTCCGGTGGAATGCCTGCTAGATCGAATCCCAATCATTGCGTCCTCCCATAGTCCCGGCGAATCGGCATTCATTATAGCGATTCCGCCGCCCCCAGGGAACCGCGCCGTCTGCTGTTGATGTTCATGTCGGTGAGGAGGCGTTTCGTTTGTCCCCACTGCGGCGAAAATCCGCAGCCGCGATGCTTCTGGCGCTGGTCATTGCCACTGCCGGGGCGCTCGCGCACGTCCACATTCACGTGGACCTCTGCGGACATCAGGAACACGACCACCACGACTGCGTGGTCTGCCTCGTGCTCTCCACCGCCGTCGCCGCCCTTCCGCTCCTCCTCCTACTATCCCTTCCGGCCTTGCAGGCTCGCAGGCTCGCGCCTGCGGCCATTGCAGTGGCCCCTGTCGCGAGCCCCGTCTACTTCCTCCGCCGCGGTCCTCCTATCGGTTAGGTCGTGCCCTATCCCTCAGACTCTCTGTCTGAGCCTCCGCTGCCAGGGCCTCTACAGATGCTCTGGCAGCCAATGATGCACTTCACCTGACCGTCCTTTCAAGGAGGAACGATTATGCACAAACGCGGTTTCACCCTCATAGAGCTACTTGTCGTCATCGCGATCATCGCGATCCTCGCCGCCATCCTCTTCCCGGTCTTCGCCAAAGCCCGTGCCAAGGCCCGTCAGACCGCCTGTCTGAGCAACGTCCGCCAGCTTAGCACGGCCCTGCAGATGTACGCGCAGGACTACGATGAATGCTACCCCTACGTCAACCATGAACTCGGCTACGACTGGTGGCAGCCCATGCAGCCATACGTAAAGAACGCCCAGATGTTCCGCTGCCCGGCCTACAAAGCCACCTCCTCCGAGCCGCAGACCGACTACCTGCTCAACGGCCTCTTCGCCCACGGTTGGGCCATGTCGGCCTTTGAGACCCCAGCCGAGCAGATCGCCATCTCGATCCGCAAGCAGGGCGTCAACGAGACCGGCTACCACCCCTGGCCCGACGACGGCACCAGTTGGAGCGACCCGAGCGCCTACAGCGAGTTCGAGACACACATCGCCAAGGACGTCCACAACGGTGGCGCCAACTACGGCTTCGCCGACGGCCACGCCAAGTGGCTGCAGTGGAATTCAACGGTTCGCCCCTCGTATCCCGGCATGCACTACACCATCGCTCACTGATCTCTCCGGCCACAGCAAACAAAAGGGCCCGCCAACAAACTGGCGGGCCCGTCTCTCTCTTCGAAGGGGCCGTCTCTCTCTCCTGGGAGGGGCCGCATGCGCAGTCTCATCGCGCATCCGGCCCAGCCGTTGTCTCCGACAACCCTCAATCCCTCCCAGCCTCACTCGCGATCGCGACCCGTGCTCTCCTCTCCTGCAGACCGTCTGCGGTCTCATAGGAGACCGTCTGCGGTCTCAGAGAGGGGCCGGGGGACAGGGCCCCTCAGCTACTCGCCGCCGCCACAACCTCCTCCTCCACACCGCCCCCATGCCCTCCGCAGCAGCCCACTATCGCCATCGCCTTCGCCTGGATCGTCTCCTCGCACCCCTCCACATGCAGCACATCACACTCCGACCCCAGGATGAAGGGGTGCCGCACCTGTTGCATCCTCGCCACGAGTTCCGCGCCCTGCGCTTCCACCTGCGTCCGCGTGATCTCATTGTCCGAATAGAACCGCTTTGACGGCAGGTTCCCAAACAGCACAATCGTCTTGGGCAGAAGCCGCGCGTCCTCCCACAGCTTCCGCGAACTCCCCAGGCTCAGGATCGCCGGATCAAGCCGCGCAAACTCCTGTACGATCCAGTCCGTCAACTCGCCGCAGTCATGCAGGATCAGGTCCACGTCCTGGTCCAGCATCACATACTTCAGCCGCCGCAGGTACTGCATCACGAATCTCTCGAATATGTCCGACCCGCTCTCAATCTGCTTAGGCGACAGGTACACGTTGTTCGCCGCCGGCTCGCACACCACGATCGCCTTGGCCCCTGCCTCGCACTGTGCCTCGATATACCGCTCGATGACCCGCACCGCCAGCTCCAACGCTCCCTCCACCGCCGCGATCCCCTTGTCCTCCTCCGCGCTCATCCCCATCCCCGCCATGGCAATCGGCGTGATCGGGTCCGCCAGCAGCTTGGTCATGAGCGAAAACGGTCCGATACACATCCCCACGGGCACCAGCGCCGTCGTCTCTCGCAGCCCGGTCAGCGCGTCACAAAGCGCCTGCATCGGCTCCGACAGCGGCTCTCCAATCCTGTCCTCCAGCTTCGCATGCAACCCCTCCCAGTCCTCGCGTCCAAAGTGGTACCGCGCCGGGTCCTCGGTATCCACCTCCAGCAGCGCCAGCAACTGCTCCTTCTCCAATTCGAGGTTCATCACCGGGAGCGCCAACGGCGTCCGGTAGCGGTTAGCCGCCTGCGCCATCACCTGCCCCAGCCGCACGCCATCCCGCAGCACCGCCTTCGCATCCTCCTGCTCATGCAGCACCAGATCCGTCCCAATCGGCATCTTAAGTCCGCTCTGCGCCAGGTTCAGGTAGTACTGTCGTTCCATCTACAATCTCACCTTCAGGTCATCCGCTGTCTGCGCCTCTCGGAGGGGCCGAGCTTCAGCCGGCCCAGCCGTCATCCCCGACCACCCCTCGGCTGTAGGGCGGGGGCTCGTACCCCGCCGGCCGTCATCCCCGACCACCCTCCACCACCCCACCCCGCGCAGTCCAGGCGTCCCGCCCGCCTGTCTCTCCGGCTGTAGGGCGGGGGCTCGTACCCCGCCGGCCGTTATCCCCCGACTACCCTCCGCCTCACCCCTCCGCGTAGTGCGGGCGTCTCGCCCGCTCCCCTACCTAACCCTACGCCTCCAAGTCTACCCCCCACGCGTCAAAACGTATGGCACGCTGGTGCCAACCTTTGTGTAATCTCGGTGCAGAATATGGTGGGATTGTGCTATTTGGTGAAATGGTGAGGGGGAATAGGGGAGAGGGAATACGACTAATGTCCGCGTCGGAACTCGCCCGGCGTCTGTCCTGTGTAACGCTGGAATACCTTCGTAAAATAACTCTGATCCGCAAAGCCGCACTCGGCGCTGATCTCCGCCAGGCTCTTCTCGCTCAGCCGCAATAGCTCCCGCGCCTTGTCCACCCGCATCCGCGCCAAGAGCTCCGTGAACGAATATCCAAACGTCTGCCGCACTACCCGGCTGAAGTGCGCCGGCGACAGGCACGCCCGCCGCGCAATGTCGTCTCGCGACAGCTCCTCCCCCGAGTGCTCCTGCATGTACCGAATGGCCTCGCTGAGCAGCACGCTGATCGGGTACCGGTGGTGATGGCTGATGGCGTCCATCGTCCGCTCCAGCATCTCAACCAGCCACGCCGTCAACTCCTCCTCGCTCTCAATCTGCGCCAGCTCATTGAACGCCGAATAGTTCGTCCCCAAAAGCGTGCTCGGGTCCGCCCCCGCCTCCACCGCGCTGCGCGACATGATGACGATCAGCTCGAGCAGAAAACTCTTGAGCAAGAGCGGGCGATTGCGCCCCATGAAATAGATGCCCACCAGAATTCGGTTGATGATCTCGCGCGCCGCCGGCTTGTCCCCGCGCTTGACCGCCGCGATCAGCGACGGCTCCTCCACCAGGTAGATCTCCCGTATCGAGTGGTAGTCTTGATCCTTAACCGCGTGGATGGCCTCCGCCCGCGCCGACTCCCGCTGCGCCTCCAGCCGCCGCAGCTCCATATGCGCGCTGTTGGTGACATTCGCCGCCACCGCCCGCCGCAGCAGATCCTCCGCCGCCCGCTGCACCACCGCTGTCTCGATGGCATGCCCCTCAGCCTGCGCCGCCGCCCCGATCAGCCCCCCGAGCACCAGCGCATTCTGCATCACCGGCACTGCCCAGATCATCACGTTGTGCGGGCACAGCAGGATATACGGCTCCCCCCATCGCGCGGCCTCTTCCACGGCCCCGCGGCGCAGCTCCCGGCACCGCCGGCCGCCCCCACAACCCTCGCCGCACTTCCCCCCCGCGCCAATGACCTCTCCCGCCGCGTCAATGAGCCAGCAATCCAGGCCCCAGACCTCGGCATACTCCGCCGCCATCCGCGCACAAACAGTCCTAACCTCATCCGGAAACGAGTCAGCAAACACTACCCCATAGGTTGTATCATCATGTCCGGAACGCATATCACTCCATGCCCGCCGAAATCTACGACCAACCCTCTGCGCCGTATCGGAGGGGCCGAGCTTCAGCCGGCCCGCCGCTATCCCCGACCAACCCTCCGCACCGCGTCGGAGGGGCCGAGCTTCAGCCGGCCCGCCGTTATCCCCGACCAACCCTCCGCACCGCGTCGGAGGGGCCGAGCTTCAGCCGGCCCGCCGTTATCCCCGACCAACCCTTCGCACCACGTCGGAGGGGCCGAGCTTCAGCCGGCCCCAGTCCCCGACCAACCCCCGGCTGTAGGGCGTAGCGACGTCTGCGTCGCACGGGGCTCGTACCCGGCCGGCCGTTATCACCGATCACCCCTCCGACCCGTTTTCCGTTTTCTGTTTTCCGTTTTCGCCGTCCTCCCCTAACAAACACATCCCGCCGCCAAGAGTTTCTCCCTCAGCGCCTCCACCTCAACCTCCCGCGGCGCCTTTCTCCCATCTGCCGCCATTGCCGCCGCCACGCCACAAGCCTCCCCAATCGCCATGACCGGTCCCATCACCCGTGCCGCGCTCATCGCCTGGTAATCCAGCGAGCAGCACCGGCCCGACACCAGCAGGTTATCCAGCTTTGCCGGCACCAGGGCGCCATACGGGATGTCGAAATAGTCCGGCGGGTAAAGCTCATCCGGCAGCATGTCCATGTGCTCGGTCATCATATAACAGTCGGTCTGCGCGCACTTCTTCCAGCACAGATGCACGCCCGGTGCCGCAAACCCCCGCGGGCAGTGTATGTCAATCCAGTACGAGCACCGCGCCACGGCGTCCGCCAGCTTCTTGCCCTCCACCACATCGGCCCCGACCACCCGCTTCTCGCCCACGAGCTGCCGGCTTTCCCGCAGCCCCAACTGTGTCGGCGTCAGCGCCAGATACGCATTCTCCATGCCCGGCACCCGCTCCCGCCACAGCTTCACGATCCGGTGGATCATGTCGCGCGTGTAGACCTCGCCCTCGGTCAGCACCTCAACATCCGCCGGGTTGCCGGGCCACCGGGTGCAGTTGATGGACGTAAAGCCCGCCCGTAGCGTGGACCCTTGCCCACCGACGCCCAGCCCATAGACCTTGATGATCCCTTCCTGCCGCGCCTCATCCATCACCTGCGCCGCTGCCTTACGCATCTCATCGGTCAGATTCTCCAGCCCGCCCACATGGAACGTGCTCCCGTTGGCCATCGGCATGTTATCCACCGGCCGCCCCAGCGTGCACTCCGCGCCCGCCCGAAACGCAATATCCGCATCTCCGGTGGCATCCACAAAGCACTTGGCCATGATGGCCTGCCGCCCGGACTTGTTCTCAATCGTCACCGCCCGCAGCGCCCCCTCCTCCACAACCGCCCCGACTGCCGTACTGTGCAGCAGCAGGTCAACCCCATACCGCCCGCACATCTGGTCGCAGGCCAGCTTGAACGTCTCCGCCTCAAAGGGAATGCACCCCGTCCGCACATGTTCTTCCCACGGCCTCCCCGCCCCGAGCGAAAGCATCAAATCCGCAAACTCTCGCGTCATCCCCTCAACAGTAGCCGCGTCCTTCCCGACTTCCCGCAAGCCCAATATCGGCCCCACCAGCCCCGCCGTAGCCATCCCACCCAGGAACCCATAGTGCTCAACCAGGAGCGTCTTAGCCCCATGCTTAGCCGCCTGCCACGCCGCCGTGATCCCTCCCGGCCCTCCGCCCAGTACACAAACATCCACGTCACGAACAACAGGTACTTCCCGCGCCGGCTCAACAATGGTCTTCATCACAATCTCCTTCTTCTCAGGAGGGGCCGAATGCAAAGCATCCGGCCCGTTCGCCGTTCTGTAGGGCCGGGGCTCGTACCCGGCCGCGCCGTTATCGCCGACCCCTTAGCCTCAGCCGCTACCGCCGACCCCTTAGCCTCAGCCGCTACCGCTGCCTGTAGGAGCGCTCACCAGAGCGCGATCAACCCCGACCAACCCTCCGCCCTCACCACCTCCCCCTCAATAGCCCCTCCTGTACGATCGATCACTGATCGCGACCCTCACCGACCAACCCTCGCCCCTCCAACCACCTCTCCTCCCCATACCTCAAAACCCCAAACCACCCCACCACCCAAACCGCCATCAACAGTCCCACCCCGTCCTCCAGCACCCCTCGCACCCCCTCAAACCACCCCGGCCCACTGAACTGCATCATATGCAACAACAACCGCACCGGCAACATCAAAGCCATGAGCCTCACCGCAAACACAAACACGTCCCAGGCATTGTCGCCCACCACATCGAAATGCCGTCCCATCGCCTTCCACAGCCCCATCCGCCGGTCCAAGACAATCAGCGGCACAAACAACAAAGCCGCCGGTACATACCACCACGTGACCACCCACGTCATGTAGAAGACACTCCGCGCCAGCAGCGAGACCGCCATCACCGGCACCATCGTCAGCAGCAAATACCACAGTACCGGCTTCCACATCACCAGCCCCGCCCGCACCGCCAGCGCACACGAACATGTTCCGCTTCGCACCACCTGCAAAAGCAAATGCCACACCGCCGCAGTCAGCGGCACCATCGCCACCAGCGCAACAACCAGACCCCCAAGGCTCACGTAGTGAAGCACCATGGAAGGGTGCTGGGCGCTTTCGAACCGCGTCCCATACCAATGAAGACCAAACATCAGCGCAATCATTACCGCGCTGAGCAACGCGAACATCCCCAGCGGCGCCCGCCTCGCCTGCCCCAACCACGCAGGCTGCTCTCGCCAAAGTCGGAAAAACACCATCGCCAGCGCCAGATACAGCGCCGTATACACCACGGTATCCCATTTGCCTCCAAGCACCTCCCCCAACCGCGGCACGCTCTGATGCAGCGCCTCACTCCATCCGTCGCCCGCTGCAACCAGCCCCCACCGCTCCGCCAGCCCCTGTCCCACCGGCGTCGGCGCCCCGCGCTCAATCCCCATCCGCTTCATCTGCGGCTGGTTGATGAGCGGGTCAGTCACAAGCTGCGCCACGAGCTGCGACCCCACCCAAAAGCCCACAAATACCAACAGCAGCACCCTCTGCCGCCAAACCCTCCCCACCGCCACCCGCAGCACCCGCAGCGGATCCTGCCCCAGCGGCAGCTTCTCCCCCCGCTCCCGCTTCACCACAAACTCAATGAGATACCAGCCCAGCACCAGCCCCGCCACCACCGCAATGACAATCGCCTGGTTGTTCATCACCCTCCCCCTTATCTTGCGCCGCTACCGCGGCTTCGCCGCCATCATCCTGCCCATCCGCCGTTATCCTGCTCCGAAAAATGGGGTCTGCGGGGGTGACGGGCCGTTTGGAGCGCGGGCATCCTTGCCCGCTCGGACGTCTCCCGCTTTTCACGGTTTCAGGGTGCCGGAGAATCCGGCATGACGACTGTCCATCCTGACCCATGAATCAAAAAGACACCGCCAGATTTCTCCAGCGGTGCCTTACCCCCTTCTTTGCACTCTTGCCTTACTTCTTCTTGCCCCCGCCCGGCCCGCCGCGCATCATCCGCTTGGCTTGCTCTGCCTGCCACTTATTCCACTGCGCCAGTTGCTGCTTGGTCAGGACGCTCTTGATCTTGGTCTCCAGCGATGACCTCACCGACGTCATCGTTTTGCCCAGCGACTCGAAATCACGATTCGCCATTGCGGACTTCATCGCCGCATTCCGCGTCTTCCACGCCCACTGATAGCTCGGCTTCAGCTTCGTGATCTGCGCCTGACTGATGTTGACCTCAAAACAAAGCGCCGCCCATGACTGCTCCACAAAACCCATTGACCGCATCCCGCCACCGCGCCGCTCCCCGCCCTTCTGCCTTGCCCCGCCCTGCGCCATCGCCGGCACCATCGTGAGAATCAGCGCCGCACAACCCATCACCAAAGCCGCCTTGGAAACACGTGACATAGCCTCACCTCAATCCGTAGTTACCATACAGACGCCCCACCAGGCTCAGGTATTCCCTGTTTTCGACGGCAGCTGTAACCCTCACCAGTAGCGCGGGCGGCTCGCCAGTAGTGCCTCACAAAAAACCTAGACACCTTAGCTGGGCCTTTGTGGGCTGCTCCCAGAGCCGTTCGCGCAGTTTTAGCCAGACATTTCTTAGACCGGTCACGCGGCCCTGCT
>JBDKRC010000079.1:0-13989 GCA_039683575.1 Armatimonadia bacterium | reverse complement strand
CGGCAGCGGCACTCTGATCGCCGGGGGCACCATGCTCGCCGTCGTGCTGCTGGTGCTCGCGGTGCTGGTCGTGAACCATCGGCGGCGCATGCGCCATCCGTCGGCGCCCGCGGCCCCGGCCCAATTCGCGCCGGCGCCCTGAGCTTGCCCCTCCCGAGCCCCTCGTGCCTCCCGGCACCTGCCGGACGACCGCTCCGGCAGGTGCCGTTCTTTTTCCTGTCGAAGGCTCCTGGCAGTGCTGCGGGTTCGAGACGAACCCGCCTACGCGGCGTCGCACGACCGGGCGCGGGTTCGAGACGAACTCGCCTACGCGCCATCTGTCGCGTAGGTCGGTGCGTCTCGCACCGACGCGCATGCAGGGCATTGGGTTCGAGACGAACTCGCCTACGCGCCGTCTGTCGCGTAGGTCGGTGCGTCTCGCACCGACGCGCATGCAGTACTGTCTGGGAGAGTGTCATGACCAACAAAGAGCGCGTTGTTGCTTCGCTTGAGCACCGGCAACCTGACCGGACGCCCTATACCATTGGCTTTACCCAGAAGGCCGCGGCGGCTATGACCGCGCGGTATGGGGATAGCTTCTGGCCCCTGATCGACAACGCGCTGCATGGCGTTGGCGCGAGGCCGGGGCCCAAGGACCAGTGGCTAAGTGAGACACTGTGGCAGGATGAGTTCGGCGTGCAGTGGGACCGCTCGATTGACCGGGACATCGGGAACGTGTGCAACCGCGTGATACCGGAGCGGAACCTGGACAAGCTGGAAATGCCCGACCCGCGCGACCCGGCGAAGTTTGAGGGGCCTAAAGGAGAGCATCGCGGCGGGGGAGGGGAAGTTCGTGCAGTTTGGCATCGGGTTCTCGCTCTTCGAGCGGGCATGGACGATGCGGGGGATGGAAAACTTCTTCATGGACATGATCGAGGCGCCGGAGTTTGTGGATGAGCTTCTGGACGTGATCTGCGACTACAACGTGGCAGTGATCGAGCAGGCGCTGAAGTACGACATTGATGCCATTCACTTCGGGGATGACTGGGGGAGCCAGCGGGGCCTGCTCATGGGGCCGAGGCTGTGGGAGCGGTTCCTCAAGCCGCGTCTGGCGCGGATGTATGCGGCGGGCAAGGCGGCGGGGAAGTTTGTGACGATCCACTCGTGCGGGATGGTGCAGGAGCTGTTCCCGCAGCTCATCGAGATCGGCCTGGACTGCTTCAACCCCTTCCAGCCGGAAGTCATGGACCCGTACGAGATGAAGCGGCTATACGGGGACCGGCTGAGCTTCTGGGGCGGGATCAGCACGCAGCAGCTACTGCCGTACGGGACGCCGGAGGAAGTGCGGGCGGAGGCGAAGCGGATGATGGCGGAGGTGGGCAAGGACGGCGGCTACATCCTGGCCCCGGCGCATGGGATACCGGGGGATGCCAGGCCGGAGAATATCATGGCGCTGATTGAGGTTGTTAATGCGTAAGGGGGAACCAGGGAGGCGACTATGGAAAAGGTGAAGGGGTTCAATGATAGGATTGCGGTGGTCATTGCCAACGCTACCGGGAACATGTGGTTCTTCTGGACGGCGCTGACGTTTTGCGTGATTTTGCGGGTCATGTATCCGCCGAAGCTGAACCAGTTGCTGCTCAACCTGGAGAACGATCTGCAGTTGCTGCTGCTGGCCGTCAATGCGGTGGTGGGTGCCAGCCTGTATGCGAACCAGATGAAGCAGATGGATGCGCAGAAGCAAATCCTCGAAAACCAGGACGGCATTCTCGTCAAGATCGAGGGCATCCTCGGCCATATTGAGGACAGCGAGAAGCAGATCGAGCAGAAGCAGGAGCAGGAGGAGCAGGCGCTAGAGAAGGTAACGGAGCAAAACGGGCAAAAGGGGCCGGAGGCCGACTGAGGCGGGTCTAACAGTTCAATAGGGCCGGTTCTACAGTAGGGGTAAGGGCAGTGTGCCATCAACTCAGGGGAAGGATGTGCGCAACATGAGACTTACTGCCATCGTAGCCGTTATGTGTGTGCTCGGGATGATCGTGGGGTGCCTGCCGGTGCAGGCTCAGGGGATTTCGGTGAATATTGAGGGTAAGCCGCTGCCAGCGGCACTGGAGGCGCTGTCGCAACAGATGGGGCTGAAGCTAACCGCGCAGGAGGGGCTGGCGGGAGTGGTGACGCTGAAGATGGAGCATACGGACCTGGTGGCGGTGCTGGCTGAGGTCTGCCGGCAGGTGGGATGCAAGTATGAGAAGACGGTTGATGGGTATGTACTGCTGAAGGGGAAGTTGCCGGGGGCGGCGGGAGACTATGCCTACGGCGAGAACCGCGTTGCCAATGGGAATTTCGACGCTGGGCTGGCCGGGTGGGTGGTTTTGAACGGAGGGGGAGCAAGCGAATTGGTGGAGAGCCCCGTGGCCGGTGGCGGCAAGGCTGTGAAGATCAGCGGGAAGATCGGGGAGAAGCTGCAGGGAATCCAGAACTGGCCGACGATACCGTTGGTCGAGACTCGGCACTACCGGTTCCGCATGCAGTACCGCACCGAGGGGCAGCCGCGGCTGGTGGTGAAGCTGACGGCGCGGGATATGACGGGCGGCACCGAGCACAGCGCGATAGCGCACAACGTGGCGGTCGGGAATTCACCGGAATGGGCCACGATGGAGACGGAGTTCTGGGTGTGCCAGCCGGTGACCGAGGGGACGCTGAGCATTCACATGCTGCAGTCCAGCGGCACGGCATGGATTGATGACGTGCGCCTGGAGCCGGTGGAGTTCATTGGCGTGCAGGAGCAGCCTGCCGTTGACATGACGTACAACAGCGGGTTTGAGAATGGCGTGGGCGATCTGCCGTATGGGTGGTGCCCGGCGAACCCGAACCTGTGGCCGCTCAACACCGATACCCGGCAGGAGTTTGGGGATAAGGTGGCGTTTGTGTGGGAGGAGGCGGGGGCGCATGACGGGGAGTCGTGCGTCAGCATCAGCAATGACGGCGGGCCGGACGAGAAGGTGTATCTGAACTGGCATCGTACGGTGGGGCTGCGGGCCGATTGCGACTACGAGGCGTCGGTGTGGATGAAGACAGAGGGGGCGAACAAGGCTTATATGGTAATGAGCGCGTTCACGCCGTCCGGGCCGGCGAGTGGCAACAGCACCGATGTCATCAGCGGGACGACGGGGTGGACGCAGTACCGAGTGGTGCTGCGGCCGAAGGAGGTTCCGGACCTGGAGCACGGCCGGCTGACGGTGTTTCTGGTGCTGAGGGGCAAGGGCAAGGTGTGGTTTGATGATGTGACGCTGGTAGCGCGCCCGCGCAAGTGATGAGCGCCCTGGGCTGGCGGAACAGCTTCATCTACGGCGGCGGCAGGAGAAGATGAAGCTTGCGACGAAATTGAGTAACCAGGTTGTCTGCTCAGTTTGCGTCGAGGGAGGCCCAGCCACATGACAAACGTGCACCGGGTGTCTTTTGCACTTCTGGCGGTAGCTGCCGTCATCTTGAGCGGTGTGCCGGCTGAGGCGCATCTGTATGCGGTATCGCATCAGCCGACCGACGTCACTGCAAGTTTCGATTTCGGGCCCCGCTATGGCACCACCTATACCTGTCGCGGTGAGGGCGGGTACGAGGCGCAATGGGACCCCGTCTTGGGAGAGACCGAGACCTACGACGTCATCTACTTCTTCGCGTACCGGACCAGGCCCAACTCGACAGCGGGTTGGTCGGACTGGAGCTCCTCGGTTTGCGAAACGAGCCATGAAGACAACTATAAGCAGTCCAGTTGGGGCCAGGCGGCAGTTGTCACGGGCAACTGGACGAAGGGGGCGCAGGTTCAGTTCCGATCCCGGGTAAGGTGCGCCCTGCCCCTGTACGAGTACTATAGCTCGTGGACGGCAGGCGACATCATAGCCGTGGGCAACACACCGCCGACGGCCCCGACCGGGCTGACCTATAGCCCGCTGCACCCCACTGGGGCGGACAGTATCACGGCGACCGCCGTCGGGGGCAGCGATATTGACGGCGACCAGATAAGCTACAGCATCGTGTGGCATCGCGTGCTGGGCAACGGCAGCCTGCAGTGGCTATGCAATGGTCCGGAGCTTTCGGAGGTTGTGACACAGGGCGGGCAGACGCTCCGGCTGCAGTGCTGGACGAACGATGGCGACGACAACAGCACCGAGATACGAGAAGTCAGCATCATAGTCGAGAACGCGACCCCGACCACGCCCACTTCCCTGGCGATCAACCCCTCGCAGCCCCGAACCGCGGACGCCATCACCGCCACAGCCTCGGGATCGGTTGACGGCGACAACACCGCTGTGATCCTCGATCCAATCACCTACGAGTACCAGTGGTCAGTCAAGAGCGGCGCCATCTGGGGCAAGTACATGGCCTACGACGGCCAGACGCTGCTGGCCTTCAGGACCACGAAGGGCCAGCAGTGGCGAGTGCGGGCGCGGGCCTGTGACAGTCATGGGGCCAAGTCCGGGTTCATATACTCGGACATCATCACGATCGCCAACACGGCGCCGACGTCGACCAGGGTGCTGGTATCGCCAGGCGAGCCGGATGAAGACGATGACCTCACCGCTTCGGCTGTCGGCAGTACCGACGCAGACGGCGACGCCCTGACCTACCAGTACCGCTGGGTCAGGAATGGCCTCATACTCATGGATGCGTACACCCGCACGCTGCCGGCCTCCCGCACCGCTCCGGGCGAGAGGTGGAAGGCACAGGCGCGGGCGCATGACGGCAATGCCTATGGGCCATGGAACAGCAGCGCCGAGGTCACGTTAACCGACGTCCAGCATCCCCCGACGCGACCGACGAGCGTGAACGTCAGCCCGCTGACCCCTGTGCTCGCTGATCCGCTGACGGCGACGGCGGAGGGCAGCCAGGACGTCGATGGCGACCCGATCAGCTACCAGTATGAGTGGCAAGTGAGCTTGAGCCAGGCCGGCCCGTGGACCTGGTCGGCGATCACCGTCAACCCCTTGCCGGGAGGGGCAACCAGCAACGGCCAGTGGTGGCGGGTGGCGGCCAGGGCGCACACTGCGACGGCGGACAGCGGCTGGTCTTACAGCCAGCCGGTGCAGGTCAGGAACGTCAACCACGCGCCGAGCACACCGACTCTCTGCACCCTTACGCCAGCGGCGCCGGTACAGGGCGATCTACTGATAGCCGACGGGGACGGGAGCATTGACCCGGACGGGGATCAGGTCTTCTACTGGCACGAGTTCCAGGTGGACCCGGAGGGTGATGGTACCTGGGAAGCTTGGGCAGATTGGCCGAGCCTACCGACCAATGATCTGCCCCCCGGGGCGAAGATCAGGGCGCGAGTGAAGGCGACCGACGGGACGTTGTTCAGCGGCTGGCGCGCGAGCGCGGCCGTGACGTTGCGGGGGCTGGTGGAGTCCATAGCGCCGGCCGATGGCGCCAGCGGCGTGTATCGCTGGCCCAACGTCGTGGTCACCTTCCGAAGGCCGGTACTGGAGGATGCGGCAGCCGCTTTGTTCCTCCGTGCCGGCGACGTCGAGCCGGAGCGCACTGCGTCCTGGACTACCCCTGGTACGGTGCTGCGCATCAGACCAACAACGCCGCTTGCGGGGCTGACTGACCATCAGGTCGGCTTCCGCAGCGTGATCACACGGCAAGACGGTGGCGATGTGACCACGGGCTTTGCCTCCTCGTTCACTACCAACGACGGGGCGGCACTCACCAACTGGCGGCCCCGTGGCGAGGGCGTGGCACGTTCGATGAACATCCTGGTGACGTTCGACCGGCCCATGAACCGCGTGAGCGTGCAGGATAATGTCGTCATCGCGCCGGCAGTGGGAAGCGGTGTCTGGACCTGGAGCGAGGACAACAAGACGGCGACCTTCAACCCAGACAACGCCCTGGCGGCCGGAACATCGTATACAGTCACGGTGCGGCGGGCGTGCATGACCTCACGCCGGGTTGCGATGGGGCAGGACCAGAGCTGGCGGTTCACGACGGAGCTTGCGGCCGGGGCGGCGGGGATGGTAACGGCGAGTGCGGCAGATACGGCGCAGGGAGCGGCGATCTCGGTGGTCCTCAGCTCGGCGGCGGAGGTGCAGGTAAGCATCAGCAACATGGCCGGACGGGCCATCGCGGTGCTGCCGGAGGCGGGCCTGCCGGCGGGAGTGAGTTCGCTGGCATGGAACGGGAGGACGCTGAGCGGTGTGAAAGCGCCTGCGGGGATGTACCTGGTAACAGTGGAGGCGCGGAACGACAGTGGCGGGAAGGTGACGGCGCTGACGCCGCTGCAGCTGCGATAGCGAGCCGTCGGCAGCCGAGATTCTGAGGCGCGGCTTCGCCGGACGCGTCTAAAATAGTGAAAGCGTTTCCCACCGGCGTTCGGGAAGACCGGGGCGGGAGAACCGAGTTGCGCGCGTACTGGTGAGAGGGAGGCGTCCATGGGCGCAGGTCGTTGGGTCTTCTGCCGCGGGAGTCTCTGCTTGTGGGTGTCCCTGGCGGCTAGTGCGATGCTGCTGGCCTGCCGGACTTGCGAGGCTTGCCTCCACGTTCCCGATGGCTATCCCACCATTCAGGCGGCGATTGATGCTGCGGCCGATGGTGAGGTGATAGTGGTGGCTGTCGGGCGGTACAGGGAGAACCTTGATTTCAGAGGCAAGGCGATCACGGTCCAGAGCAGTGATCCGACCAACCACTGTATCGCGTCCCAGACGGTGATTGATGGCAACCAACAGGGCAGCGTGGTCACCCTGGCCTCCGGGGAGACGGCCAATTCGGTACTCAGTGGCTTCACTATCACCAATGGCAGTGGCACCTGCGATCAAGAAGGCAACCGTTTCGGTGGCGGCGTGCTGTGTATCGGCTCCTCCCCGACCCTGACCCGCAACATCATTCGCGGTAACACTGCTGGCTACAACGGCGGCGGTGTGGCGTGCCATCGCGGGGCCTCGCCAACCCTGACCAGTAACACCATCAGCGGCAACTGGGCAGGCTGGGACGGCGGCGGCGTCTCCTGCGACTTACGCTCCTGCCCGATGCTGAGCCACAACACCATTTGCGATAACTCCGCCGACGATGGGGGCGGGGGCGTTTCCTGCTCGTCCCAGTCCTCAGCCACCATCACCGACAATGCCATCAATGGCAACTCCGCTCGCTTCGGGGCCGGAGTGTTCTGCTGGTCCTCCTCACCCCGCGTGCTCCGCAACACCATCAGAGACAACTCGGCCCTGCAAGAGGGCGGCGGGGTGTATTGCGACGAGTACGCCGCACCGGGCCTCGCCAACAATGCCATCAGTGGCAACTCGGCCGAGCTTGGCGGGGGCGTGTTCTGCTACTCCTCCTCACCGACCCTCACCAACGACACCATCAGCGGCAACCTGGGGCGGCAGGCGGGCGGCGGTGTCTACTGCGACGAGGCCTCACCGAAGATCCGGAACACCATCATCGCCCTCAACACCGGAGGCGGCGGGCTGTTCGTGGCGTATGAGGGGTCGCATCCGGTCGTGACCTACTGCGTGGTATGGGGCAACAAGGGCTGCGACTACGTGAACTGGCCCGACCAGAGCGGTAGCAATGGGAACTGCTCGGTTGATCCTCTTTTCGCCGACGCCAACGGTGGCAACCTGCGCCTCAAATCTCGCGGCGGGCGCTGGGATGGCAGCGCCTGGGTTAGCGATTCCGTGACCAGCCCCTGTATTGACGCAGGCGATCCGGCTTCCGCGTTCGGCAACGAACCGGCGCCCAACGGCGGGCGCATCAACATGGGCTTCGACGGCAATACCGTCTATGCGTCGAAGTCATGCACGCAGCACAGGCCCACGGCACCGGAGACCGTGACCATCTCTCCCGACGCGCCAGGACCGGAACGGCTGACGGCCACCGCGACCGGCTCCACTGACGAGGACGGGGACAGCCTGACCTACAAGTACCAGTGGTCGAAGCTGCGCCCCGACGGCACCTGGGGCACCTGGGACTACACCGGCAGGACGCTGGCGGCGTCCAACCTGGCGATACGGGAGACGTGGCGAGTGCGGGCGCAGGCGCTTGACGGTGAGCTCGGCAGCCCGTGGAAGATCGGCGGCAGCGTCACCATCACCAACATGGCAGGAGTCTTACCGCAGCCGAAGACTTACGGCGTGCCGGTGACGGCATGTGTGTTCGTGAGCTTCCGCTGGCCTGTGCGGCAGGAGACGGTGACGACGCGGGTGCAACTCAAGCGCGGGACGACAGCGGTGCCGGCGGTGATGACGTGGGTGACCGCCCATCGCAAGGTGAAGCTCAGGCCGAAGGTAGAGCTTCTACCTGACACCTACTACCGGGTCAACGTGGATTCGGGGATTGTGTGCACCGATGGCCGGGTGCTTGGATGGGGCGAGAATTACTGGTTCAAGACCGCACCCGCGACTGCCTCGACGGCGATGAGCATCACGGCGGCACCGACGGCGGCAGGGGCGCAGGTGACCCTGAGCCTGAGTACGGCCGCCAGGGTGCGAACGGTGGTCTGCAACATCGCAGGCAGAGTGGTGGCGGAGTTGGCGGAGCGGGACTTGCCGGCGGGCGTCAGCAGCCTCGTGTGGAACGGCAAGGGGAAGGGCGGGACACGGGTACCGTTGGGGACGTACTTGGTGAGGGTGGAGGCCAGAGGGGCTGAGGGGGCGCAGGCGACGGCGCTGACGGCTGTGCAATTGCGGTAGCAGGAACTGGGCGCTATGAGACGTGACAGGCGCGGTCTTGATGGCCGCGCCTGATCCAGTTCTGGTGGACATTTCCTGCGCATTTCCTGTGCAGAGGTAGGGAGGAAGGAGCAATGAGGTAAACGAAATGTAACGACTAGTCGTGATCAAGAAGAGGTGCTATTGATGTTTGCGAGACGAGGTATGGCATATTTGCTCTGCGGGATGGCTATGTTCGTGGCGGCAGCGGGGTGGGCGGGGACAATCAGTGTGTCGGCGGGTCAGAGCATTCAGACGGCGATTGATGCCGCGTCGAATGGCGATACGGTGCTGGTGGGTGCGGGGACGTATACGGAGAACATAGACTTTGGCGGCAAGCCGATAACGGTGCGCAGCGCCGACCCGACCAATCCTGTAGTGGTGGCAGCCACTATCATCAACGGGAATGCGAGCGGCAGCGTGGTGACGTTCCAGACGTCAGAGACAGCAGCGTCGGTGCTGTCAGGCTTCACCATCACCAATGGGGCAGGTACCACAACCTCGTGGGGCCTGTCAGGAGGTGGCATATACTGCAAGTCGAGTTCGCCCACCATAACCAACAACATCATCCGCGGGAACTCGGCGAACTTCGGCGGCGGCGTCGAGTGTGAGAACGGTTCCCCGACCATCAGTAATAACATCGTCAGCGGGAACACGGTTATTCCCCATGAATCCGCGGCCACCGGTGCGGGCGTGGATTGCTACGCCGA
This sequence comes from Armatimonadia bacterium, assembly GCA_039683575.1. Classification (GTDB taxonomy): domain Bacteria; phylum Armatimonadota; class Zipacnadia; order Zipacnadales; family UBA11051; genus JAJFUB01. The sequence continues at coordinate 4,607 of JBDKRC010000079.1, read as the reverse complement.
CCCCGGCAACCCCGCAACCACTCCGGTCATCGCCAACAACACGATAGTGGGGAACTCGGGAATCGCGGGTGGCGGTATCCATTGCGAGAACTCGTCGCCGACCATCAAGAACAACATCATCGCCAACAACACCGACGGTGGAGCAATTCACCTGGTAAACGATAGCACTCCCGTCATCAGCTACTGCAACGTCTACGGCAACACCCCCGAACAGTACATGAACATTGCAGACCAAACCGGCCTCAACGGCAATATCTCCGTAGACCCTCTGTTCGTTGATGCCGGGTCGGGCAACTACTGCCTCCAGTCCACCGGCGGACGCTGGACTGGGCTGGCGTGGTTTCTGGATGCGGTCACCAGCCCTTGCGTGGACGCCGGCGATCCGGCCTCAGACTACTCCAACGAGCCCGCGCCGAACGGTGGTCGCATCAACATTGGCTTTGATGGCAACACCCTCTATGCTTCCAGGAGAGCCAATACCATGCCGCCGGCGCCCGCCTCGGTCTCAATCGTGGCGACGCCGTCCCCGGCTTCGGTCACCAGCCAGTTGCAGGGCACGGTGGTCAGTGGCGGCGCTGACCCGGACGGAGACACCGTCACGTTCAAGTACCAGTGGGGCTTTGTGCCTGCGGGAACCGGCAGCCCGATCAAGGACGGGTCGCGATTCCCCGTCATCTGGGGCTATGACAGCACCGACGGCGTTCTGACGGGCGCCACGTTGAACAAAGGCGAGACCTGGATGGTCCGGGCCTGCGCCACCGATGGCGTTGTTGACAGCGGTTGGTGCGCGCCAGCGGAGGTCACTCTTGTGAATGCTCCGCCGACCCGGCCGGTCTGGGTCACCATCAGCCCCTCGGTCCCCGGCAAGGAGGACCTCACCGGCGCGACCGACGACAGCACTGACGCGGATCACGACGGGATCAGCTATGAATACCAGTGGGCCAAGGTGAACACGGAAGGCGGATATCTCACGAAGTGGGTCGATAACCCCGGACGAATCCTCCCGGCTTCCAAGGTAGACTTCGGCGAGACCTGGCAGGTGCGGGCGCGGGCCTTTGACGGCACCGCCTACAGCGCCTGGAAGGCGCACAAAAAGGCCACGATCACCAGGATGGTAGCTGCCATCAGCCCTGCGTCGGGCGCGACGAACGTCCCGATTACCAGCCCGATTGAGATCACCTTCAAGTGGCCGGTCAACCAGCTCTCCGTCAACCAGAGGCTCCGAGTTTACCGCGGCGCAGCGCTGGTGGCCGGCTCGGCACAATGGCTCAAGCAGAACCAGAAGGTCCGCTTCACCCCGAAGCTGCCCCTGCTAGCCGGCGCCGACTACCAGGTCCGTCTGGCCAGTGGCATCTCAGGCACGAGCGGCCGGGTGTTTGGCTGGTCTGAGCAGTACAACTTCCAGACGGCAGCCGCGGACGGCCGTCAAGTTGTGATGGTGGCAGCCGCGCCGACGGCGCGAGGCGCGCAGGTGGCGGTGAACCTGAGCAGCGCGGCGACGGTGCGAACGGTGATCTGCAATATCGCCGGACGGATAGTTGCGGAACTGCCACAGCAGGATCTGCCGGCGGGGCTGACCTCGCTACTCTGGAACGGCAAGGGCAACAGCGGGACCAAGGTTCCGGCGGGGACTTACCTCGTGCGGGTACAGGCCAGAGGAGCTGACGGAACACAGGCGACGGCACTGGGATCGCTGCAGTTGCGGTAGACCCCAGGCGTAGCTGGCTGAAAGACGGGAGCGAGGCGACTCGCTCCCGTTTTGCCATTGGCAGGGACAGGCAGAGGCAGGTGCTTGAGGCTGGTTCGCGAAAGAGGAAGACACTTACTATCGCCGGGAGGCAGGATCATGGGCAAGGGCATCATTGACACCAACAGCACGCCGCAGGCGCGGCTGCAGACTGTACCGCTGGGAGCGGTGCGGATGGCCGAAAACGGCTTCTGGGGTCCGCTGCGGCGGGGGAACGTCGAGCGGGGCCTGAACAAGCTGCATGACCTGCTGGAAGAGAACGGCCACATGGACAACTTCCGGCGACTGGCGGGGAAGAAAGTCGGGCGCAGAGGGCCGCTGTTTACTGATTCTGACCTGTACAAGTGGATCGAGGCGGTGGGTTACGTCCTGCAGTTCGAGAAGGACGCGGAGCTGCAAGCGCGGACGGATGCGGTCATTGCCGACATCGCTGCGGTGCAGGAAGAGGACGGGTATCTCAACACGTATTTCATCGAGGAGCGCAAGGCCGAGCGCTACCAGCATCTCGAGTACTCACACGAGATGTACTGCGCGGGGCACTTGATGCAGGGCGCGGTGGCCTACCACCGGGCGACCGGAAACGATACGCTGCTGCAGGTAGCCTGCAAGTTTGCGGACCATCTGGCCCGGGAGTTTGGGCCCGGGAAGCGCGAGATCACCGACGGCCACCCGGAGGTGGAACTGGCGCTGGTCGAGCTGTATCGGGAAACGGGAGAGAAGCGGTACCTTGATCTCGCGGGGTTCTTTCTGAGCAAGCCGCAGTCGTCCATGAACCTGCCGCCGATCGCGCAGCGGGAGACGCTGGTCGGGCATGCGGTGCGGTCGGCATACATCTGCGCGGCCGGAGCTGACTGGGTGCTGGAGACCGGAGATCAGGCGATGCAGGCGAATCTGGAGAACCTGTGGCGGGACCTGCTGGGCGGGAAGATCTATGTGACGGGCGGGGTCGGGGCGCGATATGAGGGCGAGGCGTTCGGGGAGCCCTATGAGTTGCCGAACGCGCGGGCCTATGCCGAGACCTGCGCGCAGAACGGGCACTTCATGTGGGCCTTCCGGATGCTGCTCTTGACCGGCAAGTGTGAATTCGCCGAGGTGATGGAGTGGATCCTGTACAACGGGCTGCGCTCAGGCGTGTCCCTGGGCGGGGATGAGTACTTCTACATGAACCCGCTCTCGTACGACGGCGGCGAGAAGTTCTCGGCGACGGGGCATCGCGTGCCGCCCCCGCAGCGGAGCACGTGGCATGGGTGCACCTGCTGCCCGCCGAACGTGCAGCGGCTCCTGGCATCGCTGCCGGGGTATATGCTGGCCACGGATGACAAGGGTATCTATGTGAACCTCTATGACGAGTGCGAGGCCGAGGTGAAGGTTGGCGGAGGTTCTGTGCGGGTGACGATGCGGACGCAGTACCCGTGGCAGGACACGGTGCGGATCGACGTCGATCCCGAGACGGAGCGAAGCTTTGCGCTGAGGCTGCGGATTCCGCAGTGGGCGCGTGGTGCGGCCGCGATGATCAACGGGCGCGATGCAGTGCCTGCGCAGCCGGGCGAGTATCTGACAATCGAGCGGACCTGGCGGCTGGGAGATAACGTGACGCTGCACCTGCCGATGGCGATTGACGCGCTGGTGAGCCACCCGCGAGTGTCGGAGAATCGCGGGGCAGTGGCGCTGCGGCGCGGGCCGGTGGTGTACTGCGTCGAGGGCGTGGACAACCCCGAGGCCGACGTGGCGGACCTGCAGGTGGCGATTGAGGACGGGGATCTGGGCGGAGAGTGGGAAGCGCGGTATGACGCCAGCCTGCTGGGCGGGGTGACGGTGCTGCAGGGGCCTGGGTTTGCAGGGGACGCGCTGGAGGACACGCCGCTCTATACGGCGCTGCCAGAGGTTGATGCGGGGTGCAGGACCGTGATGATAACGGCTGTACCGTACTATGCGTGGGCGAATCGCGGCGCAAGCAAGATGCGCGTGTGGTTGGGGACAGTTGAGGCGGCGGGCTAGGGGGAGGCAACGGCGACAACAGAAAACAGGGAACGGAAAACAGTCGGAGATGCGGGCAGGGATGCCCGCGCTGCCAGGAACGGCCAAGAGAGGATCGCAGCGTGAAGGCGATAGCGCTGGTTGATGCTACCGTGATTGACGGCCTTGCACCGACGAGGCACATCGGGACTATTACCAGATAGCGGATGTGTGAGCATGGATTACATGGGCATCGCGGAGCTCTACTGCTGGGTCGGGCACATGCCGTGGCTCGATTGGCGCACCGGGCATGAGGTCGAGGACTGCCTGCAGGCGCACCTCAACTGCGGCATCCGCGACGTGGCGTGGAAGCTGGGGCGAAGCGTCGTGGAGTTTCACACCGACCTGCCCCAGGCCACGCTGTTTGACGGGGTAGGACATCCCGAGCCGTGGGGCCGCGAACTGGGGAAGGTCTTCACCGAGCGATGCTGCCTGCGGGCGGCACTGGAGTCTGGCCGCAAGAACGGGATGCGCCTCTACGGGCGGCTGGGGATGAATCGACATTACTCCAGGGAATCGTATGGCGGGTGCTTCACGTCGAAATGGGCGGCGGAGCACCCGGAGTTCCATGAAGTGACCAGGGAAGGCGGGCCGGACCCGTCGCGGCTCTGTTACGCCTTTGATGAAGTGCGGCAGGAGCGCATAGATCTGCTCGTGGACGCGGCACGCATCGGGGTCGAGGGCCTGCAACTGGACTTCTGCCGCCAGCCGCCGATGGCGCGCTACCATCCGCGACTGGTCGAGGGCTTCCGGCAGGCGACTGGACTTGAGGCACATGATGTTGATCCGTGGGAGTCAGACTGTAGGGCGGGGGCTCGTACCCCGCCGGCCGTTGTCACTGCCC
>JBDKRC010000078.1:0-3593 GCA_039683575.1 Armatimonadia bacterium | reverse complement strand
TACGGCTTCCGCGACGTCCAATTCTTCATGCTCAAAATACTCCAGCGATGCGGACAGTTGCCCTCGCTGCAGCACGTACTTACGACATGTCAATAGGTTCTACCCACACTAATTGAGGAAGAGCCCTGCACCTGGTCCCTCAGGCCGCCAGCTTACGCCCCTCCTGCGCTTCTTTACGGGCCTGCTGCTCTGCCTCACGGCTCAGGTACATCATCACCGCAGCCGGGATCACACTCGCCAGCATGGCCAGCACCATGCCCGCTTCTCCATTCCCGGCAATTCCAATGCCTGTCAGCGGACTTAGCGCCCAGGCGTACTTCATCGCCTCGCTCGAGGAGTTGAGCAACCCGCCTTTGGAGGCCTCCAGCAGCGCTCCGACGATGATGGGCAGGACCCATACCACGAAGAAGAACAACCCCAGGTACCCGGCCCCTGCCTTCCGGTAGCGCAACCCAAACGCCTGCCGCCCGCTTGCCACGGTGACCACTGCCGCCGCCGCGACGACCAGGGACGCCAAGACCGCACCCGCCTTCTCCAGCCCATTCGCCATCACTTCCGGCGCTGAGGCGAGCAGACCGGCCACCATCATGATCCCCACCAGTGCGGCTACCGGCTGCCAGTTGGCGGCCCGGTCCTCCCATGCCCCCGGATGCGCCTGCCCCTGCTTGCGTGCCCGCCAGATGCCCTTGGCATACTCGCCCGCACCCGGTGTACAGGCCAGCGCCAGCAGAGCCCCGGATATGCTCAGCAGGTAGATGGCGATGAGGCTGCCGAAAGACGGCTGGCCTTCGACCGGCGCAAGCCCCAACACATCGCCCAGCACCAGAAACGCCATTGCCGCCTGAAACGCCACTGCCTGCAGCTTCGAGTATATCGGCACCCGCTCGCTGCGCATCCTCCGCACCCCGGCGATGAATACCAGGGCCAGCATGGGCAGAATATGCAGCAGCGACAGTAGTGGCACCGGTAGCTTGACCATGTAGAACGTGTCTCTGATCAACCCCGGCCGCTCGACGCCCATGACCGCCATCGCCGTTGGCACCACCGTAAATAGCGCCACCGGCAACGTCGCCCCGGTGCTATGCAGGATGAACACCAGCAGCGCCACCGGCCCGCCCGTGCTACGGGACGTCGGAGTGGTTGTGCCGACCAGTAGCGCGATGGTGTGGAACAACAGCGCCGAAGCGATGAGCACCACAAAGACCACCAGGCCCCCGAGCGGCCCTGGCTTGGCCGTGCAGCAAGCTCCGATGGAGAAGGGGATCGTCACTGCCGTGAGCACCCACTCGCGAATCGGCGCTCCCAGGATGAACCCCGCCGCCGTGGCCACCGGAGATTGCGGCGAAATCCGGTGGAAATCCAGCATTCCGCTGGCCCTGGCCCCTGCCACCGCATTCGCGATCTCGGACGTACCCACCAGTAGCAACAGCCCCCCCTGTATGAGCAGCAGCATGCTGAAAGCGGCGCCAGTCTCGGACACGTCACTGGATGAGTATGCTCCCCACATGACCAGCCCGCACAGTACCGCAACCACGATCATCATCGGGTACAGTTGCTGAGGCCGAAGCCGGGAGCGGACGTGCTTGATCAAGAGCGGGTTTTCCCAGACGAGTTCCGCCAAAGTCATCTCAGGACACCTCCCTGACGCCGATTTTGAGGAACAGCGCCTCGAGGTCCTCTTTCTCCCGCGAGAACGACGCCACGCCAACTCCCGCACTCACCAGCGCCTTCAGCAGTTCACTCGCTTCCCCGGCTTCACCCTCAAAGCTGAACCGGCACAGCCCATCGTGCCACACAGCGCCACTTACCCGCCGGTCCGCGGCTAACACTGCCTGCGCCGTCTCCATTCCCGCGACCACCTCCATCGCCACCAGCGCCCGCCCCATCACGCGCTCCGCCACCTCCGGCACGGTCCCGCTCACCACCATCTCGCCCTTCTGCATGATGCCTACCGAGGTGCAGAACTCGGAGAGCTCAGACAGAATGTGCGAGGAGATGATGATCGTCTTGCCCGCCGTTCCCAGTGCCCTGAGGATGTCCTTAAGCAGCGCGCGCCCGTTCGGGTCCACGCCGCTGGCCGGCTCATCCAAAAGCAGCACCTGCGGGTCCGGGAGCAGCGTTTTGGCCAGCATCAGCCGCTGCTTCATGCCCCGCGACAGTCCGGCGGTCATGGCATCCCGCTTCTCGGCGAGATCAACCAGATCGAGCTGTTTGGAGATGGCGGAATCGCGGCGCTCCGGGGGAAGGCCATAGGCCGCCGCAAAGAGGTCGAGGAACTCCCAGACCGTCAGATCTTCATAGACCGGCGCCGAGTCTGGCATGAAGCCGATCAGCCCCACCGCCTCCTCGCGCCGCTGGTCGAGGTCATACCCGCCGATGACCACATCCCCATACGTCGGCTCGAGCAGCCCCACCAGCGCACGCAGAGTCGTGGTCTTGCCGGCGCCGTTGGGCCCAATGAGCCCAAACACCTCTCCCGGCCCCACCTCCAGCGACAGGTCCCGCACCGCGCAGACCTCGTCATAGTCAACTCGAAGATTGCGAACCTGAATCACGTCTGCCCCCCTTTGCAGCCATGCCCCACACCGCCCACCACGCCAGATGGCTCAGGAGAATGTGTACGCAAGCCTCATATTGTCGCTTCACCCGCCGAATCCTGCTTTGGCGGAGGAACCGCCTGCAGCCATCTCTTGCCTGCCCAGTCTGTCGCCATTGCCCCCAGCGGCGCCGTAACCAGCACTGCCAGCACCGCGACCGCCAGGATCGTCTCCCCTCCCGCCACTCCCAACGCCACTGGAGTCGCCGCCAAAGCCGCCTGTACGCTCGCCTTCGGCATATATGCCACCACGCAGAAGAAACGCTCGCGCACGTTGAGGTCCGTCTTGAGCAGCGCCAGCCACACCCCCACGCTACGCGCCACCAGCCCAATTGCCACGACCACAAGGCCAGCCCCCGCTGCGTGCCACACCGCTCCCAGATCCACCTGCGCTCCCATCAGTACGAACAGCAGTATCTCGGCGAAGATCCAGAGCTTTGCCAGCTTAAGCGATAGCTCGTGCGCGAAGGACTCGGACTTCTCCAGTATCACGAACGCGACCGCCATGATGGCCATGAGGCCAGAGAAGGGCACCCGCCCCTTCAGCGCGTCCTCCAGCGCCAACAGCAGGATCCCGAGGCACAGCAGGATCAGCATCCGCTTGGTCGCCCGAGGGTCAAACCGCAGGAAGCCACGGTAGAGCCGCTTGCCCAACACCACGCCCGCCAATCCCCCCAGTACCAGCGACACGGGCAGTTCGGCCAGCTTCAGGTACACCTGGGAGTAACCAGCCCGCGCTCCCTCAAGCAAGGCGCCGAACAGCAGCAAAACGAAGATATTGTCCAGCGGAGACGAGGCCAGAAGGAGTTCGGGAATGTACTTGTTAGTCCCCCGGCCCTCTTCTCGCAGCGCCAGCATCTTCGGCACCACCACAGCGGGGCCCACTGCTGCCAGAAGCGCCCCCAGGACCATGGCCGCCGGGAGCTGCAGCCCCAGTACCGGCCCTGCCACTGCCGCCACCGTGGCGGCTTCGAAGAGCGCCGGCAGCAACCCCATC
>JBDKRC010000077.1:0-6316 GCA_039683575.1 Armatimonadia bacterium | reverse complement strand
AACAGACTGTCCTGGCGCGGCGGCAAAGGGCGATGCATGGGCACGACACTCCCCATCGAGGCTGCGCCCATTGTACCGAAACCCGCGCAACTTGAGGAGTCCCGACGGCGAGTTTTTTAACACAACCGCAAGGCCCTGGTTCCCGGCCCAGATCATCTTGAGCCCCGAAGGGGCGACAGCCCCTCCCAACCGACCCCTCACCTCTTCCCCCTCCCCGCCCATAGTGCTATCATATCTCCCGTTGTCGGAGCTTCAACGACGTTCAGGAGTGACTAAAGTGCGCGGTTCAGATAACATCGACGTTGCGGGGACTGAAGTAGTTAAGCAGACCCGGTGGCAGGTCTGCTGCGCCGGAGTGCGCTGTGGATGGGCCGGAGTGGCCCTGTGTGTCGTGCTGGCGGTCGTCGCCACCTGGCTCGGGCTCTGGCTGCCGCTCGTAGGTGGCCCGGTCTTCGCCATCCTCCTCGGTCTGGTCCTCAGCAACGTCCTCCCCCTCCCGACCCTCGCCCGCCCCGGAATCGCCTTCTGCAGCAAGAAGATACTACAGCTTGCCATCGTCCTGCTCGGCGGTGCCATGAGCCTTCTCAAAGTCTACGAGACCGGCGCCCGGTCGCTCACTGTCATGCTTGCCACTCTCGCCATTGCCCTGCTCGTAGCCTGGCTCCTCGGTCGCATCCTCAAGGTCGACCGCAAGCTCACCAGTCTCGTCGGCGTCGGCACCGGCATCTGCGGCGGCTCCGCCATCGCCGCCATCGCCCCGATCATCGAGGCGGATGACGACGAAATCGCCTTCTCCATCTCCACCGTCTTCCTCTTCAACGTAATCGCAGTAGTCGTCTTCCCGCTTCTCGGCCACCTCATGCACATGACGCCCGACGGCTTCGGCATCTGGGCCGGCACCGCGATCAATGACACGTCATCAGTAGTCGCCGCCGCCTTCTCGTATTCTCAAGTCTCCGGCGAGGTCGCCACGATCACCAAGCTCGCCCGCACCACCATGATCGTCCCGATTGCCCTCGCCTTCGCGTTCGTGGCCGCCCGGCGCAGCACCGACACCGACTTTCACGTCTCCCGCGTCATCCCCTGGTTCGTCTTCGGCTTCCTGGGCATGGCCCTGCTCAACACCTTCGGCGTCCTCGGCCCCACGCCCCCGCTGTTCGGCACCGCTGGCAAGTTCGCCATCACCATCGCCCTCGCCGGAGTAGGCCTCGGCGCCAACATGCGCAAGATCATCAAAACCGGCCCCCGCCCAATCCTCCTCGGCCTCCTGGTCTGGATCGCCGTAGCAGTCGCCAGCCTCCTCGTCCAGTCCGCCATCAACCAACTATAGCCTCCAAACGCGTGGTAGGCATGCTCCGCATGCCGGAACACGAGAGCGCTCTGCACACAGGCTCCGCCGGCCAACACCCCAAAACGCGTGGCAGGCATGCTCCGCATGCCGGAATCCCGTTCAATGATTCCGGCATGCGGAGCATGCCTACCACGCGATCAAGGGGCCTGCGCTATCCTACCTTCTTAACGTAGTCTCCCCGCCCACGCCCGTAGCCACATCCCGCCACACCAGCCGCCACGCCCCCTTCTCATCACTCATCGCAAACGGGATCAGCGCCTTCCCCACGCCTCCCTCACAGCCCACATTCTGCGAATACTGCCGGTGCGCCGCCTTCGCCCCCGGCGCATAGACCTCCAGCCGCACCACATGATACCCCGCCTTCCCGCCCTGCGCCTTAACATTCACCGCCACCGGCACCGCCAGATCCGCCCCCGCCTTCCCCGCCGTAGCCGTCACTCCGGCCACCCGGTAAGGCAGCAGCGCATAAACAGCCGGATATCCCCGGTCGAGTTTGAAGCGAACGGTGTCGGTCTTCCCGGCACCCACCTGCTTCCCCGCCCGCATGTCGTACACAAACCTCTCAGGCACCATTGCCGTCACATTCTGCGCCGGCACACCCCGCACCCTGAAGTCCCGCATGAACGCAACGTAACGGTTATCGCCGTCCTTCCAAGACACCGTGTTCATGCACAGCGGCGGACCCGCATCGGCGCTGATGCCATCCGCAGCATGGTCAACCCCGGCGCTCATAACCGCACCAAGCAGCAGTCCCTCAAGCTCCTGATGGCCCTCCTTCGTCCGCTCGTCCCGTATCCCCGCCAGCGTCACATTCAGCATAATCGCCAACCCCTTGCCAAAGAGGTTGTGTATGACCACCGGCGTCTCTCCCACCATTGCCACGGCCTTCCCCGTCGTCACCTGCAGCCCCGGCTCGAGCACCGTCACGCTTGTCTCCTCTACGCCCAACTTCCCCACCTCGCTCTTCCGCTGAAGCCCCGCCATCCCCGCCTCGCCCTTCACTCCGAACACCTCATCCAACACCCGCACCGCCCGCACTTTCCCCTCTCCCGTCATCATGCCCACCCGCCCGTCCGCCACCAGCGTCCCGCCCGCCTCCACGTACCGCCGCAGGTTCACCGCCGTCGCGTCCGACACGCACGACGCATATGGCAGGAACAGCACCTTGTACTGCTCGACGTCCAGAGCCCCCGCCTCAAGCTGCCCCGGCGTCACCGTCTTGTACTGCAGTCCCCCATCCCTCAGCGCCTGCATTATCGCCGTCTCTTCGTTCAAGTACCCTCCGCCCGCCGCGAACGGCTCCTTCATCCCCATTGCCCCCAGCACGTCGGTCGCATAGAAATCCGTCTGGGAGTGCAGCACCCCCACCGGCGAAAGCTCCCGCTCCGCATGCAAGAGCAGCTTACCTGGCCCCTGCGAAGTCTCACGCAGCGCCTCAAAGAACCACTTGCCGAAGTTATTCTGCGACAGGTCCGGGTTGAACGGTATGTAGTCACAACCCCACGAAGTCCACCACCACGCGGAGTTGTCATCATCCAGCAAACACTGCCACGGGAACGCATGCCACCCCGCCTCCACGTCCGCATCCGAGTTGCCCCATTTCCCCGTCAGCGACCCCGGCCGCTTGAAGGCCCGCATCAGCTCGCCCTGGATCCAGTTGACCGTATACACCTGGTTCAGGTCCAGATTCCGCCCCAACCGCTCGAAATCATACCCCGACTGCCAGTTGAACCCCAGGAACCCGTCATACCCCACCTTCGCCTGCGGGTCAACATTCCGGATTGTCTCGCGGAATATGTCATGCGTGTTGCTGAACGTCTCACTCATGAACAGCTTGTGGTCCAGCCACGGCGCAAACGACACCTGCTGCTTCGCCGCGTCCTCAAGCAGCATCGGCTGCACTTCCCCAAACCCGCCATACCCACTGCCCCATGCCGCATTCAGCGCCGCGATGTTCCCGTACTTGCCCTGCAGCCACTTCCGGTACTCCGCCACGCTCTCGGCCCGCAGACAAACCTCTTTCCCCTCGAACATGTAGTTCTCGTCACCCAGCGTATAAGCCGCCGGCGAATAAGCCTGCGCCTGCCGGGAAGTCGTCGTGATCGCCGCCTCCGTCTTCTGCAGGTACTCAGGGTCATGCAGGCACGGCACCCGCTCATGCTTGTCGTTCCCCGTCCCGGCAATCCGCGTCACATACGGGATCACCCGCAACCCCGACTGCGACGACAGCTCATACTCCCGCCGCGCCCCCGCGTCGTCGTATCCGCCCATGTGGCACAGGTCCATCATGTCCGCGCCCCAGTCATAGCACGCCCGATCTGTCCTCCGCAGCACCGGGTCCCCGCCCGCATAGCTCCACAGCAGGCCGGTGAAGTCGTCATACGGATACGCCATCGGTACGGTGAACCGCACCCGCTCACTCGCATAGACCGGCTGCGCGTCCACCACGTCCCCCGCCTTCGTCGGCCCGATCAACTCCAGATCCACCCAATGACACACCGTCACCGGCCGCGTCAGCTTCAGTTCCAGCCGCGCTTTCCCATCCTTGCCCACCGGCACCAGACCCTCGCCCAGTACCCGGTAGAACGCGTCATACACCTTCCCCCAAAGCCGCGTCGGCCCCGTCAGCCGCTCCGCCTGCGCCGTCACCGTCAGCACCCCACCCGCCGCCAGGTCCAGCTTCGGCGTCAGCGCCTCCGCCGGCTGCCCCGTCAGCGGCGAGAGCGTCACTTCCTTGAACCCCGCCGCCGTCGCCAGCGGCGCCAGCGACGTCAGCGCATTCCCAATCACCCGCTCCTGCCCGTCAACCGCCCGCACTTCGACAAAGAGCCGCCGGTTCCGCGGGAACGGCGGCAAGTTGGCCGTCCCCCTCGCTCCCTGCATCTTCACCGCCAGATGCCCCGCCCACGGCACGTCCAGATCATCCCGCACCATGGCCAGCACCTGCGCCCCCGCTGGCAACCCCGTCGTCTCGACCGTCACCACGCCCGCCTCACTCGCCGTCGCCTTCATCTGCACCGCCGGCAGCCTCCCTGCCGCCGCCTGCAAAGCCCGCGCCGCGACCAGCATCGCCTGGTCAGCCACACCCTCCTGCCCCTCCATCTCACCGTTCCTCGGTATCAGGCACCCGTAAGTCGTGGGGTTGATCCTCAGCCACACCACGCGCCCCTTCCCATAGTCAAACGCCTCCAGGAGCGCCCCCATCCGCCCCTTGTCGCCCTCCCGGAACCCCGGCGTCTGCGACGTATCAATCCCCGCCAGCGCCGTCGCTGCCAGGTCTGCATTCTTCGCCTTGAACATCTCCGCCGGCCACTCCGCCCGCACCCGGTCCGGGCCCACCAGCAGCAGTCCCTTCCCGCCCCCGACCGCCTTAGCGATCTCCTGCCGCGCCAGACTCGGTATCGCCGCGCCATTGACCCCGGCCACCACCAGTACCTCATTGGCCTGATCCTGCGCCATCTTCACCGCCTGCTGCATCCCTACCCCGTGCGGTATCGCCCCGATGCCCGTCGTCCCCGCATACGGCCAATAGTCCGCATTCGCCAGCGCCCCCTCGCCATCGAAATACAGCGACTGCACCTCCAGCGGCACGCTCCCCGCCAGCAGCATCGTCTCCCACGCCCGCCATCGCGGCACATAAAGCGCCACCTTCACCGGCCCGCCCGGCGCCGCCGCAACCCACGGCGCTGCCCCGTCCTTCACCGGCGTCCAACGCTCCGACGGCCGCTCATAGAGCTTCTTCTGCCCCGCCTGAATGGACGCCAACCGCGCGGCCTCCATTGTCAATGGCGGCAGCGGCTGCTCAATCCCCGCCGCGGCCATCTTCCCCAGTGCCGCCGCCTCGGCATCCCCACCCCTGCGGAAATACGCCCGCGTCGTCTCATAGTCAGGCACCGACGGGAAGTCATAGAGCCCCAAGGCGAAATCCCGCGCCTCCGGCTTCAAATCCACCCGCGTCGTAATCCCATAGTCCCCCACCGGTATCGAAACCTTGGCGATCTTCTCCGGCGTCCCGATCACCAGCCCCGCCGACCCCATCCCCGGCCGCCCCGGCGTCGTATCCTCATAGAGCACCCACTTCTCCCGCGCCAGATCCACGTTCACTGTCTCCCCCACCTTCCGCGTCCCCAAAGCCGTGGTCACGGCCCGGTTCCGCGGCATCTCAAAGGTCGCCGGGTAGCAGATGAACGTCAGGTGCGACTCCTTAACGGCCACCTTCGGCTCATACTTCCCAAACATCAACAGCTTGTCGCTGCCGCTGGTCATCGCAAAGTAAACGGACGCCTTCACCGCAGGCGTATCCCACGCATACTCCACAACCCCATCCCCGCCGCCACCACGCACCACCCGCACCACCGCCGGCCGCTTCGACAGGTCTTCCCCATCGAAGTACCAGTTGAAGAATGCCTGCCAGTACCAGTTCGGGTTCGAGGGCTGCGTCATCCCAATGGGAATGAATCCCGAACTCCATCCCCACCACTTCGAAGTAGCCTCCCCGGGCTTATCGGGCCGCACGTTGTAGTCATAGACAAGCGTATAGGAGCCAACCTCATTAGCCAGCGTAACCGGCTGAACAGTCCGCGTCTCCCCATCAACCTGAGTAACCTCAGCGCGAGGAAACGAAACATCCACCACCGCCCACGCACCAGCAGCCATGACCACCAGACAGGCCACACTCATTACCATCAGCCGCAAATGTCGCATTGCCCACGCCTCCCGCTATCGATTGTCATTCTGAGCGAAGCGAAGAATCCCCCCGCCCCGCTCCCGCTACCCCTTGTCATTCTGAGCGAAGCGAAGAATCCCCGCCTCCCCAGCCTCCCGCTACCCACTGTCATTCTGAGCGAAGCGAAGAATCCCCACTCCCGCCTCCCGCTACCCTTGTCATTCTGAGCGAAGCGAAGAATCCCCTCTCCTCGCCTCCCGCTACCCCTTGTCATTCTGAGCGAAGCGAAGAATCCCCTC
>JBDKRC010000076.1:0-2805 GCA_039683575.1 Armatimonadia bacterium | reverse complement strand
AACAGACTGTCCTGGCGCGGCGGCAAAGGGCGATGCATGGGCACGACACTCCCCATCGAGGCTGCGCCCATTGTACCGAAACCCGCGCAACTTGAGGAGTCCCGACGGCGAGTTTTTTAACACAACCTTGCGGCCCTGGCTAGAAGCCGGACGGCCCTTCGGGCCTGACGGCGAGGCACGGCAACAGAAGAGGCGGCTGGGGTGTTGGGCTACGCGGGAGGGGAGGCGGGCGCACCACGGTGCGCCCCTACGGGATGTGCGTTACTGGAGGCGGAGGTAGTCTACTGCTATTGTGGCGTTCGCCGTGTCGGTGGGGTCGAGGCGGAGGCCTTCGAGGTAGCCGCGCCAGCCGCTTGCTTTCGTGAGGTCTAGGCGGTATTCGTGGATCGCTCCGTCGGCGATCAGGTCGAAGGGGAGACTGTGGTCGCGCGTGAACTTGCGCAGGCTGGTGCGCCAATAGAGGCGGCCCGTCTTGCCCTCGGAGACGGAGAGGCCGATCACTGCTGTCGTGAAGTCGCGAGTGTCCAGCATGGTCTCGCCGCCGAAAAGGGCGGGTTCGTTGCTGTCGGTGCGGCCGGCGAGGGTGCCGTTTACGGCGTGCAGGACGCTCAGGCCCATGGCCTCGGTCCAGCCCTCCTTAGTGTCGAATTCCCAGGCGCTGGGGGGCGCGGGATGGGGCCGGGTGAAGGCGGCGAGGCCGAGGTCGCCGGGGACGAGTTGCTCGGGCCTGGGCAGGCCAAGGGTCTCGCGGACAGCGTCGAGCCAGAGGAAGCCGTCGGGGCGGCGGGGTTCGAGGCCAACTTCGTTATTGAAGTCGCCGGCGATGATGATGGGCACGGTGGCCTCGGGGGCGTTCTTGACCCGGAGTTCAGCGATGCCCAGGAGGGTGCGGAGGCGCTGGGGCGTCATGTTGGACTGCCACGCCGGATACAGCGAGGGGAGATAGGGGACCTTGGCGGCAGTGGCGCGATTCCAGTCTTCGACGGGCGAGGGCTCGCGCGGGAAGCCCTCCTCGGCGTGGAGGTCGGCGGCGGCGACATAGCCGGCCTTTTGCAGGACGCCGGATTCGGGGACGTTGAGGGGCACGCAGGCGACCAGAGCGACGTCGAGGTCCCTGGCGAGGTCGGTGAGGTCGGCGAGGCCCCAGCCCTCGGCGGTGCGGCGGAGGGGGCTGCCTACCAGTACGAGGGGTTTGCCATCAAGCTTGAGGTAGTTGGGTTGGAGCAGGAACGTGGCGAACTGTCCGCCGAAAAGGGCGCGGCCGGCGTCGGCAACAGGAGTGTCGGCGGACCAGCGGAAGCAGAACTTGAGCTGGCGAAAGAAGCGGCTGGAGAGCAGGGCGTCGAGGGCTTCGGCGTCGGCAGGGGTGCCGCCGAGGTCCATGATCCACGCCGTCACGCCATGGTCGAGGGACCACTTGAGCTGCCAGTCAATGACCTCGGGGGAGAGGGCGTAGTCGCCGAGGTAGGGTCGGCGGTAGAGCAGGCGGTCGAGGGCGTCCGGGCCGTAGAGCGGAGCCGGAGGGACGTGGTAGTGGGCGGCGATGATCGGGCCGGAGGCGGCGGGCGGCGTGAGCGTCAGCGCAGTGCCCTCGGCGGGCGCAGGTTCAGGGCTTAGCTGGATCTGCTCGCGGAGTTGCTGGTCGCCGTAGTCGGCCTGGAGGGTGACACAGCCGGGGCCGTCGGCTTTGATGAGCCAGGTGAGGACCTCGGGGACGCCGTGGTCCATGCGGCTTACGGCGAGGGGGCCGGTGGGCAGGGAGACTTCGCCGGTGGCCCCGATGGAGACCTTGACGTCATGGGCTTCCTGGCCGCCCTCGTTTTGCAGGGCCCAGACGAAGCGGAAGGCGCGGCCGGTGTGGACGCGGGGCTCGAGCGGGCCTGCGTAGAGAGTGCGCAGTTCGGCGGGGCCCTCGGGGGTCTGGCCGAGGTCGAGCGCGTGGATGGTCATGGTCGCGCCGGGCTCGCCCGAGAGTTCGAGAGCCAGACCGCGGAGCTGGCCCGCCCAGGACTTGGTGCCGCTGGCGCGGACGTTGTAGGTATGAGTGCCGGGGCGAAGGATGACCGCCGGGCCGTGCAGGCCGCGGGCGCCGGAGGTGGCCCACTGGAGCTTCAGACGGGCCGGCTGGGGTGCGGTAATGCGGGCGCTGAGCCATTCGTAGTTGAAGGTCGGGGCCTGCAGGGAAGGCGACACAACGAGGGCGGAAGGCTCACGGAGAGTGACTTGCAGGCCATCAGGGCGAGGCTGCAGGACGGCGCCGCTGTGGGGGAGCCACTGGCCGGCCTGGACCTCGCTGGCGAAGTTCCAGTTCACATGGTCGCCGGCGTGGAGGTCGGGGGTGACGATGCGGAACGACTTCAGGCGCAGGCGGGTGCCGGGCGGGGCGACGAGGCGAAGGCTCTCGATGTTCTTGATGTCCTGCCAGAACGGGAGCAGACGCAGGTCGTGGGGCTGGCCGTCGGCGGGGACCTGAAGGGGCAGGGCGCCCTGCCAGGCGGTCTGCGGGCGGCCAAAGCCTTCGCCCTGCCAGAGGAGGTGGGCGAGGCCGGGGTGCTCGAAAGTGAGGGTGAGTTCGAGGGTCTGGAAGGGCTCCGTGGGGAGGTTGAGCACCGGGCTGCGGAGGGAGAGACCGTTCTGCGAGCCGGGCCAGAGGGTACCGGCAGCGGTGGTGTCAGGCGTGGAGCCGGCTTCGTCATGCCAGGTGGTGGGGCGGGTGAAGTCCCAGGAGGCGGTGACGGCAGCGTTAGCGGCGCTGGTGAGGGCACAGAGGCTGAACACCAGGGCGGCGAGTTTAGTCGGGAGGGA
>JBDKRC010000075.1:0-1623 GCA_039683575.1 Armatimonadia bacterium | reverse complement strand
GTTCATCATACGCAGCGACATGGTGCTGACGTGCTGCAGCGCCTCCCGCCGCTGCTCCGTGTTGGCGATGGCCATATCCAGCAGCCGGAACCCCTCACGGGCATGGGTATGTTCGCAGTCTGAGCCTTTCGGCCACACCTGCTGGAACTTGGCGACGGCGTCCTTGAGAAGCTGCTCTACGGAGTAGGTCATTGGGAGTCCTTGGGATCGAACAAGGGTTGTGGCTGACCGATCAGCGCCCACTTGGTGTAGGTGTGGTCGGTGCTGTGAGTGGGCCTGGCGATGCGTCGAGCTTCCGCCAACGACGTCGCCTTGACCGTGGTGTAGGCGTAGCGGGTCTCTTTGCGGACCATCCGGTAGGATTTGACCTGCTTAGCCATCAGACCGGGTCTCCTTCTTGGGCGCCTTCAGCCACTCCTCGCCCTGCGTGGTGAGCTCACGCATCCCCTGGACCAGGCCGCGGGCGCGCAGGTTGGGCAGCAACGCCGCCTCGGCGTCGGTGAGCTGGTGGCGGTTCTTGATCGCGGTGAGCACCGTGAGGTCCTCGACGCTGATACCGGTCTTCTCCATCATGGTTTGACCTCCTTGTAGTTGATGATGCACTTGGGTTCGCTGCAGCGGATCTCGGCGCTGGAGCGCCCCAGGACGTCAACGCGACAGCCGTAGCTGACCACGTGCTCCCGGGCACCATCGCAGTGCACGTGCTTCACGAAGCCCGGCTTGCTGGCCGGCACACGCGGCAGCGCCTCGAAGGGCCCGGGCTTCTTGTCGACGTAGATTTCGTCGCCGAACATAAGCTCCTCAGAACGGTGCGGGTTCCGCGGCGTCCAGGCGCCGCTGGGCTTCTTCAATGATGTCCTGGCAATAGATCGACACCTGCCGGCCGGCGATCATGTTCTCCAGGAGCCTGATGGTGTCCTGACGTTTGATCCGGGTGTCATGCAGCCGCTTGTTGCGCTTCCTGCTGCTGGCGTGCTTGGCGCAGAACCGGCGGTACCAATCAGCGTTGCGGCTCTGCACCACTCGAATGCCGTCCCAGGGCCGGGCATCCCGCCGCTGGCTCGGGGCTTTCACAACTTCCAGAGCTGTCGAGGTCAGCTCATAGAGCATCTCCTCGAAATAGCTGACCAGGTGGTCGAGCTCAGCCTGCGGCTTTGCTGTCCTGCTCGCGAAGCGTCTGGCGAAACTCGACGGCCTCGACGCACTTCTGGAATGCCTCATCGGGAGATTTCCCCCAGGCGGTAACAGCGTGGACCCCGCGCCCCGCGGACGCGATGCAGGCGAAGCCGTTGTCCTGCAGCTTCGCAGCGAGCGGCGTCTTGGGGACGTGGACCTTGTATTCCCACCCGGTCTTGAGAGCCCGGGCAAGGACCTTGTGCATAGCGGCCATGATGTCCTTTCAAGGATCACGGAGCCTTCTCCAGCTCCGTGTTGATGCGCAGAATGTGGTCAAGCGCGAGCCGGCGCCAGCGCTGGGCACCATCGTGATGCTCACGCCACTTCGCAGACCACTCGCGGCCCGCGCCGATCATCACCGGGCAGTTCATCTCCTGCCCTGCCGCCATGGCCTGCCTGGCAGCAGGGCCCTCGGCGTCGATCAGGAACGGCACCGCGGTCTTCATC
>JBDKRC010000074.1:0-6655 GCA_039683575.1 Armatimonadia bacterium | reverse complement strand
TAGGCCGGGGTGGTACAACCCCCCGCCCTACAGCCGGAGCTACGCCCTACAGCCGGATTGGGCGGCGACTTCAGGAACCCGGCAGTACATCCCGCAAATACTTCCCCGTATGCGAGCCCGCGATCTTCGCCACCTGCTCGGGCGTCCCCTGGGCAATGATCTTCCCGCCGGCAGCCCCGCCCTCCGGCCCCATATCGATCACGTAATCGGCGGTCTTGATGACGTCGAGGTTATGTTCAATCACCAGCACCGTGTTCCCTGCATCGGCCAGCCGCTCGAGTACCTGCAGCAGGCGCTCGATGTCGGCGAAGTGCAGGCCCGTGGTGGGCTCGTCAAGCACGTACATGGTGTTGCCAGTGCCGATCTTGGCCAGTTCGCGGGCCAGCTTCATGCGCTGGGCCTCACCGCCTGAGAGTGTCGTGCCCGACTGGCCGAGACGGACGTAGTCGAGGCCCACGTCGTTGAGCATACGCAATACACGGGCGATCTGCGGGACGTTCTCGAAGTGCTCGAGCGCCTCGGCTACAGTCATGTCCAGCACTTCAGCGATGTTCTTGCCCTTGTAGCGCACCTGCAACGTCTCGCGGTTATAGCGGCTGCCCCCGCACTGCTCGCACGCCACGTATACCGGCGGCAGGAAGTGCATTTCCACCCGGATCGTCCCGTCTCCCTGGCAAAGCTCGCAGCGCCCGCCGCGGACGTTGAAGCTGAAGCGTCCTGGCTTATAGCCCCGCACCTGCGCTTCGGGAGTGGCGGCGAAGAGGTCTCGCAGCGGACCGAAGACGTGGGCGTAGGTAGCCGGGTTGGAGCGCGGCGTGCGGCCGATGGGGCTCTGGTCAATGTTGATGACCTTGTCCAGGTGCTCCATGCCCTCGATGCTCCCGTATTTGCCCGGCGGCTCGAGGCTCTTGTGCAGCCTGCGGCGGAGCGCCTTGTAGATGACGTCATGCACCAGCGTACTCTTGCCGGTGCCCGACAGCCCCGTGACGCAGGTGAACGTGCCGAGCGGGATTGACACGTCCACATGCTTGAGGTTGTGCTCGTGGGCCCCGCGGACGGTCAGGTACTTGTCCGTCGCCTTGCGGCGGTAGCGCGGCACGGGGATCTCTTTGGCCCCGCTAAGGTACTTGCCGGTCAGACACGTTGGCGACTTCAGCATCTCCTCGACCTTGCCGGAGAAAGTCACCTCGCCGCCACGAATACCCGCTCCGGGGCCGAACTCCACCACGTGATCCGCCGCTTTGATGGTCATCTCATCATGTTCGACCACGATGAGCGTGTTGCCGAGGTCGCGCAGGCGAAAGACCGTCTGCAGCAGGCGCTCCTGGTCCCGCTGGTGCAAGCCGATGCTGGGCTCGTCGAGGATGTACATGACCCCCGCAAGCCCGGAGCCGATCTGCGTGGCGAGACGGATACGCTGGGCCTCGCCGCCGGAGAGCGTGGGAGCGGCGCGGTCGAGGGTCAGGTAGCCTACGCCCACGTCGGCCATGAATTGCAGCCGCGACGTGATCTCCTTGAGCACCTCCGCCGCGATGATGCCCTGGCGTGGGGAGAGGGACACCTCATTGAAGAACTTGAGCCCCGACATGACGTCCATGCGGGCGATCTCGCCGATGTTGTGGTTGGCAAAGCCCACCGCCAGCGCCTCTGGCCGCAGCCGCATGCCCTTGCAGTCAGGACAGGGCAGCTCGGCCACGTAGCGCTCCAAGAACTGCTTCTCATTGGACTCGCTCGCCTGGTACCGCTTGCGGCTTGCCGTCACCAGCCCGTTGAAAGGCTTCTTGTAGCTGATCTTGCGGCCCTTGACGGTCTCATAGGTGAACTCGATCTCTTCTCCATCGGAACCGTACAGGATGACTTCCCGCACCTGCCGGGGCAGGTCCCGCCATGGCGCGTCGAGATCGAAGGTGAAGTGTTTCGACAGGTCGGTCAGCGTCTGCAGCAGATGCCCGCTCTTCACGTCCCCAAAGGGCTGCAGCGCGCCCTGCAGGATAGACCTGCCGGCATCGGCCACAAAGAGGTTCGGGTCCATGTCGCGGATGAAGCCGAGGCCGCCGCAGCCGGGGCACATGCCGTGCGGGTTGTTGAACGAGAATAGCTGGGGGGTAAGCTCACCCACGGGCGTGCCGCACTGGTGGCAGGCATAGTGGGTCGAGAAGCGGATCTCCTCGCCGTCCACGATGCCGGCGATGATAGTGCCGCTGCTGTAGGCGAGCGCGGTTTCGACGGAATCGGCCAGCCGGGCCTGCGTCCGCTCATGCAGCACCAGGCGGTCCACCACGACTTCCAGGGTGTGCTCTTCGTCGCCGAGGTCAATCGGCGTGTCCAGCGGCGTCACTTCCCCGTCAATCCGGACTCGCGCGAACCCCGCCCGCCGGGCCTCGCGGATCACCTGCACCCACGTCTCGCCCGGCTGTCGTGACACCGGGGAGAGAATCAGCACCCGCGTCTCCTCGCCCAGGGCCAGTATCTGGTCCACGATCATCTGCGGCGTGGAAGCCTTCACAGGGACGCCACACAGGTAACAGTGGGGCTCGCCGGCGCGGGCAAAGAGCACGCGCAGGTAGTCGTAGATCTCCGTGATGGTGGCGACAGTGGAGCGGGGATTGCTGCTCGCGGTCTTCTGATCGATGGCAATGGCAGGAGACAGGCCGTCAATGTGATCCACGGCCGGGCGCATCATGGTGCCCAGGAACTGCCGCGCGTACGGCGAGAGAGACTCCACATACCGGCGCTGTCCCTCGGCGTAGATGGTATCGAAGGCCAGCGAAGACTTGCCGGAACCGCTTACGCCGCAGAACACGACCAGCTTATTGCGGGGAATCGTCAGGGTCAGGTCGCGCAGGTTGTGCTCGCGCGCTCCGTAGATGTGTATGAGTTCGTCAGACATCCGCAAAAACACCGCCTGCTTGCCGCGTGCTGCAAAGAAGGCAAGCAGAACATTATACCAGTAGAGAGGGGAGAGTGGCAATGCATGGTGCGTTTGACGGTGCCGAGGGCGTATGCTACACTTTTCGAGCACACGTGAGGAGACGCCAACCAGGCCCTCGTCTGACCAGGTATGCACATACAGCCGCGCCAGACGCGGCAATGGAAGCTGAGGCATATGCGCAAGCTCTGTCTTCTTATCCCCTTGATTGTATCCCTTTGCATGACTGTCGCAATGGCGCAGGAAGAAGCCGAAGAGGGCGCCAACAACGCCACTCCCGCTGTAACAGCTTCGGGCGCGGCGGTCGAGGCGCAGGTGCGCGCTCTGGCCATCGTGCAGACCCTGGGGCTGAAGCCCGAGCAGATTCAGGTGATCCAGCCCCTTCTGGCCGCGGCACAGGACCGGCGGCAGCAGCGGACCGAGGCGCTGGACGCGCTGTGGGAACGGTCCCGGGCCAGCCTGGAAGCAGCCGACGCGGCCCTGGTGGCCGGGCGACAGCCGGATCGGCGGGCAGTGGCCGCGGTTGAGAAAGCGCTGAACAGCCACCGGCAGATCATGGACGGCGCTGATGCGGATTTCGAGAAGATCGGCGAGCAGGTCCTGAGTAAGCTTGACCGCGAGCAACTGGGGCTGGTTGAGACCATTCAGCAGGCGGACGCACGGTCGTCCAATCTGGAGCGTTTCGATGGCGCTCCGAGCCTGGCGCACTACCTCGCCCGCTACGCGATCGGGATGCGGGCGCTGCTGCCGGAAGAGTATGACGCGCTGCGGGTGGCGATGGGGCTGCGGCTCGCCGAGAGGCTGGTCGCGCCGGACTCGCGGCTGTTCAACCAGGCGGTAAATGACGTCCTGCGCATCATGGACAGCGTCCGCAGGCTGAGCGATGCGGAGTTTGCCCAGCGAGAGGCGGAGCTGCCGCAGGCCATCGCGCGGTCATTGCGACTACGAGATGCGGCGGTAGACACGCCGCCTGTGACGCACCGGGAGTTCATGCTCTTTGTGACGAATCCGGAAACCAGCGCTGCCCTGGCCAAGCTCGCGCCGCCACCTGGCGCGGAAGGCGCCGCACCCGCCGCACCCGCTGCGGCTCAGCAGCCGGCTGTAGGCCAGGAAGAAGGCGCCTCGGCAGACACCCGGCACCCACTCACAAAAGCGCTCGACTATGACGCCAACCTGGTGCTGCTGGCTGACCTCAACCCGACGAACCGGCAGCTACTTGATATCCTGACAGCGGCGCGGGGCACGCGGCAGCTCGTGGCTGGCTATGAACAGACCAACCAGCAGACGATGATCCGTCTGAAGCCGCTTCTGGAGCAGTCGCAGCGGGCGCTGGCCGCTGGACAGGAGCCGGTGGCCAACGTGGCGGAAACGCTTCAGGAGATGCAGACGGCCAAAGAGGAGCGCTACCAGAAGCTGCTCGGCAGCGTGGGCAAGCAGGTCGCGCTGGTGCGCCGGACGCTGGCCCCCGAGCAGGCGCGGCTGGTGAGTTGGGGCGCCCCCGCGGAAGCCTCCGCCTCGACCGATCAGGAAGCGGTTGTGGCCGAGTTGCGGCTGCTGGCCTCCAATCTGGACCAGGCGCAGCGGTTGATCGAGAGAATCCGCTATCTGATAGTGTCGGACTACACCACCACGCGGATCGGGCGGATCGAGGAGTACCTGCGGGCGTACATGCGGCCCAATACCCCGGAGTTCAACGAGACGCGAGACTGGCTGGTCGGCCTGATAGACGAGGCGCGGGTGGTCAAGGAAGAAGACTGGCCGGCGCAGGCGCCGGTATTCGCAGGCCAGGTGCTGCAGCGACTCGGCCTGCTCGAGCCCAAGACAACGACCCAGGCGCAGACCAACTACAACTGGTGGGACGTGTACTACCTGCTGACCGACGTTCAGACACCAGAGATGCTGCAGGCGATGGTGGCGGCGCGAGGCGGGGGCGGGTAGCGGGGGCGGGTAGCGGGGAACCTGCGTTTGCCTTGTCATCCTGAGCCCGGACGTCCGCGTTCGGCAAGCGAAGGATCGCCGCTGACGTGGGAGATCCTTCGTCGCCAAGGGCGCTCGTCAGGATGACACGCGCGTTGGGTTCTGCTAACTTCCAGCACATCAGCCATGCCCTTTTCGAGGAGTGACTCATCATGATTACTTCGGCAGCCACCGTTGCGGAATGCCGCGCTCGTTTGGCGGAGCTCATCCGCGAACACGCCCTGCGCTTTGGGGACTTTACGCTGGCTTCGGGCCAGAAGAGCACCTATTTCATAGATGGCAAGCTCGTGACGCTACAGGCCGAGGGCGCCTACTGCCTCGCGCGCTGCCTGCTGGATATGCTGCAGGGGCGCGAGGTGGATGCCGTAGGCGGCATGGCCATCGGCGCCGACCCCATCACGGGCGCAGTCGTCGCGCTGGCAGGGGCCGAGGGCAAGCCACTAATCGGCTTCCTGGTGCGCAAGGAGCAGAAGGACCACGGGACGCGCAAGCAGGTGGAAGGCCCGCTGCCGGAGGGCTCGCGGGTGGTGATGCTGGAGGATGTGGTGACGACCGGCGGCTCGACCCTGCAGGCCATCGAAGCGGTGGAGCGGGAGAAGAGTGTGAAGGTGGTTGGGGTGCTGGCAATGGTGGACCGGCTGCAGGGGGCGAAGACAAACCTGGCGGCGCGGGGGTATGAACTGCAGTCAGTGTTTGAGATCACGGAGCTTGGGGTGAAACTATAGCAGGATGATGCTGTTGCAGGAACCTGGCCCGGTCCTGGCGAAGGTGTAATCATCCCTGTCAGATATTCCGAAAGAAGGTGACGGAATGTCCCGCAAGCATGGTTTCACATTGATCGAACTGCTCGTCGTGATCGCCATTATCGCGATCCTGGCCGCCATCCTGTTTCCTGTCTTCGCCAAAGCCCGTGAGAAGGCCCGACAGAGCAGTTGTCTGAGCAACGCCAAACAGCTTGGTCTGGCGATCATGCAGTACACGCAGGACTACGACGAGATGCTGCCGGCGTCGTATTTCCCTGGAAACCCCAGTACGAACGATGCCTGGTATGAGAAGATCGAGCCGTACCTGAAGAACACGCAGATTCTGAAATGTCCGAGCAGCACACTGACGATCGCCTACGGCTGGAACTACGACTTCATCGGGTACGGCAGTAGCACGAACATCACTGTGTACTCCATCGGTGCCATAGCGAACCCCTCGGAGACGATCATGCTGGCCGACGCGGGCAACTATGTCATCTACAGCCCGTCCCGCTACAGCTACGTCCCCTCTCCCGGCGTCAACTACTGGGACTACAATGCTGCCGGCCTGCGCCACAACGATGGCGCCAACATCGCGTGGTGCGATGGTCACGCCAAGTGGATGAACCAGAACGGTTACCTGTTGAGCACGACGCTTTGGGATCGAAACTAGCTCGAACCCGGCAAGCTTCCGTGACAAAGCCCTCCCTATGGAGGGCTTTGTTGCTTTCGCGGGAATAGACGCTGATACTGTTGAGGGAGCGTGACCCCCCTTGGATTTGCGCAGCGCTGAGTTCGTTCACCTGCCGGGGCCCAACCCCATTCTCACGCCCGCCGCCGCAGGGGCCTGGGATGATCGTCTGCTCGAGTCCTGCGACATTCTTAGGGACCTAGATACGTACTATCTGTACTACCACGCCACCTCTCACGCTACTGGGTATCAGATCGGGGTGGTCACGGCGCCGGGGCCGCTGGGGCCGTTCACGCGGCCAGTGGACGAGCCGCT
>JBDKRC010000073.1:0-10731 GCA_039683575.1 Armatimonadia bacterium | reverse complement strand
GGCCTCCTTCGGCGGCGTCATGTATGACCGCACCGCCGGTCCCGGCCTTATCACACTTGGCGGCACGCCCTTCTGGGAAGCCCCCCTGGTGGCCATTGAGGGCAGGCAGGGCAGCTTGGGGCTGTGGATCGAGGATGCAACCTTCAAGCCGAGCTTCTTCTTCCTCAACTGGACTGGCAAGAGCTTCTCGACCGCCATCGAGAGCCTCAACTACATGCCATATGAGCAGCACAAGAGCATCGAGTCTCCGGTCTGGCACCTCGATGCCTTCCCTGCCGGCGGCTGGGTTGATGCCCTGACGCCCTACAAGCAGTGGTATGCCAAGGCCTTCGCACCTGAGCTGAAAACCCGGGCCGCGACGAAGTGGGCTGACAAGATCCGCGTGATCGTGGACCATGCAACCCCCACCGACGAAGTCTACCGTCACCTCGCCCTGACTTTCGACCCGGAGACGGTTCTGATCCACGACTGGAACGCCCGCGCTCCGGAGTTTGACCATGAGCTTCCCGACTGGACCCCGCGCGAGGGCTATGCGGACAAGGTCAAGCTGGCCCACAAGTACGGCTTCCACACCATGGCGTACGTGAACACCTACTGCGCCAACTACAAGTCCCCCGTCTGGCAGCGTGACAAGCTCGACGACTTTGCGCTGCTGCGCAGCTATCCGGGCATCTCCAGCTACCGCGAAAAGCCACTCACCTTCGCCGACGTCAAGCAGGATCAGCTTCTCTACCTCGACCCGCTCTCCCCGCGCTGGCGGCAGTATCACACGGACATGATGCTGGCCTGGCGCAAGGAGACCGGCACTGACGCGAACTACGAGGACGTGGGAGGCACGGCCGGGGACTTCGGCAACGGCACCATAGGTGGCCTGACAGGCGCGCAGGGCGGCACGGAGCAGTTCCGGGAGCTACTGCGGCGCAATCCTGAGGTTCCCATGGCCTCAGAGTATGCGCCGGACCACATGGCGTTTGCTGTGCGCTGGCCGCTGCGCTACCAGCAGGTCTGGGGCAACGCCGCTACCCGCGTGTGGTGGATGGAGCACCAGCGGCCCATTTCCGCCTACATCCACGGCCCGCTCGCCTACCCCTGGATACCCATCATCAATGCTGAGAGCGACTTTGGGCGCAATGTCGTAGTCGCCTGTTCCGATGCCCTCGGCGGCATGGCGCAGCTCATGGCGACGCCGACGGAGCTTGAAGCTCTCACGGGCATGGCCTACCACATGAAGCGCCGGGCGCAACTCTTCGCGCATCGCCAACTGACGCCAGCCTTCCCGAAGGGGCTGTGGGCCAGGGACCTGTCCTGCGTCTACGAGGACCGCGACGGCCGGCAGTACAGGTACACCGCCACACCGCAGGTCCAGCGCATGACGGGACCCGACGGGCAGCCTGCATACGAACGGATTACCGGCCTCAACGAGTTCGAGACGCCACTCACCATCCCCGGCTGGCCAGCAGCCACCGAGGGCAAGGTGATGGGGCTCAACCCGGAGATCCGCTACGCCCTCAGTCCGGGCCGCCACGACCGCACCAAGCTACAGGTTCAGGCATTACCCTCCGGCATCAAGGTCAGCCGCTACGAGTCCACCCCGCAGCGCACCGTCCTGGCCCTGACGCCCACACCGGAGGGGCCGAGCTTTAGCCGGCCCATGCCTGTCACCATCCTCCCGACCTTCAACCCCCTTGCCGTCCTGATCAATGACAAGCCCGCCGACCTGCCGGTCTGGGATGAGAAGACCAAGACTGCACAGCCGGTGACTTACACGGTCACTTTCCCCGCGTACCTTGTCTTCGTCGAAGCCAATCCGGCTCAGCCGAAGATGGGGGAGAGCTTCGGTGAGGAGCGCCAGAAGGGGCGGTATATCGTCATGTCCTCCGGTCTCGAGCGCGGGGGCGAGTACGTCACGCCACACTTTGCCGCCTGGCCCACGCCCGGCGAAAAGACCAATCCCAGCTATGCCCTGCTTGCCGGCGGTTCTGAAGCAGAGGTCG
Source organism: Armatimonadia bacterium (assembly GCA_039683575.1). Taxonomy (GTDB): domain Bacteria; phylum Armatimonadota; class Zipacnadia; order Zipacnadales; family UBA11051; genus JAJFUB01. The sequence continues at coordinate 8,737 of JBDKRC010000073.1, read as the reverse complement.
CTCTCGACTATCTCGTCCGCGTCCCTGGCCCGAATGCCATGCTCAAGGTCTACCTGCGCAACACCCAGACCAGATACGGCAACAGCATGATTGGCCGCGTCTACCTGAACGGGCGGGAAGTCCATGCCTATGACTTTGGACCGGTGAAGAACGCACAATGGAAAGAGGGGGACGACCCGGCAACCAAGGTCGTGTGGGACACGGACGTCCACGCGTGGTACATTCCCGTCGGCCACCTGGCCGGCCAGCCGCTGGCCGTGACCATTGCCTCAGACGCCAAGGGCGAGAACAACGCCGATATGCTGTGGTGGGCCCGTCCCAGCTTCGTCGAGGACCCCGCTCAGCAGGCCAGGTTCCTGCGGGTGAGGGACAAAGAGCAGTTGCCGGAGTAGCCCAAACCACCGCAACGACACACCGTAATCTCAGACAACTTAGGGATCACCGCCATCTACGCCCAGGAAACGCACCTCAATCTCACGACAGACGCCCGCCCACGCCCGTCACCCGCCCGTGGTGTGACCCCGCGCGCGGTCATCATCGCGCTCCTGCTCCTACCCCTCAATGCCTACTGGATCATTCAGATGGAGGTCGTGCGCTACCAGGGCCACCCCACCACGGTCTCGCTCTTCTACAACTCGATCTTCATCCTCTTTGTGATGGTGCTCGGCAACGCCGTCCTACAGCGTCTCGTGCCCCGCGCGGCGTTGCACCGCAACGAGCTTTTGGTCATCTACATGATGGTCACCATCGCCAGCGCCCTGTGCGGCCATGACCTCATCGAGGTCGTCTCGCCCCAGATTATCACGCCCTTCTGGATGGCCACACCGGAGAACAAGTGGCAGACGCTCTTTTTCGACTATCTCCCCAAACACCTCACGATCAGCGACCCCAGCATCTTCACGCCTGCGTTCCTCGGCGAAAGCACCCTCTACACCCGCGAGCGCCTCGCCGCCTGGTCGGTGCCCGTGCTGAGTTGGGGCATCTTCCTCGCGGTCATCTCAACGATGATGCTGGCGATGAACTCCATCCTGCGCAAGCGCTGGATGGACCGCGAGAAGCTGAACTACCCGATCACACACCTGCCCCTGGAGCTATCCCAGCCCTCGCTCCCGCTCATGCGCGACAAGCTCATGTGGATCGGCTTCGCCGCCGCTGCGCTCATCAACATCATCAACGGCTGCCACGAACTCTGGCCGCAAGTCCCGCTCATCAAGGTCCGCGTGGTTCACTACGACCAGTACATGAACACCCTCTTCCGGGCCTTCCCGTGGAACGCACTCTCGGGGACGCGTATCTCCTTCTATCCGTTCGCCATCGGCCTCGGCATGCTGCTGCCGCTCGAACTCGCCTTCTCCTGCTGGTTCTTCTACATCTTCTGGAAGGCCGAAAAGCTGGTCTCTGCCATTGTCGGCCTGTCCCGGCTACCGGGCTTCCCGTATATCGATGAACAGGCCTCTGCGGCGTATATCGGGCTGTCGGTCTTTTCGCTATGGATGTCGAGGGGCTATCTCCAGGAGATCTGGATGGGGCTGCGGTCTTCGGAGGGGCCGAGCTTTAGCCGGCCCGCCGTTATCACCGACCACCCCACCGCGTCGCCACCACAGGGCCGGCAAACGCTCGGCCCCTCCAAAGAGACGGCCTCCGAAGACCCCTCCGCCCACGAGCCCATGTCCTACTCCCTCGCCGTCTGGATCCTCATCCTCGGCGCAGTCTTCCTTGCCCTGTACTCCGCCGCTCTGGGCATGTGGATCTGGCTGGCTTTGCTGTTCTTTGCGCTCTACTTCCTGATCTCGCTCGCGGTCACGCGCATTCGCGCCGAACTCGGTCCGCCCGCTCATGACCTGCACCGTGGCGGCCCCGATCTCATCCTCACCAACCTCCTGGGCACTAACAACAACGTGCTCAACCCGCGCCAGTTGACCGCGATCTCCCTCAACTTCTGGTTCAACCGCGCCTATCGCGCCCATCCGATGCCGATTCAGCTTGAGAGCTTCAAGATCGCGCAGGTCGCCGGCATCAACATGCGCGCCCTCGCCTTCGCCCTCACCCTCGCCACCGTCGTCGGTATCTTTTCAGCCTTTTGGGCACAGATTCACTGCTTCTACAGCTACGGCATAGACGCTCGCATGAGCGGCGCCACCACGACCTTCGGCCGCGAGCCCTTTCAGCGCCTCGCGGACTGGCTCATCCATCCCTCCGGCACCCAATGGCCCCGCCTCGCCGCCTATGCCGTCGGTTTTGCCTTCACGCTGCTGCTGATGACACTAAGGGTCAACTTCATCGGCTGGCCCTTCCATCCGGTAGGCTTTGCCATCTCCAGTAGCTGGTCCATGAACTGCCTCTGGCTGCCCATCCTGATTGCGTGGCTGGTCAAGTGGCTTCTTATCCGCTATGGCGGCTACAAGGTCTTCCAGCAGGCGATTCCGTTTGCCCTGGGCCTGATCCTGGGCGAGTTCATCATCGGCAGCATCTGGACGATCATCGGCATTGTCCTGCAGATCAGCACCTATAGCTTCTGGGTCTAACTGCCCAGCCCCCGCCTACACCAGGAGGTCTTCTGCATGTCCACCACCTACGGCGTCTACCCTGAAGGTCACGAACTCGTCGCCGACGACGCCGGCCGCACTCTCACCGTCCGCAACCGCTTCTATTCCATCACTCACTCTCTCGACCACGGCGGTGCGATCACCGGTATCCGGTACCACAACGGTACCGACCGCAACCTTCTCCTAGGGCCGTGCGCCTGTGAAGTTGCCCTCGCCGGTGGGGCCACCTACAGCCAGGCCAATGACGCCCAGGTCACGGTTCAGACCGACCGCGCTGGCTCTGAACTCACCCTGACCTTCCAGGGCTTCCTCCGCGACGCCGAGGGCCACGACTGCGGCATCGCCTACCGCCAGACGTTCCTGCACCGCTGGGGCCATGTGAAGATCGAGCAGCGCCTCACCTTCGCTTCGCCGGTGCGCGTCAGCCGCGTATGTGCGCATTCCTGGATCGTTCGCCCCGAACTGACCCACTTCGGTGTGCGGCCCGGCGCCCTGGCCGAACCATCGACATGGACTGCCGCCTTCGGGGTGTGTCAGTGGGGCCGCTTCAGCCCTGGCGACGCCTTCAACTCGCCTTTCCAGAGCCGCCATGTGCCGCGCTACGTATGCTGCGCCGACCCCGGCCGCGAGGGTCTCGAATGGTTCGTCGGCTCTGACCTTTCGCAGTGGGATTACCAACTCGCCGGCGGCCCCGGGCACGGCAGCCTGAACCTCTCAGCAGGCACCGCCCCGCCCGCCGTGCATTTCAGCGTCTGCCCGCTGGACATCCCGCGGGGCGGCATGACGCTCTCAGGCGACTACACCTTCAACTACTATATCGGCGTGCCGGTCATCTCCGGCCGCGCCAACCACCTCTTCCTGCACCGCTCCTTCCAGCGGAAGAACTGGCCGACCGAAGACCTCATCAAGTCGTACGCGGATCGTGGCGTGGGCAGTCTTCATTTCCACCACGATGGCGATACCCACTGCGACGGGCAGTTCTGGCGCGATGGCTCATACCCGCCCTTCGGCCCCGAGGACATGAAGGAGTACGACCGGGTGATCGCCGACTGCCACCGGCACGGTATCCGGGTAGCGACGTACTTCTCCAACAAGGAACTCCACCCGTCGGTCGAGGCCTATCAGAAGCATGGGGCCGAATGGGCGCGCCTGCCCGACGACACGGGCGAGCAGGTTCACAACGCCTACTCCGGCGATGAGTACGGCGCGCAGATGTGCCTACGCTCCGGCTGGCTGGACTTCCACAAGGAGTACATCGACAAGGTTCTGTCCCACCACGATCTCGATGGCACGTACTACGACTGGAACGTGGCCCTGTACTGCCACAACACCCACGACGGCGAGACCCGGCCGAACCCGGACGGAACCGGTGATTGGGCGCACTCACCCGCCGGCCACTGGGATATGGATGAGCTTATCGACCTGATGATGTGGACCCGCCAGCGCGTCGGTCCGGATGGCCTGGCGATCATCCACAACACGATGGTCCCGATGGCCACTACCGAGAACTATGCCGACTCGATCGTGGCGATGGAATGGGGCTATAGCAAGCTCGCGACCGGTGCGCCGCCGCTGGACGATCTCCCGCTCGAATGGAGCTTCATGGGCCACCGCGCCCGTGGCGTCATTGGCTATGGCTGCCTGGAGAAGGACGCTCCTGAGCGCGTACACCGCCAGATGACCCTGCGCGCGCTGCTGACCGGCGTCACGCCATGGCCGGCGCTCGACCTGGACCTGGACATGTTCGCCCCGCTGTGGCACCGGGACTTGGCCCAATACCAATTCGCCGGCCCAGGCAGCGGCCTTATTGCCACCAGCTCCCCGTCTACGCCGGCAGCGCTCTACTCCTGCCCAGAGGAAGCAATTGCCCTCGTCGGTAACCTGAGTGACGCGGACTCCCAGGCTCAACTCCAACTGGACCCGGCGCGCGCGGGCCTACAAGCTGCTGGCGAATACACAGTCAGCATCTCCGGTGCGGAGACAACCGTCTCCTCGGAGCAACTGCGCGAGGGCCTGCCCGTTGCTGTTTCCGCCGACGCCGCGACCGCTATCACAATTCGTCCTCGCTAGCCTGCACCAAAACAGAACGGGCCGGCGCAAGCCGGCCCGTTCGCTATTCGCTACTCGCTGCCGTCACTTAACTGGCACCAGCGCCACGTAGTCCAGGTTCAGCCCCTTACCATCCACGTTCACCATCTTGATCATATGCTCGCCGGCCGCGATCTGATAGACGAAGCGGTTGCCGTCAGCGCCGCGCACCGCCTGGTGGGCCCATTCGCTGCTGGTGAGGCTGCTGAAGCCTCCCGTGCCACCGAGATTGCAGGTCAGGGCGGGGCCGCCGTCAATGGTTACTTCGCGCTTCACTCCCGTGGGGGAGCAGCAGCGCACGATCAGCCAGTACTTGCCCTCCTGCGGCACGTTGATCTTCCAACTCAGCGCATGGCCCTGCGTGTCCCAGTGCGAGATGGCCTTGCCGACTGCGCCGAGCTTGTCATCCCGCACCTGGATCTTCCCGCCCTCCTCAGCCGCCACATCCTCCGCCTGCGCCAGCGGCACGCCCGCCAGCGGCTCTTCCTCCACCTTCACCGCCGCCGAGGCCTGCAGCGCCGCAGCCGGCGTGCCCTCGAACTTGGCCAGTACGGAGTACACCTTGCCGCCATAGAGCAGCGCGGGCTTCTCCTTGAGCGTTACCTGCACGGCTGCTTCGGCCATCTGTCCCTTGCCTGCCTGAAGCTGGACCGTGTCCGGCGTCACCGTCAGCGGCCCGTCGGCCGTCAGGCGCACCGTTCCGCCGGCGGGTGCATCCGCCGGCGCAGACAGCGTGACCTTCATCTGCAGCGTCTTGCCAAACTGCAGCGCGTTGGCCTCGCCCGACATCCACATCGCAGGGCCTACCTGGGCGATATAGTAACCCAGAGTCGGGTTCTGTGCGTAACCCATTGCCAGATGCGCGACATCCGCGCGGTAGATCGGGTCCTGCAGCAGGCATACCCGCCGCTCTGTGGCCGGGATGGTCGTGGTGTATACCCGCAACTCACCCTTGACCGAGGTCACTAGCTCTTCCCGCCAGTCTCCGATGATGTCTGCCCAGAATGACTGGGCGCCCTCGACGCCCTGAGCCACATTCTGGCCCTTGTACTTGAAGATCCGTGCGCCGCCGGCAAGCTCCTTCTGGGCGTCAGCATCCCAGTAGACAGTGGTCCAAGTCGGCACCTGGTTGTCTCGCGCCAGGATTTCACCCTTCACGCTCAACAGCCACTTTGGCGTGTTGCCTCCGTAGTCTTTCCCGGCGGGGTCACCCTTCTCGGATTCCCCGGCCCAACACTCCTGTCCCGGGTAGCGCGGGTCAATATCTGCGGCCATCCCGGAACCGACGTGGTAAGTCTGCTCTTGCAGTCCCCAGATGATCTCCCCGGTCTTCGCGTCCACAAGCAACACGCCGTTCGTCTTCTGTCGCGGTTCTATGTTGTAGAAAATCTCCAGCCCCGGCCGTTCGGGATCAAGATCGCCCAGGAAGCAGCGGTCGGGGTGTCCCAGGCCCGTCGTCCACAGGCCCTTGCCATTGTCATCCACCACGCAGGACCCCAGTATCACCTCGTCGCGTCCATCGGCGTCCACATCGCCGCTGTGCATCCAGTGCGCGCCCTGCCCGCGCCAGTTGCCTTCTTTCTCCTCGCGGTTATCCCAGGTCCAGAGCTCCTGCAGCTTGCCCTTCTGGTACTGATACGCAGTAAGTACCATCACGGTGTAGGTCCCGCGTGCCACCAGCAGCGCCGGCGTCTTGCCATCCAGGAACGCGATACCCATCTGGTTGCGCGACGCATAGTTGTACCCCGACCCGCCCCCGCCCATGAGCTTGCGCGTCGGCCAGGCTACCCGCGTCTTCTCTTTACCCGTCATCCCGTCGATGATCGAGCAATACTCCGGTCCGGACGTAACCCGCCCGTCCTCGTCCCGCGGGTCGCCCTCGCCGGTCTTCACCGCTACCTCAGCCTTGCCGTCTCCGTCGAAGTCATATACCACGTACGGTGAGTACCAGATGCCCCGCTCGATTGGCCAGCCCAGGTCATAGGTCCACAGGTGCGTCCCGTCGTGCAGGTAAGCCTCGAGCTTGTACGTATCCGGGCTCTTGTACCAGTAGAAGCTGTAGGGGTCGATGTTATCAATCGGCTGCTTGATGACATAATCCATCTGCCCGTCGCCATTGAGGTCCCCCAGCCCCACCTTCTGGAACTGGTAGTCGCCCTGCAGCTTGAAGCCGTAGTAACCCTTTACCTCGGGGTTTGCCGGCAAGCTCGCCGTCTCCGAGGCCGCCAATTCCTTGCCACCCACTACCGGCTTCACCCACCAGCGGTTGTCCATCTCCAGCGGCGCCTTCTCATCCACGAAGTCCGTCGTCTGGGTCAGAGGCTTGTCATTCAGCTTCACCGGGATAGCCCGGCCGGTGCCGCGGTACAGATTGAAGCCGATGTCCTTGGGGTCCGTATTCAGCAGGCGCCAGCCGACATAGACCTTCTTGCCCTCCAGCGGCATGGCCACGATACCGCGGCTTAGCTTCTCCTGAACCCTGGTTTTGGCCCAACCGGTCACCTTCGTCTTCGGCTTGGCTACCACTGGCGCAATGGTCGTGGGCTCGAAGGCCACCTCGTCCACCCAGACCTTCGCTTTGCCGCCGCCAGTTACGCGCAAGTAAAGCTGGTCGCAACCTTCCGGCACCGTCGCGCTCGCCTCCAGCTTCTGCCAGTCCTTCGTCGCCCAGACCCCATCCGCCGCGAGGCTCCACGTCAAAAGCTTGCCCCCACCCATCGCCACGATGCTCAGGTCCGCCCCCTCGGTTGCTTCGCAGTTCATCCAGGCGGTCGCCTTGTAAGCCTCGCCCGGCTTCACGTCCAGCCGCCCGGAATTCGTCAGCGCAAAGTCCTTCTCGCCGGTGTGCTCGATCTTCACGCACTTCTGGCCTGCATGGCCCGGCGACACCAGTTCCGCAGTCCCCATGTTCGGTTCACGCGTGTAGAAGGCCCACCCGCTGGTTGCGAAGTCCTTGCCCACCTCAAACCCGCCGTTTACGACGCCCATTACGTCCGGCATCTTGGGAGTGATTGTGATGGTGTCGAGGTAGCCGAAGCCGGGATTAACCTTGTCGGCAAAGCGGTCATCCACCCAGAACTCGACCTTCCCATCCTTTGTCGGCACATTCCCGAGCCGCCAACCTAGGTCACTCAGCCGCTTCCATTCCTTCCCATCAAGCGACACCGCGAGGTCCCGCCCGCCCTTCATCTCCACCACATAGGCCTCGGCGGTCAGGTTTGGGATGACGATATGGAGCGACGGCGCGCCCTCTTCGGGCGTCTCGCGATCTTTCATGACCGGGGGGGACTGTAGCACCACGCCACCGGACCACTTCTTCATCGCATCGCTGTCGGTGCTCCACACATTCCACTTGTCCGTCGTACCCTTGTCCTTGTTCCAGGCGTCTGGCGTTGCCACTACCGCCTCCGCCTCATATACCATCGGTTGGGCCAGAACAGGCGCCACCACCGCCAGCACAAGCAAGACCGTCAGGAACCGGAAGCATGACATGAGCCTTCACCTCAAAGTGTTCTTGTGCACGAGGTTCGTCGCCGCCTCAGCAATCTCCTCGCTCCTGTCTTCCCCGTATGCCTAACACCCCTGCAAGTCTGGAGTTTCAAGCCCAGAACGAAAAGAGACCGGTAGCCAAGCTGACTACCGGTCTCTATCCGCGTCTAGGTGACTATATACCGTCTAGGTGCCGCTCACTGTCCAGTAGTGCTTGTTGGCCGCCTCGTCACCAGCCCATTCGGGAGTGGAGTTCCACGTCGCGTTGCCGCGCCAGATGCGTCCGAACTGGAACCACTTGGCGTGGCCGTCTACCATTACGGCGTTGGTGCCTTCGTTGTGCCATTTCTTGACGCTTGGGCCACCGACGGGGTTGCCGCTCGTGGACTCGTAGTTGCTGTTGCCAGTGGAGTGGTAGTACCAGCCACAGATGTTGAGCACACATTCGCTGGGCGAAGCGATGGTACCCAGTGCCACCAGGTCGAGGTTGGGGCTCTTCCTCAATTAGTGTGGGTAGAACCTATTGACATGTCGTAAGTACGTGCTGCAGCGAGGGCAACTGTCCGCATCGCTGGAGTATTTTGAGCATGAAGAATTGGACGTCGCGGAAGCCG
>JBDKRC010000072.1:0-4000 GCA_039683575.1 Armatimonadia bacterium | reverse complement strand
CACCAACCCCCTGGCCTGGAGCGGTATCACCCTGGCGCTGGCCTACAATGCCCTGAACATCGCGCATGCCTTCAACCCGGCAATCCCCTCGATCAAGCAGAACATCAGCCTGGACAACATGTTCACGGAGCGGCCCTGGGATGCAATCCGGCCGCTTATTCTGTCTACTTATCCCGGCTACATCGGCTTTGGCTACCTGGTATCGCAGGAGCTATGTGGCAGCATCGTGGTCTTCACCTGGCTCGCGAAGTTCCTGGGCATGACGGGGTCGATGATGGGTTACGAGCAGGCGGGGTTCCCGTTTTGGCAGGAGCAAAGCGCGGGCGGCTATGTGGCGCTGGCGCTATACATGCTGTGGGTGGCCCGGGGACATCTCGGGAACGTGTGGCGCAAGGCCCTCGGCAGCAAGGACATCGACGACAGCGACCAGATGATGTCGTACCGGTGGGCCGTGATCGGGCTGTTCGCGGGCACGCTCTTCTTCCTGGTCTGGACGTCTCTCGCAGGGCTGGCCTGGCAACTGGCGCTCCCGTTCTGGCTGATCGTGCTGTGCTTTGGGCTGACCTACGGCCGCGTGCGCGCGGAGGCGGGTATTCCGGACGACTTCCTGTACCCATACCGCCTGCCGCAGATGCTCCTCGTCAACGCCATCGGGCCGCGCGGGATGCTGCGCATGGCCGGGCCGCAATCTGTCGTGGTCATGGAGATCATGTCCTTCCTGTCGCGCTTCCACCCGACGCAGATCATGGCCGCCTACCAGACGGACGTGATGCAGATCGCGAAGTTGGGCCACATCAGCCGTCGCGCGCTGTCAGGCTTGCTGCTGCTCGCGTTCGTGTGCGGGCTGGTCTTCGCCTTCTGGGGGCATTTCTCGACCTTCTATAGCGTGGGGCTGAACGTACTGGAGGGCAACCCGCGCAACTCTGACTGGCGCACCAACGACACCGTCGGGGCCTTTTCCGGCATGATTACTCGCATCGAGAATCCGACCGGGCCTGATCTGACGCGGACGGGCTGGGCCTTAGGCGGCGGGCTCTTCGCCCTTGGCCTCGCGGCGGCGCGCATGGTCTGGCTCCGCTTCCCGCTGCATCCGCTGGGCTACATTGTGGCGCTCGCGTACGGCCCCTCGACCGCGCTCTGGTTCCCGTTCCTCTTGGTGTTCATCATCAAGTGGGCGCTGCTGAAGATCGGGGGCATCGGGGCCTTCCGCCGCCTCATCCCGCTCTTTATCGGCCTCGTGGTAGGCCACTATCTCTTCGGCGGAGTGGCGTGGCCGATCATCAGCCTGTTCTACGACACGGCGGTGTCCGGTCGGTACTACACGGTCTTCTAGACCGCTCGCGTAGGCGGGTTCGTCTCGAACCCGCAGGCCGCTGCCATCACGGGTGTGGGTTCGAGACGAACCCACCTACGCGATGATGGGGCCACGATCTTCTGCCCGCACGCCGTTCCAGCCTGTCGCGTTTGACGGAACACGCGCCCTTGATCATCTCCGCCAGCTACAAAACCGACCTTCCCGCCTGGTATGGCGAGTGGTTCATGAACCGCCTGCGTGCCGGGTACTGTGAAGTCGCCAACCCCTACAACAATGCCGTCAGCACCGTGCCGCTAACTCGGCCCGAGGTTGACGGCTTTGTGTTTTGGACCCGCAATATCGGGCCCTTCGTAAAGCATCTGCCGGAGGTGCGGGAGCGCGGGTTCCCGTTCGTGGTGCATATAGGCGTGCTGGGCTATCCCCAGCCGCTTGAACGGACGCAAGTGCCGCCGGAACGAGCTGCCGAGGGCATGCGGAAGCTGGCGGCTGAGTACCACCCCCGCACCGCAATCTGGCGCTATGATCCCATTCTCTTCACCTCGCTGACGGGTTACGAGTGGCATGTCAGCAACTTCCGGCGAGTTGCGCATCTGCTGGAGGGGGCGACTGACGAGGTGGTGGTGTCTTTCGCGCAGATCTACGCCAAAACACGGCGGGGTCTGGAGCGGGCGGCGCGGGAGTATGGCTTCACGTGGGAAGACCCGCCGGATGAGGTAAAGCGCGAACTGGCGGCGGAACTCGTGGCGATTGCGCGTGAGTATGGGATGCAGCTAACGGTCTGCGCCCAGAGCCAGTATGTGGTGCCGGGGGCGGGGGAAGCGCATTGCGTGGACCCGCTGCGGCTGAGCGACGTGGCTGGGTACATGATCACCGCGCCGAAGAAGCCCCACCGCACGTGCGGGTGCTACCAGAGCAAAGACATCGGGGCCTACAACACCTGCCTGCATGGGTGCGTGTACTGCTACGCGGTGGCAAGCTGCGACGCAGCCCGGGCGCGGTACCGCGAGCACGACCCGCAGGCGGCAGACTCGCGTAGGTCAGTTCGTCCCGAACCGAGATCCATGTCACGCAGCGACGTGGGTGCGAGACGCACCCACCTACGCGTCACTGGCCTGCGGCGGGATGTACAGGTCGTCGCCTTCGACGGACATCCGGAAGTCAATCTCCCACGGCGGCGGGCACTCCTGCCTCACGCGCGCCTTCAGCGCCTCGTCCACCTCCACGCCCTCCCGCTTCGCGATCTCGCGTTCATGCAGCGTGAACCACAGGTCGCTGAGACTGCGTTCGCCCTCCTGGATGGTCGCGAACTGCCCCTGCAGGGCCGCGCGGACGTCCTCGAAGCGCTCCTCGTACAATGCCACCCACGCCGCCGCCAGCCGCAGCCGCTCATGCCCCCGCATCTGCTCGGGCAGGCCGGACAGCATCTTCGCCAATGCCGGCATGTCGTCGATCTTCAGCAGGTGCCGGGCATACTCGACTGCCACTGCAACCGGGGGCACACCCACCTGCAGCGCCTGCTCATAGGCCGCTATAGCCGACGCTGGGTTGCTCTGTCGCAGATGCCACACCGCCAGGTTCCGCCACGCCCAACTGCTTGGGCGGCGCTGCAGCGACGTCTCCCACGCATCTTTCGCTCCCTCGACGTCCCCGGCCTCGAGTTTCATGACCCCGAGATGCAGCCAGGTGAGCCAATGGTCCCCGCCGCGCGTGAGGCTCTGCTCCAGCAGCGTCTGCCACTCCGGCTGGATCTGGAACTGCCCCGGCTCCTGCGCCGGGTCCGTCTCCGGCAGCGCCCCCTGCTCCAGAAGGGCCAGCCACGGGGTCTGATCGGAAGTCAGGTCATCGGCGTCAAAGGCAAGCACCGCCGGGATGCCACCCTCGTCGCCCATCTTCGCCGCCCGCTGCTTTTCAAGCGCCGCCCAGCCCAGTCCGCGGCAGATCAGCCGCTCGGCAGGCTTGTCAGCAATGGCGGCCAGCGCAGCGTCAGCACGCTCTACTTCCGCCTGCGGAAGCATCCCCTCCAGTACCTCACCAGCGGCGGTATATGCCTCCTGCCAGTTCGTAGAGTGTGCCTTGCCCGCGTCCATGGCGAAATGCCCGATCGCCTCGGTCCAAGTCCACTGCTCCCGGGCTGGCATCCGGGCGGAGTGCGACTGCGTGTAAGCCAGCCCCGCCTGAATCTCTTTGTTGTTGTAACCCGGCGTGTGCAGGAACTCCTGCCAGCGCCTGCCGCCCTGGCCCATTCCCCACGCAAACAGCTTGCGTCCGCGCAGCCTCGCCGTCGAGGTGTGCACGATCCCCGCGCCTCCGCGGTCCACGCTGACCTCCCAGGGCCGCTGCCCCGGTAGGATGCGGAAGAACAGGTCATAGGCGCGCTTGACCTGGGTGCAGTAGCTATAGTCGATCCCGTTGATGATGGGACAGTCCCAGACCTTGAGGCCGTGGTAGGTGGTGTCGGCGGGCGCAATCACCCGGCCGCCGGGGTCCTCCGGCACGCCCATGTTCGTCCACCAGTACATCGGCAAGTCGTGGTCATGTGGGTTGATGATCCGCACGCGGATGAACAGGAAGCGCGAGCCCTCCGGCAGCCACAGGTCGAGGTGATAGGGCACGCGCTTGATGCGCTCCCACGCGTACAGGCGCAGCACCTGCTCCCCTGCCGGCCCCTCCACAACCCCCGCATGC
>JBDKRC010000071.1:0-1699 GCA_039683575.1 Armatimonadia bacterium | reverse complement strand
GGCGTGGTCAGGGGGAGGCGGTTGCGCTCCATCTGCTGCATCTCCAGGAGCTGGCCGCGGCGCATCAGCAAGGCGCGCAGCTCGACCAGGTCGGCTTCGGGCAGCATCCGCACGGCCGGCTGGACGTGCTCGGCAAAGAGCGCCAGCACGGCTGCGTCGATCTTGTCGGTCTTGGCGAGAAGGCCCTGGCCCTTGGCGAAATGCCGCACCTGGCGCGGGTTGGCCACGACCACGGGCAACTTGGCGTCGGCCAGGGCGCAGGCCGCCAGGCGCTCGTAGCCGCCGGTGGCTTCGAGCACGGTCAGTTCCGGGGCGAGGGGGGTCAGCCGCCTCACCAGTTCGGCCACGCCCTGGGGGGTGTTGTCGAAGTGGCGTCGGCCGCTGGGAAGACCGGCGACTTCCAGTTGGGCTTTGCTGACATCGATACCGACGAAGGTTTGACAGGACATGAGTTTCACCTTTCCGCTGGCCCCACCTTGCAGATCCGGGGTTCACCCTGGTAACTGTTCGGGCTCAGTGGGAAGTAGCGCCGGACGACCCAACTCTCCAACGGGCTGCGAGCCCCAGGGGTATCCGGTCTGGCCGGCGCGCCGTCTGCCCCCCTGGCCAGGGGGGCAGACGGGCTCCCCCACACACCGTGGGGAATGACCCATCCTCCCACGCCCTTGCCCATCATACAAGGGGACGGGGTGAGGTGCCGTCCTTCAAACGAAGCGGGGACAGAATCTGCTTCGCCCCACAGTCGGCGCAAAGCAGACTCTGTCCCCGCAGTCTTCGACAAGCCGTAGGCTGCTACCCACCCAGCACACGCTCAGCAACCTTCGCCGTCCGCGCCGCGAGGTCGCTGATCCGGTTCACGTTCATGCCCTCGAGAGCGCTGTGCAGCTCATCGTGCAGCGGCGCCGTCCATTGAGCAGGTACGCCGGAGGCGCCCAGCAGAGCGCCCATCACCGAACCGGCCGTGGCTCCGTTGCAGTCCGTGTCGAGGCCGCCCATGACCGCGATGCAGATCGCCTGTCCCAGGTCGCCCTTCGCGTGCTGACAGCCCACGAGCACCAGCGCGGCGTTATTCAGCGTGTGCACCGGATGGTAGTGCCCGTACTTGGCCATCACGCGTTCCCAGGTCGTTTCCCACTGCGCATCCTGGGCACACCAGGCCACAGTATCCCGCACAACCTCGGCGAAGCGCGAGTTGTCCGGGACCTCGGCCTGCGCCACAGCAATCGCTTCGTGCAGGTCGTCGGTGGCCATGCAGGCGGCAATCAGTGCGGCAAAGAACATCTCCCCGTAGATACCGTTCTTGGTGTGCGAGACGGTCGCGTCACGCCAGGCGAACTCGGCGGCCTTCTCCGGCCAACCCGGAGCGCAGTAAGCGAAGCCGTCACAGCGGATCTGCGCACCAATCCACTCGCGGTACGGGTTCCTGCGCGTCGCTGACTCCGGCGGCATGACGTCGTTGACCAGGTTCCGGTAGGCCTCCCGCTCGGCCGTGTAGACGCGATGGAAGGGCAAGCGCCCGAGCCACTCCGCAGCGACCTGCGCCGGCGTGAAGTCCGGCCCGTAGGTCTCCATCACGTGGAGGCCGAGAAGCGTGTAGTCGGTGTCGTCGTCTCTTTCCCCGCGGCGGATATGACCGCGCAGGCAGCTCTTGGCACCCGGGCCGAAGGTCCGCATACCCTCCGGCGCGTCCTCGACGAAG
>JBDKRC010000070.1:0-32178 GCA_039683575.1 Armatimonadia bacterium | reverse complement strand
AGATGCCCCAGATATGCGGGTGCGGCTCGCTCAGCAGCTTGTCGAAGAAGGCGATCAGGTTGTCTATGCTGGCCGGATCGAGGACCCACGGCGAGCCTTTGGCATGCGACGGTCCCTCAACCATTGCGCCGATCCCGTAGCGGGCGAAGTACTGCGCCCGCTCGCCCTCGGGGTTGCCAGAGCCAATGATGCGGCTCTTGTGCACTCCATACTCCCTGTATGCCTCGTCCAGGACGTACCGCACCCCGAAGCGCACGGCGGCCTCGCGGTTCTGTGGCACTATAACCAGGTGTGACCACATCAGGTGCCCCTGGCTGCGCAGACCCGGCGGCTCCTTGCCCAGCAACTCCTTGTACAGCGGGTCAGGCGTTACCCACGAGCGGGCCATCTTGCCCACGGGCTTGAGTGCCGTGAGCTTGCTCTCGTAGGCGGCCTTCGCGTTGACCTGTACCACAAAGCTCAGCAGGGGCTGCCCTGGGGCGGGCACGTTGTACGGCACCTTGAGCGCCTGAGACTGCCCGGCAGGCACCTGCGCCTGGCGGGTGGCCAGAGACTTTCCGGCAGCGGCGATTTCCGCTTTCACGTCTACGGCCCGCGTGCCGTGGTTGTCGACGGCGATGCTGAAGACATTCAGCCCGCGCTCGTTGGCATCACTGCTGGTGGCGCCACGGGACAGGATGCGCACCACGACCGGGCCCGGCGCCGGCGGGAAAGCTACCTCACCAAGGTAGCTTGGATCAGTGAAATTGCCATACGAGGGAGCCCAGGAGGTGATCTCCTGGTTGTCAACCTTGCGCTCGCGACAGAAGTTCAGGCCCCAGACTTCGCCCGGTTGTGGTGCGCCGCCCACATCGCCCCAAGGGATACGTAGCTCACATGTCCAGCGGTCCGGCCCAACTGCCGTCTTGGCCACGGCACGCGAGGTGTACTCCTGGTCACCCCCGGCAGGGCCGTGAAGGCCATCCCACATGGTACCCTTGGAGTTGACGATGAAGTGGTACATCCACGTATCGCCATTGCTCGGGTCGAGCAGGAACTCAACGCAGTCATCGCTCCACACCGAACTGTCGCGCTCGGTGGCGTTTGCCACAAGCCGGTTCGTCTTTGGCTCGTGGCAGACCCAGGCGACGTATAGATACTCCCGGTCAGCCAGAAGGTACGCCTCAGTCGCGGCCTGCGGCCTGCTCAGCCCATCGGCCGCCACAAAGGCCGGCACGTGCGCGGCCTTCTGCCACAATGGGTCCAAGAGGTCGCCCCTTAGGGCAGGGCCCTGTGGGACGTTGACCGCGGCAAGCTGGTATGTGGCGCCCAGACAGACGCCTGGGGCCACGGTGACCAGTATGATGGTGGCGATGGCCATAGCGGGAGAAATGTGGCGGGGCACGTGGGACACCTCCGTGACCACACCTGCGGTAGTTGCAGTTTGGGTGTGGGCGATGGCCACTTCGCAATGCTGCTTAGTGAGACCTCCCCTGCAATATATAGGAAGGTCTCGGCACTTAGCGTGACAAACTGGCAGTCAGACATGAGTTCCGTCGGCAGGAGGTACCGATATGGCCAGGCGCAGCAATAAGCCGATCCGCGTGGGCGTGTATGGCATCGGGCGTGGGCGCTCATTCGCTGATCAGGCACAAGCCATGGAAGGCGTGGAGCTGGTGGCGGTTTGCGATCAGAGGGAGCGCGCCCTGCAGGAGTTCGTGAAGGCCCGTCCGGGCGTCACGGCTTATACGGACTACGGGAAGATGCTGGAACACGATCTCGACGCGGTGGTTCTGGCGAACTACTGCACCGAACATGCCCCGGCGGCCATCCAAGCGCTGCAGGCCGGCCTGCACGTGCAGAGCGAGTGCATCGCCACCAAGACGATGGGCGAAGCAGTGGAGCTTGTCCGGGCGGTCGAGGCCAGCGGCAGGATCTACATGTTCGCCGAGAACTGCGCGTACATGAACGCCACGCAGGAAATGGCCTATCTCTACCAAAAGGGCGAGATTGGCGAGTTCCGGTATGGCGAGGGCGAGTATGTCCATCCGGTCTCCGCTGACACCAAGATCAGCCTCTCCCCCACTTTGGACCACTGGCGCAACTGGATCCCGTCAACCTACTACTGCACCCACAGTATGAGTCCCATCATGTACATCACTCGCTTGCGTCCGGTGAAGGTGAATGGCTTTGTGGTACCGTGGGACCCGCAGACGCCCTCATGCAGTGACACCTACAAGCGCAACGATCTCGCCGCTGTCATCATGGTGCAGATGGAGAATGGGGCTTACGCGAAGCTACTGCTGGGCGCCCTGGAGAAGCACCTTCTCTGGTTCCGCATCTACGGCCACCAGGGCACCCTGGAGACCTCACGAACCGATTCCAGCCAGTTGCTGGTGCACAAGGAGCCCTGGAGCAAGCAACCCGGCGAACCGGCAGACCTGATGTACCGGCCCGAGTTCCGCCAGTTCCACGAACTCGCGTCCCGCAGTGGCCATGGCGGCGGTGACTTCTTCATGCTTCACGAGTTCGTACAGGCAATTCGCACCGGTGTGCCACCCTATTTCGACGTGTATCGCGGCCTGCAGATGAGCTGCCTGGGCATTCTGGCCTACAAGAGCGCGCTTAACAACAACATGGCCTTCGATGTACCGAGCTTTGAGACCGAGGCCGAGTTGGCCGCCTATGAGGACGACAACTGGTCACCCGATCCGGCCGACGCCGGGCCCGGACAGCCGTGGCCCAGTGTTCTCGGCGATATCAAGAAGCCCAAGAAGCTGCGCGACAAAGTGGCCAAACGCGCGCGTGAACTGCGCCCGGATTGGGACCTCTGACTCCCCCAGGCCACCGGGGGCATCATCAACTTAGTCTATTGAGCGTAACGCCGATCCGTCACTGCGAGGTGTTCTTCGTGCGAAGGCCATGGCTTTGCGTGCTGTTGCTGGCTGCGGTGCATGCGCCCGTGTTCGGGCAGACGCTGGTGGCCGGACGCTGTGCTTCAGCGCCTGTGGTGGATGCCCAGCTTACCGACGCCTGCTGGCGCGAGGCCATGACCGCAACTGACTTCTCGGTGCTCGGCAGCGCTGGCCAGGAGCGCGCCTTCCGCCAGACGACCGTGCGGGCAACCTGGGATGATCGCGCGCTGTACCTGCACGTGATCTGCCTGGAGCCCGACCCGCCGGCCCTCACCGCCGCCGTCCGGGACCGCGACGGCAGCGTCTGGCTGGAGGACGCCGTGGAGCTGTTTCTGCAGCCAGACCCCGCGCGGGCCGACTTCCTGCATTTCATCGTGAACGCCCGGGGCGTTCTCTACGATGCACGCAATGACGATCCGGGCTTCCAGGCCGAGGTGCAACTGCGCACCGTGATACTGCCACAGGCCTGGCAGTTGGAGATGGCCCTGCCCTGGTCGCAACTCGGCGTTCGCGCCCCCGCGGAAGGCGCCGTATGGGGGTTCAACGTCGGGCGAGAACACCGCCCTGAGGCGCCGGTTGAATGGAGCACCTGGGCGCCTTTGGCCCAGGGCGTGGCCAAATTCGGGCAGCCGGAGCACTTCGGGCGCTTGCGCCTGGCCGCGCAGGCCCAACCAGGCCGCGTCTCGGGCTACCAGGCCACCGACGGGCTCCTCGCCAATCCTGACTTCAGTCGCCTCAAGCAGGGCCGGCCGGAGAACTGGGGTCTGTCCCCCGCCTCTGAGTTCGCGGAGGTCCATCCCGCCTCCGGTCACTGGGGGATCCGCAATGCCGCCGACTACGGTGTCGCCAGCCAGCCCCTGAATCTGCCCGTCAAGGCCGGTGATGCCTTCACCATCTATGCCGTCATGCGCGGCTCCCCTGATGCCCTCGCCGGGATCGCGGCGGTGCAGGAGATGGAGGACGGCAGCCCCGACGACCTCTACCCCTTCTGGAAGCTGGAGGTGGCCGGCGACTACCGGCTCTACAGCGGGCGCATCATCGTGGACAAGGGCGCCAAGCGCTTACAGGCGCTCAATCTCTACCGTGCCAACCGGCAGGGCTGGATCGAGTACGCTTACGTGCAGATGTTCCCGGGCCTGCGCGGCCTGCAGGGCATCGCCGACGCCGCGCGCTGTACACGCTTGGAGCACCGGGGTATCGGCGAGCCCTACCCGACCACGGTGTGGAGTGCCTTCAAGCCCCTGCCGGGCGGCCCGCTACGGGCGCTCATCCTCATCGGCGAGTTCCAGCGTGATGCCGTGGAACTGGCCGAGCGTCTGGACTTAAGTTACGATCTCGTCTACTGCCCAACCTACCGCGGCTCGGGCAAAGTGGACTCGGTTGCAGCTTTCGACCCGGACACCATCCTGCGACGCCTATCCACGACGGACTACGACCTCATCGTCCTGGCGGGCAATCCGTCCGACGCACGGGTTGTGGACGGCTTGCTGGGGGCGGTTGAGCGCGGCGTCGGGGTGCTGTGCGTGGACCCGGTGGCGGGGGGCGGGCCGGCCGATCCGGACCAGCACAAACGCCTGCGTACGGCCCTGGCCACCCGCGACCTCCCGGCCGAGCGGTGGCCGGAGTTGCTGGGGGCCCTGGACGCAACCGCTCTCACAGCGACCTCCGCCGGCCCGTCGGCCCTCAAGTCCCTCGGGACAGGCGAACTCGGCCAGGGGCGCATTGCCCGCCTCACCTGGTCGGAACCCGTCAGCGGCCTCACGCCCTTCACACCTGGCCTTGCCGAGTACTGGGAGTACCGCTGGGCCGCCCTGTGCCATACCGCCCTGTGGGCAGCGAGGCGCACCCGTCCAGCACCTCTTACGGCCCTGACGACCGGGCCTGTGGTATCCCTGCAGGCGGTCGGAGCAGCGAAGCAGCCCCTCGAGGTTGAGGTGTGCTGGGACGGCCGATTGGGGCGACTGGGTACCCTGAGGCGCACCATCACGCCCGGAGCCGACGGCCCGGCGACGGTGACATTCGATTCACCAGCCGCAGCCGCCATAGTGCGCGGGCCGGTGATCGTCCGGGCTCTGCTGCGCGATGCCGCCGGTCACGCCCTGGACTGCGCCGCCAAGCCCATGCCCGACGTGACGCCGCCGGTGACGATCCAGAGTGTCGCGGCTCCGGGTGAGTTGGCCCCCGAGGCGCAATTCACAGTGCAGGCTACTTGCGCGATTGCCACCGGCGTCAAACCGACGATCCGGGCGGAACTGGTGGACGCTTTTGGGCGCGTGACCTCGCGGACTGAAGCAACGCCGTCCGCCACTGGCACACAGCCGCTGACGATGTCCCTACGCGTGGCCAGCCCGCTCTCGGTATACCATCGAGTCGTTGTCTCTGCCCTGGTCGGCTCGACCGTGGTGGACCACGCCACAGCAGAGGTACTGGTGCCGCTGGCCGCCGCTGATGATCTGGACGACTTCACCCTGGCGGTGGGCTATGCCGCGATGCAGGTGCGCTGCCCCGAGTATCTGCGCGATGAACTGGTCAGCTTCCTGCGGGCTCAGGGCGTGCGTTCCTGTACCGTCAGCGAGTACCTGGTCCGACGCGGCTTCCCGGCCTTCGGCGGGGTTGTCAGTGCCGGGATGCGCAACAGCGGCACGAAGAACGTGCGGGTTCGTTGCTTCAGCGACCCGGCCCAACTGGCGGCGCTCGCCGACCGCGTCACGGCCACCGTCGCGGCGAAACGCCCCTGGGGCTTCTTCGGCTACAACATGGATGATGAAACCCACCTCTCGCAGCAGGGCAATGAGGAACTCTGCGCCTGTGACTTCTGCCGGTCGGGCTTTCAGGCGTGGGCCCGGACCTGCTACGGAACCATCGCGCAAGCCAACCGCGAGTGGGGCACGGCCTATGGTAGCTTCGAGGAAATCACGATCCCGCTGCTCAGGGACATGCAGGGCCAGACGAACCCCGCGCGCTGGGTGGACTTCCGCCTGTACATGGACCGCGTATGGGCGCAGGCCTATGCCACGGCGCATCAGGCCGTCCGCGCGAAGTTCCCGGACGTCAAGCTCAGCTTCACCAACCCCTACTCATACAACTCGCTCTCCGGCACGGACTTCTCGTTGTGGGTGCCAAATGAGGAGATTTTGCTGCGCTACTTCCACCGGCACGTGGTAGACCGCAACAGGTCGTGGTCGCAGGCCCCGCTGACCTCATGGTTCGGCTACGAGTCCGCCGCACCAGAGTGCGGCCGATTCCTGTGGTGGTTTGCCTTCAACGGGGGTGTTTGCCCGATCTGGTGGGATCCGATCGAGCCCTGGGCCTATACGGGCAAGGATGGCTTCACGCCGTGGCAGATGCTCGATCCGCTCTGGCGCCCCACCGGGCGCAGCGTCGCTGTCAGCACGGCAGCACAGGACCTGCAAGGCGGCATCGGCCGCCTGTTGCGGCTGGCGCGCCCTGCCGACGCGGAGGCGCTGGTGGTGCATTCGCAAGCTAGCTTGCACAGCCTGTATGCGGGGCCAGCCATGCAGGTCGGACGACCCGCGGACACGGGCTATCAGCGCTATGCCGCATCCGACGATGCCCTGGCGGCGGCGCTCAAGCGCGCCGGACTTTGCTACCGCTATGCTCTCCCCGAGCAACTGACACCCAAGAACCTCGAGGGCGTGTCGCTGATCGTCCTGCCGTCCTGCGTGGCGCTGTCGGATGAGACGGTAGCGGCCCTCAAGGGCTTCGTCGCCAGGGGGGGCGGGCTGCTGGCTGATCTGCTGCCAGCGACGCAGACGGCCCACGGCGGTCCGAGGCCGGCGTCACCGCTGGCGGACGTCTTCGACGGGAAGCGGGGCGTCTGCCTGGGGGCCTCAGCCACCGCGCAGCAGGCAGCGGCTCTCGACAGTGCGTTGACGAAGCTGGGCGTCCGGGCGGCCCTGTCGTTGCAACTGGCCGAGGGCGGCCTACCCGCCCAGACAGAGGCGTACCGGTACGCCCTGGGCGAGGCGCAGTTCCTCGGGCTGGTGCGTGCGGCGACAACAGAAGCGGCCCGGGAGGGAGACGTGGTGCTGCGGCTGCCGGAGCGCCGCTTTGTGTACGATGCCCGCGCCGGCAAGCTCCTGGGGCACTGCGACCGGCTCCAGGTTGGGATACCGGCCGGCGAGGCGCGCTTCCTGGCGCTCCTGCCGTACCGGGTCGAGGGCTTGGGACTGCGGTGCCGCGTAGAGGGCAAAGAGCTGCGAATCGTCGCGGACGTACGGTGCAACACCCGTCCCACCGACCACGTCCTGCACTTGGAGTTGACTGCGCCCGGTCAGTCGACGCCCGTGTTCGCCTACACCCGCAACCTGACGGCTCAGGCCGGGCGACTGGACATGGTCATCCCGCTGGCACTCAACGACCCTCCCGGTCAATGGCAAGCCACGATCCGTGATGTGGCCACCGGAACCAGTGCCAAACAAACGTTCCGTCTGCAGTAGCGCCGGTCGGGCATGTCGGCGCCGTGATCACTTTCCAGCGGAGGGCGGCAATTGATTGTCCGGAATCTGACCCTCGCTTGCCTGTTCCCGGAGTGAAAGGCCGGGAGCAGCGGGCAGGCTGCCGGGCAGTAGCGGTACGCGAGCGAGGCCCAGAGGGATTTCTGTAAATGGAGAGATAGTGTCATGTCGAGGCGTACAATTGTCCTGGTCGCGTTCTGCCTGTGGGGAACGTATTCCGCCGGCATTGCGGTTGAGGGGCCGATCCTGAGCTATGACTTCGGCGCGGCCGGTGCAGACGGAACCATCGCTAACCTGGCTGGCCCGGCGCTATCGGGACGGCTGCGCGGGGCCGCGAAGATCGTTCCGCTGCCCGGCGCGGAAGCAGGCTGCGCGCTCCAGCTTGATGGTCTATCCGGGTGTGTTGAGGTACCGGGGTCCGCTGGGCTGCACGTTGGCGACGAGGGCTTCACCATCCTCGCCGCGGTCCGGTTTGCCGACTCCGGCACCGTTGAAGCTCAGCCCGACAGCCATGACATGATCCTGTTCAAGGACCGGGAGTACCTGCTCGGACGCTCCAGGGAGCGCCTTTACTTCAACCTGCACAACGGGAAAGAGTGGGCGGCGGGGGTGACTGGCGGGCAGTGCCAGCCGGGGGTATGGACGCATGTGGCAGTGATAGTGGAGCGCATCAACGAGCCGCCGCAGGGCCGGGTTGGCTATTATGTGCGGATGTTCCTGAACGGTGAGATGGTAGCTGGCCGGGAGATTCTCAACTACACAGCCGCCACCACTGACGCCGACCTGGACCTTGGCAGGGGCTGGGGCGGCCCGTGGTTTTTCCATGGCGAGATCGCACAGGCGGCCGTCTACCCCCGCGCAATCACCGGGTCTGAACTCAACCAATTGCTGAAGCAGGAGAAGCTGGCGAAGGTCACCTTCAAGCACACGGCCGACACCGACCCGCGCTACCAGCCTCTGCTGGCGCAGACGCGAGCGGCAGTGGCCGCCGTGGCCCGGCCCCGCGACCGGGTGCTGAAGCAGTTGCTGGCAGCGGCGACGCAGACCGCTAACCACGCAGATAGCCAAGCTGCGATACTGCCCTACCTGGAGACGGTGCAACGTCTCGCCCAAAAACCCGAGGCCAACCCACTCCAGGTGTTCGTGAAGGCCCATCCGGAGTTCGAATTCCTGGACAACGGCCGGATTGGCATCGCCTTCTTTGCGGCCCGCCCCGGCGCGACAGCGCTCTGCAGCCTGTTCGATCTGGCGTCCGGGCGCGAGACCTTCGGCGAACAGCGCGAACTCTGGTCACTGGCATATGACCCACCCCGCGGCGGGGAGCGGCGCCGACTGGACAGCAGCGCCACCTCGCTGACGGCGACTGTGACCGTCAACCGGGCCGCTCACAGCGCGGTCCTGCGGTGGAGGCACCGGCCCACCCAAGAGCAGCCTTTCGCGGGTGAGGTGCGGTCCGAGCTGCGGCTGAACGGGGCTCGCTTGTCCCTGACCCTCGCGGTGGACAACCGTAACCCTCAGATAGCCCTGCGAGAAGTGCGCTTCCCGCAGCTTCGGCTCCGCCGTCTCGAGGATGGCACCGACCAGTTGCTGGTGCCACGGATGTCCGGGGTGGTGCAGCCCAACCCGGTCCGCACGCATCTGAGCTATGAGGGCGCCTACCCCTCGGGCGCGGCACACATGCAGTTCTTCGCCTACTATGACGATAGCCGGGGCATCTATGTGGCCTGCGAGGACGGTAAGGCCCGCAGCAAGACCTTGCTGGCCGGTGGAGCAGACAACGACTGCGAATTGGCGGCGCTGTGGTTCGTAGGTTGCCCGGGCGAGGGCGGTAACGGCTTTCGCAGCAGCGGTGATGTCGCGGTTGAGCTGTTTGAGGGGGACTGGTTCGACGCAGCCCAACTCTACAAGCGCTTCGCCCGAACCGCCGACTGGTGGCCGGCCTCGCGAACCCGTCAGGACACGCCTGACTGGTATCGCAACCTGACGGTCTGGTTCATCGGCAACGCCAATAGCACGGCTGCGGTAGACGCCCTGATCCAGCAGCGTCGCTCACTCGGGCTGCCCGTCGGGCTGCACTGGTACGGGTGGAATACCGAGAAGTTCGATGACGATTACCCCCACTTCACTGCCCGCGAGGGGTTTGCGGACACTGTGTCGCGGCTGAAGGCCGAAGGGATATATGCCAAGCCTTATATCAATGGGCGGCTCTGGGAGACGCGTGACCGAGGGGACGAGGACTTCCAGTACACCTCCGTTGCGCTCCCCGCTACAACCAAGGACCTTGACGGCAAGCCGTACCTTGAAGGCTACAACAATAAGTCGTTCTCGCCAATGTGCCCGGCGACACCTCTATGGCAACAGACGATGGCGGACCTCTGCGGCCAACTGGCAGGCTATGGGGTTCCGGCAATCTACCTCGATCAGGTCTCCGCGGCCCGGCCACGGCCATGTTTCGACCGCAGCCACCCTCATGCGGCAGGTGCGGGAGAGGCCTGGCTTGAGCAGGGCTACTGGCCAATGATGAGCCGCATCCGTCGCGAAGCGAAGGCTGCGCATCCGGAGGTCGCTTTTGACAGCGAGGATGCCGCCGAGCCATACATGCACGTATTCGACGGCACGCTGCCGTGGCGCTTTGTGGACATCGGGCATGTGCCGGCCTTCCAGGCGATCTACGCGGGGCGTACCCAGTTCACTGGCAGGCACTTCGACGACACCACCTACGAGGCGCTCTTCCCCAAAGCCGCCGAGCAGATGCTCTATGGGGAACAGATCGGCTGGTTCAATGTCAGCCATCTGACCAGCAACCCGGCCTTCCAGGCTTTCGTTAAGAAGCTGGCCTACACGCGCAAGGCTTTCCTGCCATTCTTCAACTCGGGCGACATGCTCAAGCCCGGGCGGTTCGTGGAGCCAGTGCCGACCGTGACCGCCGACTGGGGGTTCTACGGCCCGCGCATCATCACGACGCCGGCAGTCTTGCATAGCGTCTGGCGGCTCGAAGACAGCGTGGCGGTGCTGCTGACCAACACCAGTTGCGACCCCGTCACGGTCAAGTTCATACCACGTCTCGAGGCGTGGGGACTGTCGGGCAAGGCTCTGCAGGCGCTGGAGTACCACGAGGGGCAAGCGCCGGCTACCATTTCGTGGCCCCGTCAGGAGGCGCGGAGCGTTACTGTCCCCGGCTACGGCCTCACGGCCTGGCTGCTCACCGGCGGCAATCCCAGCGCCGCCAAGCACGCTGCGCTGGCCACCGCTGCTGCTGAGCTGTTCGCAAGCCTCAAGCGCTTTGACGACGAGGCAGGCATGACGCCCGAACGGAAGCACGCCGAACTTGACGGGCGCAACCCGTGGGTGGTACCAGAGCTGGCGGTGCGTTCTGCCGCCGAATGGATCCCCGCCGCATCGGCCCCGAAGCTGGTGCGCGCCCGGGCCTCGGCTGACGGCGCTTTCGTGGGCTGGATCGGTGATGGGGGCTCGCTTTGCTGGGGACTAATCGATTTCGGCGACGCTGCGGGCACGGCAGTCATGGAGTGCGAGGTGTCAGTGCCGCCCACCACCTCCAATGGCCGGCTTCGCGTCCTCAAAGTGGCTGACCAGAAGGGCGTCCTTCTGGGTGAAATCGCGCTCAAATCCACCGGGGATTACCAAACCTATACAACAGTCCGCCTGCCGCTTCCCCGGAACATCGCCGGCCCTCAGCCGCTAGTCATCCAGATCACGGGCTCCGGCGGAGGGCTATGCAATATGCGCCGCTGGCGAGTCGTCCGTGAGCCATAGCCAGCCCCGTCTTCCTGTCGTGGTTTGGACGTGCCTGCTGGAATACCTACAGAGGCCGGAGATCGCCATGAAAATCGCCGCCGCGCTGTTCTCGATAGTATTGCTTGGCTGCGCAGGCGCCTACGCTCAGCCGAACCCCCTGGACCAGGGCCTGCTCCTCCGACTGGGCTTTGGCGACCTCGCGGGCTGCCGGGTCACCGGCACGCCACGCATGCAGGACGGCGCCCTGCTCATCAGCCAGTACAGCAGCGTGTCCGTACCCGCAGCCGACCTGGATCGTGCGGTGGAGCAACTGACACTATCCGTTTGGATCGCGCCCTCCGAACGCCCCTCGTCGTACTGGTCGCTGCTCTACAAGGGCAAGCGCCAGGGCAGCGAGGTGCAGGACATCCACTTCTACCTCTCGCTGTTCGATGGCCGTCCAGAGTTCAAGTTCAAGGACGAAAACGGCCAGTGGCAGGGGATCATGCGCAACGGGGGCAATTTCCTCATTCCTGGCGCCGAGCCGGTCCCGCTGGCGAGCGTACCAGCGGTCAAGCCGCTGCACTGGAACCACGTCGCAGCAACCTTCGACCGTGGCCTCATCAGCCTCTATCTGAACGGTGAAAAGCTCCTCGAAGGTCGAAGCCCCGTCAACCACCTTGTGCCCAACCAGCATCCGCTGCTTATCGGCGAGGCTCATGCCGACAGCGGGGCACGCTCATACATGCTGAGCGGCCTGATTGATGACGTGAGGGTCTACGGCCGCGCCCTGCCGGCGGGAGAGATTGCGGCTCTGTACCAGTACGAGCGCCAGGGCAAGAGTGACAAACCGCTGACCATCCAGCGCCCGCTACCGGAAGGTTACGACCCCGAGTTCAAGACAGTTCTGCCACGAGTGGCCGAGTGGGAGAAGCACCTGCCCCTCGATCGCGTCGGCCGGGGGCCGACGCAGACCGCCATTAAGATGCATGGCGGCTATCCCATGCTGCATGTCAATGGCAAGCCCGTCTACGGCATGGCGATGATGCCGGAGCCCTACGCCTCGGACGAGATGATCACTAAGTCGTGCCGGGACTTTGCAGCCTCCGGCGTGGACCTCTACAGCGAGATCTTCTGGAGTTGGGCAACGCCCGGCAAAGGCTGCTACGGGTGGTGGCTCGGGCCGGGGCAGTATGACTTTGCGAAGATAGACGCCCGCATCGCCGCCATCCTCGCGGCCAACCCCAACGCCCTGCTTCTTCCACGTCTGAAGCTCAACCCGCCCAAGTGGTGGCTGGCCCAGCACCCTGATGAGATCTGCGCCAATTTCGGCGGTAAGCCCGCTGAGCAGGCTTCGCTGGCCTCGGAGCTATGGGAGCAGACCTATGAGGTGATGCTACGCGACGTGATCCGCCACATGGAAGCCAGCCCCTATGCCGCTCACATCATCGGCTACCATCCTGCCGGCGGCAACGCCAGTGAGTGGTTCTGGTGGGGGGAGCATGGCCGCACAGACTTCTGCCCTGCCGCCATCAAACGCTACCGCAGTTGGCTAGGCGAGCAGTACGGCGGAAACGTGGAGGCTCTACGGCGGGCATGGGGCGACCCCGCAGCGAGTTTCGAGACAGCGCAGCCGCCCCCGCCGGACGTGCGGTCAGTGACCACGCACGGTATCTTCCGCGACCCGGTCAGGGCCCGTCCAGTCATCGACTACCGCCGCTTCATGAGCGCCATGGTGAGCCGTAACATCATCCGCAGTTGCCGGATCGTCAAAGAGGAGACCAAGGGGAGCAAAATCGCAGGGGTCTTCTACGGCTACTCGACGTACTGCATGGCTCAGGACGGCTTCCAGGGCCTCGCCGACGTGCTCGCCGCGCCCGAGGTGGACTTCCTGGCCTCCCCCACCGCCTATGACCTGCGCCGCGGCGGCCAGATCGGGGATTTCGTCTCCGCCTATGCCGGCAGCTATCGCCTGCACGGCAAGCTGTTCTGGGACGAGGTAGACACGCGCACCCACCTCTATCCCGACCAGATCGAGTACCGGACCGACGACCTCCCCGAGACCCTCTCAGTGCTCGAACGCGCGACCGGCTACTCCCTCACGAAGGGCACCAGCCTCTGGTGGTTCCTGCTGGCGGGCAACTGCACGTTCCATCAGGCCGAGATCATGGATGACGTCGCCCGGCTGCGCACGGCGTGCGAGACGGCCCTCACTGACGACCGCGCCCCGATGGCCGAAGTCGCTATCTTTGCCGACGAGCCGAGCATGCACTATGCAACCGGCGACTACACCACCATCCGCCCCCTGCTACGTGGTGCTCTCGCTGAAGCCGGTTGCATGGGCGCGCCTTTCGACACTTACCTGCTCTCCGACATAGGCAACCCGAAGCTGCCGCAGTACAAGCTCTATATCTTCCTCAATGCCTTCAAACTTGACGCCTTTACACGGGCGAAGATTGACGCCGTGGTTAAGCGGCAAGGGAAGACCGCCGCCTGGGTCTACGCGCCGGGGTATGTGACCGATACAGGTTTCGATGAGAGTGCCATGGCCGCTTTGACCGGTTTGACCATCAAAGCGAGCAACGAGCCCATGCCCTACGACCTTGCGGTCACCGGGCCCAAGCATCCCATCACCTCCGCCGCCCCCGCCAGGCGCCAGGAGAAGTGGTCGCTGACACCAAGCTTTAGCGTCACGGATCCTGGCGCGACAATCCTGGGCACGACTTCCGGCAAGCCCACGCTGGCGGTCCGGGAGTTCGGAAGCTGGCGTTCGGTGTACTCAGCGTTGCCGCTCAAGCGCGAGCTACTCAACGGCCTGTGTCGCTACGCAGGCGTGCATGTCTACTCCGACAGTTACGACCCCTTCTTCGCCAACGCCGGCTATGCCGTCATCCACACGGCGACGGCAGGCGTGAAGCGCCTCGCCCTGCCGGTCGCCGCTGACGTCACTGAACTTGTAACCGGAAAGCCGTTGGGCAAGGGCCTGTCAGTCATCGAGCAGGACCTGCCAGCAGGCGTCACTCGCATCTATCGCCTGCAGCGTCGCTGAGCTACCGCAGGACCATGAACGACTGCGGCTGGCTCTCCCATACCGTACGGCCAAACTCATTCACCAGGAGCATCTGCAGCTTTACGGGCCCAGCCGCACACTGCGGGAGCCTGACCGACTGCCCGGGGCGCACCTGCAGCACCGTCTGCGTTGTCGTCTGCCCCACGGACCTCAGCACAAGTTTGTGGCGAGGCCACTCGGCAGGCGCGAGACTGACGTCTAGCGTCAGTTCCACGACCTGCCCCGTCTGGACCAGCCCGCCGGTCACACTGGTCGTGATGGGGTCGGGGACAGCAACGGCAAGGCCCAGAGTGGCGGAGGGCTGGCCGACGAGACCCCAGCTTAGCTGCAAGATGCGGTCACCGGGCCTCCGCAGGGACACAGGAAACTCAACCGTAGCCTGTTGACCCGCCCCGATGGTCACCATCCGGCAGTCGCGCTTGCCCAGGCTCACCTCGACGTCGGCCTTCTGCCCACTGGTGTTCTTGAGCGTCACACTGACCTTCTGCGCTCCCCACTGGTCGGGCACTTTGACGTCTGTCAGCGTCAGCGTCCCCTGCTCCATGAAGCCCATGCCAAACCGTTCTGGCACGTGAAAGCCGCTGTAGGTGGCCGACCATGCCGTGTGGGTCTGCGGGTCTTCACCGGTGTAGCGGCTGCGGCCGAAGTTGAACGTCATCAGCGGCTCGCGCTTGACGCCTGCCTTGGCCAGCTCAGACCACGGCACGGCAATCTCCACCGACCAGCCGTTATTGCCCTTGCTCACGGCCGTCTGCAGCTTCGGATTCCATGCCTGCGCATCCTGATTCGCCTCATCGAGCACGACGTTGCCGGTGGTCACAATCATGTGAGCGTATGGCTTGCGCGCGGCCCCCGCCATGAACAGTTCGATGCCATCCTCCATCCAGACCATACCATCATGGTCATTAACCTTCGCCGCTACCTCCGCCATCGCCGGCTCGGGGCACTCGAAGCCAACGTATAGCGCCTTGTCATCGCTCATCACGCGGGCGGTGGTCTTCAGCTTTGCCAGCGCCCCGGTGCGGATGTCCACGAAGTCACCCGCGACGGCGGCGCTCTTCCAGCAAGCGTCATCGAGCTTGCCGTCAATGGCGGGGACCCCGTCCGCCTTGGCCACTGCCAGCACGGGCAGGGAGCCCTTGCGCGGCGTGGCGGCGGTGCGAACCAGCAAGTCGAAGCGCTGACCGGGCTGCGCTGACGGCTTGTAGGCCTGTCCGGCGAGTACGTTCTGCAGAATTACGATGCGGTCGGCAACCATCCGGCGCACCTGCTGCAGGCGGCTGGTCTCAAAGCCGACGGGCCCCATCGGGTTAACCCATGCCACGCTGCTGACCAAGCCGTCCAGCATGGCCTGCGCGTCTGCAGCGGCCAGCGCGGCTCCGGGATTGCCGCTCGCCTGCGCCTGCTTGATGAGTGTGGACAGCGTGTAGAGGTACAGGTAGTCGTCTTTGCCTTCACGCAGAGACTCCCAGGCGATGGTTGGGATCGCGCCCTGATAGGTTGTCCAGTCGTCCGGCTTGAGCAGGTGGGGGTAGGCCGTGCACTGCTCCTTGGGCTCGGAGCTGTTGGCCCGGCTGCCATCGAAGTCATTGAAAACGTCCTCATGCGGGCGGCAGAAGGTCCAACTCGCCTGGGCCTTCGCGCCAGTCTTCCAAAACAGCAGCCCTGCGCCGTAGCGGTTGTGGAACATGAAGCCTTCCTGGGGGAAGGGGTTCACGTAGGAGCCGGTTCCATACCACCAGAACTCCGAGCCGGTCTTCTCGCAGGCCTCACGAGCCTCGGCGGCAGTCTTCTCTGCGCTTACCAGGCCCACGACGAAGCAGGGGGCGGTCAGGAAGCCACTGGCCTTCTCAAGGAAGCTGGGCACATAGAAGGTCGCGTACGTCGGAGCGCCGCCGTCATGCCACGCCTGATAGTCCTGAATCGCGAAGGTGTTCTCGCCGGTCGGCTCATCCACGCCATAGTAGTACCAGCGGGGGGCGTCGCGGGTTGCCTCGACCGCGGCGCGAGCCACGGCCTGCACACCGTTCTTAACCGCCTGCGGCCACTCACCGCGGTTCAGATCGGTCCCCGGGGCCACCACATCACGAACCGGCCCAACCCCCGCTGAGTTGATAACGTGCGGCCCCGGCACCCCAGCATCGCGGCCCAGGATCGTCCACCGACGGTAGGCACTGGCATCGTAGGTGACCTTGCCTTCTTTCAGGCCCGACAGGTCCGGCTTGCCGAGGCCGATGGAGACGAAGCCTGTCATACCATGCCGCGCGTAATCACGCATCTCCGCCGTTATCTGCGCGTCGCTCATGTTCGTCCAGCGCGCCGCGTCAGCGTACAGCAGCCAGTAGCGGTCGGCGGGGCGCTGGAGCCTGAAGGGCAGCACCTCAATCGCCAACGGCAGCTGCAGCGGAGCCTTGCCGGCGCTGCTCACCGAGACAACGGCCGTGTAACGTCCCGGCTTCGCACCCTCGGGGGCGGCGAGTGTCAGCCAGATGCCCTGCGACTGCCCGGCTGCGACGTCGAAGTCGGTCTCCTGCAGGAGCCCACGCTCAAAGGGCACCATCTTCTTGCCATTGGCGCAGGGCAGAAGCAACTCCGGGGTGAGATACCACTGCCGGGAGCGCCAGCCCGTGCGTTGCGGCCAGCAGTGCTCGTGGCGAATATCCAGGTTCAACGGAGCGCCTTTGAGATCAACCGCGACTGTGAGGCCTTTCACATCGGCAAGTGTGTAGAGCCCAAAGGTCACGGCCTCGTCTTCGCCCGGCGTCAGGAAAGCCTGCAGGCGGTCCACGCGCTCAGTCGGCTTCGGCAGCCTGTACGACCGGTAGTCGCCGGGGTCCGGGGCCACGTAGGCCATCATCCCTGCGGCGGTTTCAGTAGCGGTGGGGGCAGGCGGCGTCCAGTCCTGGATCGGTCTGGCCCCTTCAGTGAACGGACCGCCAGGGTCAATGGTCTTGTAGGTAACTCCGCCGATGGTCGTCGGGCCGGTCTGGGCCCAGGCAAAGCACGTCACTGCCAACAGCAAACACACAGTAGTCAAACGCATGGTCATCCTCCTAAGGAATGAAGGGTGTATTACTGGTTGAGCCGCTCCAGAGCGAGCCCCAGCTTCTCATGTAGCGCCAAAACCCTCGCGGGGTCGCGCTCGAAGTGCGCCCGCGACGGGCAGAGCTCCATGATAGTGTCGTTGATCAGCTTCTCGGTAGCGATTCGCTGCTTGTGGGCAGCCGGGAGCTTCCGGACCCGGTCCCGCAGCAGCCAGAGATAGTCATAGTCCTCGATGCCGTCGCGCATGTTCTCCAGGCGGACCGAGGGTAACGGGGTCGCGTCCGGGCCGGGGTAGATGCGCCCCACCTCGCCGTTACGCACACCGTTGCGAGCCGGATTCCACGGCACCTGGGGCCAGCGCTTGTCCCCGTCCATGTTGTTGCTCCAGACGTTCAGCTCCCAGTGCAGCCACCCGGCATACTGGTAGCGCCAGGCTACCCAGAAGAAGGCCCGCGCCTCGACCGCCGGCACGTCCAGCAACTCGTGGGTCGGGTACGGGTCATAGGGGCACCCGCCCTCATAGTACCATACCTCCTGCCCGCGCTCACGAGCCTGCTTGTACTCGGGGAACTCATAGCACAGAGCGGGGCACCACGCGTCGATGGTGTGCTCAATGGGCGGGACGGGGTGGACAACGGTGCTGCTGGCCTTGATGCCGGGGGCAACCGCCTTGAGCGCATCGTAGGTTGCCTTGATGTCCCCATACCGTTCCACATCGCCCCACTCGTCAAAGCCGTAGACATACGCCTTGTCCCCCAACCCGTGAGCCTTGGCGACCTCGTAGAAGTGTTTCACCCGCTCCAGCGTGGCTCCGTACGCGCCACGCAGGACAAGCTTGCTGACATGGCGCGACTGGCCGAGGTCTACTCCCAGACTGCTGCTCCGATAGTCCAGCGCGGCTCCCCAGGTCGCACCGAAGCTGAGCAGCGGCTTGGTGCCATCTTCTCGCCCTACGTAGGCCGCCGGGCCGGTATAACGCTGATCGCCATCGTAGGCCACAAGGCGGTCCTTCTCCAGGGTCTTCAGCGAGAACTCGTAGGCATCGTCGGACAGCGTGCTATGCACCTTCAGATAGCGTCCCGTCAAATCGAGCCCGCTCACGACGATGCTGCCCTCTTCATCATGGGTGACGCTGTATCCTGCGGGGGCCTGATGGAAGGCCTGGTTGTCGTCGCTCACCCACACTTGCAGGTTGTCGGCATTGTTGCGGGTGGTGCGGCGCAGGGGCGGCGTCATCATGACCATGGCGTTGAAGCCCCGCTCGATGCAGAAGTCCAGGTTCTCCTCTTCAGGGTAGAAGTCTGCACTGTAAATGTTGTTAGGGTTCATGCGGTACTGCAGGCAGAACTCGTACCAACGGCGCTTCACGTCCTGGGAGAGGCTATCGAGCTTGTAGAACTGCTGAATCGTGTTCAACCGCAGCGACAGCAGGCTTGGGAGATGGGTGAACCCCAGGCTGAAGTCGAGCAGATGGGCGGCTAGCTTGAGCTTCAGGGGCGGCAGGCCCTGGGCCCGGACCGTGATCGTAGCCATGTGGTCTCCGGCGGGCGTGCTTCGGGTCGCCTGGACACTGCCCCAGATGGGCTGCGTCTCGCCGGCCACGACGTTCACCGGCCCCGGTGGCATGAGCGGGTCCGGCCACCAGCCGGTGTATTCGGTGAGGTTGTCGGGGTCCGGCTTCGTCTCGACGTAGCCAACGGGCCGCATAACGACCTCAGGATGCGGCCCGGCCCCCTCCCACGCGACGTCCACTGTCACATTCTGTAGCCCCTGGCCAAGTGCCGCGATGGCTACCTGAAAGGACTCATGCTCTTCGCGGGCAAGCACCATTCGATAGCTGGTCTGCAACGGCTCCGGGAAGGGTCGGTCGCGCCGGAATTTGACCAGACCATGGGTGATGGAGGCGCCAAAGGCGGCCTGCGGGCTAAAGACCCGCGCGACTTCGGCCGCCAGCGTCTGCGGACGCTGCGCCCACAGTGCCTCCTGCGCGGCTTTGCGCACCTCCACACAGGGCGCGAACTCCGGCCGGCCGTAGAAGACCCGCGTCCAGACCTCCGGGTCACCAATCTTGTCAAAGCCCTTGCTGCGGCGGTAAAGACGGCTGAAGAAGGCCAGGTTCTCAAGCGCATAGCGCGGCTCAGGCAGGGCCTGGTAGGTCTCGAGCAGGCCCCTCGTCTGCTGTCGCAGTTGTTCGCGGGTGGCGTCAATTCCGGCCTGGCAGTCAGCCACACGCCGTACGAGCTGCGGTGCCGCGGGCCTCATCCAGCCCAGGAAGTCACGCGCCTGCCGCAGTTCTCGCTCACCTCGCTCGAGTACCATGAGCGTGCACCCGGCCTCGAATAACGGCACACGGGTGATCTCAAGGCCCTCTGCCCCACCGGAGCCAACAGCGATTATCTGCGCCGGTCCGGTCCAGTTCAGAGGCTGGCCGGAGACTCCATGGCCGAAATAGGCCAGCCGTGGCTCCTTCACGGCAGCCGTGCTTGACGGGGTGACCGCCCGCCATTGCCCGCCCTGTCGGACCAGAAGCTGGTATTCTCGCGGACCACGCCAGAAGCCAAAGGCGCTGAGCGTTGTCGCGCTGGGCCGGGGCTGCAGCAGAACTGCCTCACCGGGCGCCCAAGGCACCTCGTAGAGGTTCTCCTTGATCTTCTGCAGCAACGGGTTACCCACCTCAAGCGGTTGGCTGACAACGGCCGGGCCGACCAGCTTCCCAGGCAGAGGCGCTGTGAGCGGTGACCACTGCCAGTTCTCGCCATGGGCAGGCGCGAGCAGCGCCAGAGCGGCCAGCAGGGACAAGGGCAACCTCATGGGCGTCCTCCTAAGAGACAGGCTTGTGGGCTTCGCAACGGCCGCCAATGGAATGCGAAGAGCCATCTCGAGCGGTGGAGGCTAGTTCTGGGGCCTCGCCCGCTTCACAGTCCAACTCGCCACTGCCGGTTCGCGGAATGGGCCAGACCGCAGGGCCGCGATCTGCGCCTCGTCCAGCGACCCGTACCAGTACAGTGCCACCCCATTCGTCGGGTACTTCAAGAGCGCGTAATCCACCAGCCGCGACACCTGCTCTGCCGTCCGTGACACCACCTTGCCGTTCTGGTCGTTGTCATAGTTCCCCAGCATCAGGACCATCTGCTCGGGGGCTACGGAGGTCGCGCGCGCCTCATCGAACTTGAAGAAGCTGGGACGCCAGCTATAGTCCATCGAATAGGCGATGTCGATCAGATCGCGCTCCAGCCAGACCCATTCGTTGCGCCCCTCGATCTGCAATTGCGGCTTGGGCAGAGGGTGACCGCAGACGGAGAGAATGGCCCGCGGCCGCACCTGCAGCAGCCCCTCCCGCACTGCGCGAACGAGTTCGGTCACCGCCGCTTCCTGGAACTCCAGCAGGCGCTGTTTAGCCTCGGGCGTGGCCTGCCCGCGCGTCTCGTCCATGCTCACACCGTAACGCTGCTGGTACGCCGCGCGGGCGATCTCGCTGTACGAGACGCCCTGAGTGCGGATGTAGTCGAGGTTGATCCCATCCACATCGTAGCGCCGGGCCAGTTCGACCATTTCCTTGACGATGAGCGCGCGATAGGCGGGGTCATGCAGATCATAGGCCCCCTTCGGCACGCCTTCGGACGCAAACTCCGGATGGGGATCGGGGTTGCCACGGTACGAGACGCAGAACCACGGATGCACTTCCATACCCCGGGCATGGGCCTTGCGGATCAGCTCCGCGAGAGGGTCCTTGCCACCCTCAAAGTGCGCGGCGAAGCCCGGATCAACGACCGTCATATCCGAGCGATAGAGCGCACCGCGTCCATGCCACACACACGGCATGAAAGCGTTGAAGCCAGCGCGCGTGATGCGGTCCAGAAGCTGGTCCTGTTCGGTGATGAACTTCCCCGACTCGTCGAGTATCATGCGTGTTTGCAGCAGCCGCCCGGCGGCGTCACGCTGCACCTGGCGCGGCAGTTGCCGGTCGCTTTCGGGCACCTGAAACAGTGGCGGCGTCGGCAAGGGCAGTCGCGTGGTGCTGACTCGCATTCCGGCGATCTGGATCGTCGCAGTGCCCTTCGTGGCCGGGAACACGTTCAGACGCAGCCGGTCGATCGCCTCCCAGCCCGTGGGCGTGCCCTCGACCCGTACGCCTCCCAACCGATCGAGGACGACCTCGTTCCATCCTTCCTCTGGCGCCTGCAACCCCTTTAGCAGATACCACCCCGCGCCGCTCTGCAGGTAGATTGAGACCGACTGCACCGCTGAGGCATTCTTGACGTGGAGCCTGAAGGCGAAGGATGGATAGGCGGCAAGGCTCTCGGGACCGAAGGCGGCATCCCAGTGGCAGCGCGGGTAGGCCGGGTCAGTCAGTGCGAAATCGCACTCAAACTCGTAGCCTGGACCGAACTCGGTCGTCACAGGCTTGGGCGCGCGGGTATCACGATGCCCCGCGATCCACTTCGTGGTGGTGTCTGAGAAGACGCCTTCGAGCTTGGTGTCAGCAGCATGGGCACATGGCACGATTCCACAGATTGCCAGCAGGCAAAGGTACAGATGCGCTCTCATCAGCTTGCTCCCTTCCTATCCCGTTTGCTATAGGCCGAACTGGCCCGACAGGTCGCCCTCGCCCGTGGAGATCATCCAGGAGAGCGCCTTGCGGGGTGTGAAGGACTCTCGCACAAAGCCCCGGTTCCGCACCTGCCGCAGTTCCCATTCCACGCGGTCAGGGTACACCCGAAACACCCGGTAGGCGTTGGGCCATTCGCAGAAGGACGGGTTTACCAGGTGATACTGTCCCGACGGCTGGTTGTACTCATTCCAATGCGTGTGCCCGCAGAGCGCACCTCGCACATTGGGAGCGCTGGTTAGGGCTTGCAGCACGTCCGGGCCCACCGCCGAGCCCGGAAGCTTGTAGCCGCAGGAGGACAGCCCCTTGCGGCTGTATAGTGGGTAGTGCCAGACAAACAGGGTCGGCGTCTTCATGTCGGCTGCCAGAGTCTGGCGTAGCCACTCCACCTGCTCGGGCCTCGGACCCACACCGCGAGCCGTCTTGGGGTCATAGAAGTCCGTGAGCGTCCCGTCGGCATTCTTCCAGTACGAGCCATCCATGACGATGAACCGCAGCGGGCCCTCTTTGAATACGTAGTCAGTGGCCCCAGACGGGAACAGGCCCGGGCAGAGCTCCAGGGCCCAGGGACGGGACGTGGACTGGTAGCCGTCGTGGTTGCCGATGCACCCGTATACGGTAATACCGCTGTCGCGGCAGATCCGGCCCAGGCTTTCGAACTCAGATCGCTCGGAATGGTTGGTCATGTCGCCGGCGAGGATGATGAACCTGGTCTTCTCGGCCCGCAGGTCGGCCAGTGTCTCTGCGAGTTGCACCTGTGCTGGGCCGTCGAGCTTGTCGTTCATCCAGTTTGCCCTGCCAGTCCCCAAATGGGTGTCAGACGCCAGGGCGAACTGGTACAGCGGCTCTTGCGCAGCACGGTCCAGACCGCGCAGTTGCAGCCGTATGAAGCGCCCCGCCGGCCTGAAGTGGGGACCAGCCACCATGATCGTGTGTCTTCCCGCAGGCATGAACCATGTGACTAGCTGGACGCGGCTCTCCGGGCGCTCACCGGCGCACAGCGGAGCCGGTCCGGTAAGCGCGTTGCCCTCGCTTTGCCATCCGGCGGGGAAGTTGACCATCGGCGCGGCAATCACCGTGTCATCGCACAGGACTGTGGCGCGCAAGCCGGGCCTGAGGTCGCTGTCGGGCTCCAGTTCCAGAGTCCCGGTCACATACATGGCCCGAGGGGCATCGACCGCAAACGCCAGCATCCCATCGGCAGGGATCTCCATTCTGTCCTGCCCCGCCGACAGCTTCTCCTCAGGGTCAAAGCCCGGTGCCAGGACGCCGGAGCGGCCGTCGAGCGACAACTCGGCGCCGGGCTGCAAGGTGACGGCGTGTCTCTCAATCTGGGAACGCAGGGCCGCTGCGATGGCCGGGTAGGTAGCAATGGGCGGTTTCGGCAGGCGGGTCTTGCGCACCACCACGTCATCGAACCAGCTCTCACCCGAGGTCACCATCGCCAGCATGACTTCGCGGTCAGTCTCACGCCAGTCCTCGCCACGCAAGGCGCCTGTAATGAGTGACCACCGGCCCTCGACCCCGCCGGAGGACTGGGCCTTGGTATGCCGCTGCTTGCCATCACTTGCCGACATGTAGAGCTGCACGCCCCCGGTGTTCGCTGCCCAAACCCAGGCCGAGAATTCATAGTCGGAATGGCCGTCCACGACACCATCAAGCCGGAAGTACGCGCCGCCGGAGCCCTCCGCCGGGGTTACACGCAAAGACTGGGCGCCCGTGTGGGCGCGGGCCTTATCCCCGGCATAGGCCGCACGGTAGGTGTGCAAGTCTGGAATCTGAGCCTCGAAGCCTTCGCTGAGAACCACGTCCGTCGCGGCCCTGGTCGCGGCCTCGCCCGTGGGGGCGGCATGGCTTAGCGGGGCCAACAGGCCCATGCCCAGCACGGCAAGGCCCAAAATAATGCTCAGGTTTCTGAGGAAAGCACACCTTTTCACAGCTCATCTCTCCTCCCCGCGAGGCGCGGGGTGTGGTTGTTGTACCGCGTGCTATGGGGACTTCCCCGTGGACAGGAAGCCTCCTCCCCGGCATCAAACGTCTTCCGCAGGCAGAAGGTGGCTGCGACACGGGCGGTGAATGCCTGCGCAGCACGGCCCTGAAGAGGGCCCGAACGCTTACGCAGGAGTAGCCCCCATGCCCACCCTCCGAGCCGCTGCCGCCGCTGTCTCACTGACCGACGACGCCCATCCAGGCACTGAGCCCGTGTTCGTTCGCGGTCACGAGGGGGAGTTCCGAGCCACGGCGCTGGTGATCGAGGCCGATACGCGCCTGTGTCTGGTCTCGATTGATGCCCTCGTACCGCCCACAGACATGATCCATGCCGCGACGCGGCGCATTGCCGAGAGCACATCTATCCCGGCCGACAACGTTCTCATCTGCGCCACGCACACCCACACCGGCCCGACTACCCATGACTCCTTCGGCGCCACACCCAATCCCGAGTACAAGCGCCGCATGGAAGACGGCGCGGTACTGGCAGTGCAGCAGGCCTGCGCGGTGCTGGATGATCCTGACCGGCCGGAGAGCGAGAAGCAGGTTGAGTTCCTGCTGGGGCTCAGTCAGGAGGCCACCATCGGCCGCAACAGCCGCCTGCTGCTCAAAGACGGCCTGATCGGCTGGTATAGCTACGAAGAGCAGGACGTCGTTCGCCCCACTGGCCCCTACGACCCCGATGTGCCAGTACTGGCCTTCCGCCGCGCCGGTGGCAGCCTGGCCGGCGTGCTATTCAATCATTCC
Organism: Armatimonadia bacterium; assembly: GCA_039683575.1. Lineage (GTDB taxonomy): Bacteria > Armatimonadota > Zipacnadia > Zipacnadales > UBA11051 > JAJFUB01. The sequence goes on along the minus strand of JBDKRC010000070.1, from coordinate 7,611 downwards.
GTCCACAACATCGGCGCCGTTGACCGCAACGTCATGTCACCGGCTTTCTCCGGCCTTGCCCGCCAGGAGGTAGAGCAGCGCGAGCATACGACCGCGCTCTTCCTGCCCGGCGCTTTCGGATCCAGCCACAACATCACGTACAACGGCAGCGGCCTGCCCTCCGCGGAGTTGGTCTATCGCCTCACCGCCGCCGTCGAAGAGGGCCTGCAGCATGCGAGGCCCTTCGCGGCAGCGCCTGTACAGGTGCTGCGGCGCCCCTTTGCCTACCGCCAACGCGAGTTTGACGAGGCGCAGGCCGCTGAGGACGTCCGGCGCTACGCCGACCGCTACTTCGGCGACCACTCCGAGGCTTCGCAGCGCATGTTCGCCAATATGCGGGTCCAGATGGCCGCAACGCAGGGCAAGGAGTACCAGACAACGCTGATAGTAATTCGCCTGGGCGACGTCGTGCTGGTGGGCATACCGGGCGAGATGTACGCCCGGCTCGGCCTGGACCTGCGCCGCCGCTCGCCCTTCCGCCATACCTTCCTGATCGGCCTCGCCAACGAGGAGATCGGCTACATCCCAGACCTGCAGGCCTACAAGGACGGCGGCTATCAGACCTGGGTGGGGCAGCACTGCGCCGTCGCCCCCGGCACCGGGGAGGCCATGGTCGAGCAGGCGTTGGCAATGCTCCAAGAGATGTACGATCAGGACCCGCCGCGGCCCGCATAGGTCCCACACCCCTAGCTATATGGAGACCAAGTATGACACGCATCTTCCTCGTTGGCATTGCTCTCTGCCTATGCGCAGCCGCTACGATGGCCCAGGTTCCCCAGGCCGTGGACCTGCCCCTGGAAAAGTGGTCACCCCAGTCCCAGCAACCCACCGATGGCAAGGTGGCCATCACCGCAGAGAGCTTCGTGCTCAGCCGTGGCGCTGAGGGCTGGGGCAACTACATGCTGCGGGTGTTCCAGGACGTGCCGGTCAAGCCCGGTGGCGTGTATGTCTTCTCCTATCGAGCCAAAGTCGAGGGCGAGGGTAGCTCGTCGGGAATCGTCTACAGCGGTGATGCACAGGGGAAATGGGACGAGGCACATCCTCGCTACACCGAAACGAAGCGCAAGGGCGACTTCGCCAGCGTCAAGACCATCGTCACCGCCTCGCCCGCGACGGTTAAGTTCCGTCTCGACGTGCGCGCCAGCGGAGCGAACACCACGGTCACCTACCGGGACGTCAAGCTCGAGCAGATCGGCGAACAGCCGAACGCGGTCCTAACCCCCAGCACCGCCGCCGTAACACTCGATGGCAAGCTCGACGACCCGCTATGGGCCAATGCGGCCCGCTTCTCGCCCTTCCGAGTGCTCGGCAACGTGGAGGCCCCTGCTGCCTTCAGCAACGAGGCCCTGATTGCGCTGCGCGATGGCTACCTCTACGTCGGGTACCGCCTCGCCGAGCCCAACATCGCGGGCCTGAAGGCGACCAAGCCCCAGGAGGCCAACGGCCTCTCCCCCATCGGCATCTACAACGACGACTGCACCGAGACGTTCTTCTCCTGGGACCAGGTGTCGTTCGCGCATGTGATCGTCAACGCCGCCGGCGCCCGCAACTGGGACCATCACAACGTTAGCAGCCCCAGCGCCACCTGGTATCCGACGACAAAGGTGGATTTCAACCCTGACTGGGATGCGAAGGCCGCGGTCGGCAAGGGCGAGTGGACCTGCGAACTGCGGGTGAAGCTTAGCGACCTGTACGGCGAGTCTGTCGGCGGCGAGCGCAAGTTGTATGTCAACTTCACCCGCCACCGCACCCAGGGCACCGAGGAGAACCTCACCTACGCGCCCGTCGCGGGGCAGTTCTACGCTGTGCCGCGTGAATTCGTGCCGATCACGCTGCAGCTTCCGGCGCTCACCGGGCCGGTGGTCAGCAAGGCTCTCACCGGCAAGTTCACAAGCACTCTCGGCGTCCCTGACCTGCTCCTGGCCGGGGCGCCGGTGAAGCTGACGCGGCACACGGGCGCCTTCAAGCTGCCGGCGACGGCTGCGGTCGCACCGAAGGGCGTCAAGATCGACCCCGGTGTCCTGCAGACCTTGCGGGAGGCCCTTACCGTCACAGGCGACGGCAAGGCGCAGGTGACCGTACAGGTGGATGATGTCTTCGGCGACAAGTCGTTGAGCGCTTCCGAGCGCACCAAGCTGAAGAGCCCGGAGGCCTTCAAGCTCGAACTCAGCCCAGGCAAGGCCATGGTCACCGGCCGCACCCGCGAGGGTGTGCTGCGCGGCATCGCCACTCTTATCCTGATGGCCAACCGGGCGCGCCTGACCAAGGAGGCCGCCCTGCCGGCGCTAACCCTCTACGATGCCCCGCGCCTGCCTTTCCGCGGCCTGATGGTGCAACTGGACAAGCGTATCATCGACGTGGCCTTCCTCCTGCGCATGAACAAGCTGCTGGTCTACCTGGACAGCTTCGGCGGGCCAACACTCTTCCCGTTCGAGAGCTACCCCATCGGCGGCAAGACGAAGATCACCAAGCAGGAACTGGTAGACCTGTTCAACTACGCCCGCGCCCGAGGCATCGAGCCTATCCCGTACTTCGCCTCGTGGGGGCGGACGCAGTATCTCAAGGTCATGCCCGGTGGCAAAGAGCTGCTCGTGGACGACGAGGACGTGCTCCAGTCCGGCTACCGCAACCTCGATGTCGCCAATCCGGAGACCCACAAGGTCATGCTGGCCTTGCAGCAGGAGATCATTGACACGCTGCACCCCAAGAGCTTCTGTATCGCCATGGACGAGGCCCATTTCGGCCACATGGTCACCTCGCCCGCGGCCAAAGCGAAGAACTGGAAGCCCTCGGACTGGTACGCCACGGCGCTCAACGTCAATGCGGAGTTCTTCCGCAAGCAGGGCATTCGCATGTTCATCTGGGGTGACATGATCGAGCCTACCCACAACGGCCCCAATATGGATGTGTGCGGGCCGGAGCTGTTGGCGCGGCTCCCCAAGGACATGACCATCTTTGACTGGGAGTACAGCGGTAGCCGCGAGGTGACCGAGGACTTCCCTTCGGTCAAGATGTTCCGCGACGCCGGACTACCTACCATCGGCTGTCCATGGTACGCGCCTAAGGGCGTGGCGCGGCTGGCACATTCCATCGCCAAGTACGGCGGCGAGGGGCTGCTCTTGACCGCCTGGAACAGCTCCTCGCCCGAATCCATGCCTACGGAGTGGATTCGCGCCTGCTCGCTCACAGCGTACCTGAGCTGGTCGCCGGAGGACTGTGATCTGGGGCACTTCAGCTTTGTGCCCGACGCGATCATGGAGGGGGCGGCATACTGGCAGCGAGTGAGCTACCCGGCGGGGCCCGGCAGGAGTGTCCCCGCGCCCGAAGGCCTCGTCAGTGGCGATCAATTGGTCAAGCTGCTGGGCCTGCCTGCAGGCACCGATCCCGGCTTCATCGCCACGCCCTACCGCAACGTCCGCGGTGCCTCGGTGGACGCGTTCCGCCCGGGCGGCCAGCCGGCTGCGGTGGCCCTGACTGGGCGGGAGTATGCCGTGGTCCGCAATGGTGACTTCTCCCAGGGCGTGACGGCGTGGGTGGTGGACACGGCCGACGACACGGCTTTCAGCGGCGATCAGGGCGCGCTCAAGGTCGCACGGCTGTCGGGTAATGCCTTCCGCCGCGCCTCGCAGGACCTGGCCCTGGACCCGAAGCGGGAGTATGTCGTGCGCTATCGCGTGAAGGTGGAGGGACCGGGGACGGCGCGTGCCTGGACATACTCCGGGGATGAGAAGTTCCGGTGGGATGAGTCAAAGAGTGTCCACTCGGCTGCGACCAAGGGGGACTGGACAACCAAGGAGATGCCGCTACCATCGAGCTTCGCGGCGCTCCGCATCTCCCTGACGGCAGACGGCCCCGGCACCACGGCGTGGTTCGATGACTTCGAGGTGGTCGAGAAGGGCGTGGACCCCGCCACTTTGGCGCCAGCCAAAGCGGTGCTGCCGGTGAATGCCGCAGCGCGGGTTCTGACGTTCATGCACGCCACCTCGCGCCAGGTCATCGCTGACGAAGACATGCCCGCCAATACGAAGAAATTCGCCAGCATCATCCCCGGCGAGTACCGGGTGAACTATGCCGACGGCACGTTCGAGGTGATCCCACTTGCCTACCGCGTCAACATTGTCGCCGCCAATGACCCGACGCTGGGCCGCCAGTGCGATATCGGCCTCTTCGGCACGGTCGGCGGGGCGGCGTTCATGAACCTGCCGACCTTCACCTGGCCGAATCCACACCCGGAAAAGACCATCAGCTCAATCGAGGCGCGCTCGGGCAGTTCTGGAGAGATGACTCTCCTGCTGTTTGGGATAACACTGGAGTAGAGTCCACATGTACCCGATCTTCCAGGGCGATTTCACGAGCAGTGCTCTTTCCGACTGGACGGTAGAGCAACACGTTCCGGACGGCTACAGCGACTTTGTCATCCGCAACGGGAAACTGGTCTTCCTGGATGCCGGCAACCGGCTTCTGCCGAACATCCCGAGGCTGGAGAGCTTCGTGATCCGAGGGGCCCTCGAGGCGGACTGGGGTATCAACAACAAGGAATTCTCACTGCAGGTCTTCTTCGCCTATGACCCGCATATCCGGCAGGGGCTGCTGCTTGAGTTCGGCGCAAAGGGAGACAGGGCCTATGCCAAGTTGGTTTCGCCAAATGGAGAGACTATCGCCGAGAGGACCATTGCGGAGGCCGTGGCCCAGGGCGGGGTCGTCGAGTTTGAGGTGGTGCTGAGAAACGGCCAACTCAGCCTGAAGCTGAACTCCAGGGAATGTCTCACAGCCTCGCTCGAGCAGGACTGCCGAGGTCTGATTGCCCTGTGCCGGGGATCCTTCCTGGGTGAGCTTCGCTTGCTTTCGCTGACAGTTGAGAGCGACGATACCATTGAGGAGCAGAGCCTCTGGACCGACCTCCGCATCCCCTTCGCCCCCATCAATGGCATGGACATTCCCATCGTCTGGACGGTGACCGCGACGCGGGTTGGCGAAGCCGCAAGAGTCGAGGTCGAACTCTCTGGAGGGGAGAAGACGCGACCGGACGTGCCCTGGTTCCCATACCACGGGCACTATGTAGAGGTACTGGATCGGCCGTACCTGCGGATCGAGGCCCGGCGTGGCGTCTCCGAACTGAGCCTGAGCGACGAAGCCCTCGTCCTGGCGCTCCCCCACAAGCAGTACTTCTACAGCATCGCTCACCAGGATCCGCCCTGGCCCTTCAGGAAGACCTTCTACCTGCGCGAGGTGGACCAGGACTCGGTCCTCTTCGCCGGATATAAGGCCTATGGCAACCGCGCCGTGAATAAGCATCTTGAGGTGAAGAGGCCCTACGAGACCGCGTACGACGCCGGCCGCGGGGAGATTGTCTACTCCGGTCAAGCCTTGTCTCCGGAAACCGCGGTTGTGGAGTTGAGATCACCCGCCGACAAGCAGCTCTGTCAGGACCTTCCCGCTACCACTGTTGACTACGATCGGGCGCTGGCCTTCGCACAAGCCAATCACTACTTCGCTCCAGGCGAAGAGTGCCTGTTCCAGTTCGAGGTGTGTGCCAGGAACAGCGCGGCACATGAGCCACTGGCGGTCGAGTACCGCCTGGAGAGTGCGTTCTTCGAGGGCCTGACCGAGTACGAGACGGTGAAAGTAAGCGCGGGGAACGAGCCCATTGCCCTCGATATCCAGCGGCTTCGCTCAAGCTGGCTCACCCTCGGCACGCTGGCCCCAGGCGTTTACCACCTGCGGTTCCGCTTACGAGACGGCGTGACGGTCCTGCGGGAGGACTACCGCGCCTTTGAAGTCCTGGGCACGACGCAGAGCGGCGCCGCAGCCAGCCAGCTGCCCAAGTGCTTCTCGATGAGCAATGAAGTCAAGGGCCAGGACACCGACAACTTCGACCCGTGGCGGGCGGATTGTGTCGACGTGTCGCACTACATCTCGATCTGCACAGGTATGATGCCGCATTTTGCCCGCGAGAAGCGGCTGTGGGAGTTGCTCAAGCTCTACAAGCGCGAGTGGTTCCTGTGGCTCGGCGGTCGCGTGATGCAGGACTACACGCTGGACCATAACCACGACCTGGTGCGAGGCTGCGATTACATTCTGCCGGGCGAGCCCAACGATGTCTACTATAGGCCCTGCGCGAGGCAGTTCTACCATCCGCAGCTTGTCGCCATACTCCTCGACTTTGCCAGGGAAACGGGCTTCAAAGTGGCGGAGATCGAGGCCATAGCCGAGGCCGGGACGATTCCGGACAAGGCGACCTTCGACGCGCTGGTGAGCGACTGCTTCTATCAGTGGATTGATTACTTCTGGGCGCGCAGGATCGAGGCGCTGACGCAGTTCAAAGCAGACGTGGCCCGGATCAACCCTCGTGCCAGGATCAGCTCCTACGGGCCAGTTGCGGTGTACGGCGGCATCTACAAGACTGCACATGCCTCCACCTACGCTGGATCGTTCAAGAGCTGTCCCGAGATGGAGGCGTTCCGGGACGGCTATTTCATGCTGGAGGACTACCCGCACGCCTGTCGCTACAGCATCCACAGCGGCCCGTTCTTCCTCGCCAGCTTCAAGGCTCTCGCCCCGACAGTGGCCGTCTATCCGGAACTGTACAATGAGACCGGTGACAAGGTGCCATGCCCCGACGCGGCGGTCGCCCGGGCCTGGCCGAGCTATGGCATGTGGGCCGGAGACCTGCCCATCAACGCCAGCATGAAACGCGTCCTGGAGTATGTCTACGCCTGCGTCTGGCATGACGGGCAAGGGTTCAGTTACTGGAGCGACCATGGCTTCCACACTCGAGTGTGGGAGCGCGAGCGCTTCGAGGCGCTGCTGAAGATCTGGGGATTTGTCGACAAAGCCCGGCCCCGCCGTCCCTTGAAGGCCAATGCGTTCGTCTGCAACGAGGATTGTTGCCGAAACCACGGATTGCACTACGACGAATACCCGGGCGACGTCCACGAGGCCTTCGGGGACCTGTTCAACACCGCCGAGGAGTGTTCCGCCTATTGCTACGAAATGAGCCGGACAGCGGGTCAGAACGCCGGCTTCGTGACCGACTTTGGCCATCTGTCGTCGCTGAATGCCGCCGACATAGACGTGCTGGTACTCCCGCCGCTGACGCAAGTCAGCGACAACGGCCTGCACCAGGTCCGGCGGCTGCACGAGCAGGGCGTCTCGCTGCTGGCCTTCGAGGGAGTCGAGGGTCTGGAGGATCTGTTTGGGGTCACGGCGAGCGATCCGGTTCAGGTGCACGACATCAGGGTGAATGAAATGCCGGGCAACCCTCTGTCGGCACTTGCCGGACTGACTGAGCACACCGAGCATCGCGCCTGCGTCGGCAAATACCGGGCGACGACAGCGGACGTTCTGCTCGACGCTGAGGTGCCAGTGCTCTTCGTGAATCAGACGCCGTGGGGCAAGACCGCGCTATACAACATCCCCCCGACCGCAGTCCGGCGGCAGGACCAGTTCAACCGCGTGGCGATGGGACGGGCGAGTATCAGCAGGCTGATCAACGAAGCCACCCGCCTGGTGCTGCGCTACCTGAGCAACCCCGTCGTGGAGACCAGCGAGGGCAAGATCATAGCCTTTGAG
>JBDKRC010000069.1:0-30347 GCA_039683575.1 Armatimonadia bacterium | reverse complement strand
TCGTGGCAGGCGCACCTTTTCGGCGCCAGATCAGCCTGCAACAGCGGAAGCTCAACATCCTGAGCCTACGCCAAATCGGCGCGCGGCAGGCAAACTGGGTGTCTTAACGTAACCTTGCGGCCCTGGCTAGATGCCGGACGGCCCTTCGGGCCTGACGGCAACGGCGTGCGGCTACGGCAAAGCTACGGCAAAGCTACGACGTCCTACCTCCAGCCCCTTACCAGAGGAAGGGGAGCCGGAGGCGGCCGGCAACGGATGCGGGTGGGGATGCCCGGCGGAGCGGTCCTCGCTTTGCGCGCCTATGGTTCAGGCAGGAGGGAGACCATGATGGTCTCCCTCCTGTCCTTTGTGGGCTTACTGGGCCGCGATTGAGACCGCGACGGGGTTGGCAGCGGCTGGCACCTTCAGGTTGACCTCGCCGTTGCGGTCCGCCGTGAGGGTGGTTACTGCATCGCCGATTTTGGCGGTGAGCTTCTGGCCGGGCTTGATCGCGAAGTCTCCCGACTTGAGGCTGAGCGTGCAGCCTTTGGCGGTCTGCAGCAGGCAGCGCAGGCCGTTGGCGTCGTAGGAGGCGTTCTCGACCGTGGCGGGGCCGGTGGTGATGGTTGCGGGCAGCTTGACGAGGACCAGGGCTTCGTCCGGGGTGACCTGGACAGCCGTGCGGGCTTCTTTGTCTACCACGGTTTTGAAGGACTTGTCCGTGAGCTTGCCATCCTTGTCGAAGTAGCGTGCCTGCACGAGGCAGCGCTGGCCGGGCCAGCCGTAGTTGCCATCGTGGAGCGTGATGAGGCGCTCCTGGCCGAGCAGATAGCCGGCGTGGAGTTCGATGGGCGTGAAGGGGAAGCAGTAGGCGAAGATGTCGTGGGTGTAGTTGTAGCGGGTGCCCACGAGAAGCGTGCCGAGCTTCAGCGCGCGGACCCAGTTGCCGAAGTCCATGCGGCTGCCGGCGTAGCCGAGGGGCGACTGGAGGTTGCCCTCGTAGTTCCAGTACTCGTTGTGCTGGATCTCGATCATGCGCTGGGGCTTGAGCGCGAGGATGTCTTTGGTGGCGGTGGGGCCATTGCCCATCATGTCGCCGCCGAGCTCGCGCACGCGCTTGATGACCGCCATGCGGTGGCCTTCGCCCATGATTGTGTTGATACCGATTTCGCGGGTGAGGGTGTAGGTCTTGGGGTCGAGCTCGCAGGAGTAGCCGTCAGGAACGTTGTAGGTGACTTCCGGAGCCCCGTAGCCCGTGCCTTCCATCTCGTCCCAGTACAGGCCGTCGATCTTCATCTCGTCGAGGTAGCGGTCCACGGCCTTGAGCATGGCCTTACCGTAGCTGTTATCGAGGGTGGCGACGACGCTGTAGGTGAGGCTGTAGACGCCGCCCCACTCGGTGGCGAGCTGGTTGCCCTTCGGATCGGTCAGCCAGCTATCCTTGAAGCGGTCGTGACCGCCCTCGGAGGTGTCGCGCTGGGTGTCGTAGTAGACGTATACCTTGCAGTCGGGCACGGCCTGGTGGATCTTGTCGCTGGCCTGGCGCAGGCGGTCGCGGAAGCTGGCCCAGTAGTCGTCGAGGACGCCGGTGCCGAAGCCGATGCGCTTTTTGTCCTTCGGCCAGTCCACCCAGCCCCCGCAGTAGCAGGCGTGCTTGATGCCGAGGGCGTTGAACTGCCTGGCAATCTCCTCGACGGGGGTGGCGATGATGGTGTCGGGGCTGAAGAACGTCCAGGCGCCCTTGACGGTGTAGTTGCTGCCCCAGTCCTGGCGGACGAGGTTGATGAAGTCGTAGTAGTCATTGGAAGCGACGGGGTAGACGGACCACTTGAGGGTGTAGGTGCCGCCGGGCTGCAGGCAGAGCTTGTCGGTGCGCAGGCCTGCGGTCATCTTCTCGTTGTCCATGAAGAGGGTCGCCTGGTTGCGATAGATGTCGTCTTCGCAGATCAAGCCCAGGCCCTGAGCCCCCAGGTTTACGTAGACCGAGGGGTTGCCGGGGGAGTAGTAGGCGTTGATGGCCGGGTCGGCGTTGCCGGCGAGGCGGACGTTGGCGTTGGCGCCAGTCAGATCCATGCTGTTTTCGACGAGAAGGCCCAATTTCGCGTCGCGGTGCAGGTTGGTGAGCTGCTCCTCTATTTCAACCTTCCGGGGCGTGAAACGAACCTTGCGCTGCAGGCGGTAGTCGGGGCCTTCGCCGAGGACCGTGCCGCCATCTTTGGTGGGGGTGACGGTGATCTTCCAGCCGGGCTGGCACTTGGCCTCGGGCTGACCGGCCTTGAGGAGGTTCAGGCCGGCGTTGGGATAGGAGAAAGCGGCGCCGAAGTTGTACGTCTTGCCGCCGGTGGTGAGGCTGAAGCCGCCGCCGGGGAGGAGCTGGCCCTGATAGGGGGCGGGGCCAGCGCCGGGGGTGCCGCGGTTGATGACATCCTGTTCGACTTCTGAGCCGACCATCATGGGACTGGCGCCGGGCTTGACGATGACGTTCATGGACTTGATGACGAGGTCATGATTGCCCTTGGAGCCTGCCGGGGGCTTGTAGGTGCAGGTGTTCTCGATGGTGAGGCGGTTCTCGGACATGGGATTGGTGAGGTCGGTGACATCGAGGGTGGTCTGGTAGGGATTGCCCTCATAGAACGTCTGCTTGAGCGCACCCTCGAAGTCCGGGGCGTAGAGCACGCGCCAGCCGATGTTGTCCGACCAGGTGTAGGGCGTGTTGGGGGCTACAGGCGAGACCAGGCCCTTGTTGACGAGGCGGACGGCGGTGCGGGTCTTGGCGGCTTTGACCACGCGGCCGTTGAGCGTGATCTTCATGAAGTACAACGAGCCGCCATAGGTGTCGGAATCGAGGCGGGCCATGATGTCCAGCAGAATGGTATGGTCTTTCTGGGGGACCGTGCTGAACTCGAAGGAGCGGCTCTCGCCGCGGGGGATGCGGATTTCCTGCTTGACCAGAGACAGGTCCTGGGCCTGAACCAGGGGCGACAGCAGGATTGCGGCGACGACGAGCGTGTTGCGCAACAGCATTACCAAAACCTCCACGGCGAGCTTAGCAAAACGGCAAGGGCCCCGGCAGTGGGTGTTCCAGCAGGGGCGGACGCAGACCTTCAGGGCAAAAACAAAGCCTGCGTATCTAAACAGGTACGCAGGCTTGGGGTTCCGTCGGTTTGTGGGGCCTGGTTGCCCGCGCGGGCGATCCGCCAGCGCCACTGGTGGCATTCAGGCCGACGCTAGGGTGTCCAGAGAGCGGCGTCGGGCGGGGCTGTCATGCCGCTCCAACTGCTGTAGGCGGTCTTGTTGAGCCACTTGGAGTGGCCGTCTACGTAGCAGAAGTTGGCGCCGTCGTTGTGGCGCGGTTCGGGGGAGCCGCCATTGTCCGTGGTGCGGTCCATCGTACCGTCAATGACGTAGTAGTTGTCAGCGGGAGAGTCGGCGAGCATGGCGCAGGTCGAGGGGGAGTTGACCGTACCCATGGCGCGGGCGCTCAGGCTGTTGGCGACGGGGTTCGGGCCCATATAGCCATAGCCGCAGGTTGAGAAGTTGAGCGGGTTTGCGCTGTTCCAGGTGACGGCTGATTTTGAGGGGCAGGTGAAGAGCTGATCGTTCTTTATATAGGGGTGAATCAGGGTCTCCCAGCCATAGTTGCCAGCGCCGACCGCAATGGCCGTGCGGGGGAACATCTCGTCATAGTCCTGTGCGTATGACAGTATGCCAAGCCCAAGCTGCTTTACGTTCGAGAGACAGGACGACTGGCGGGCCTTTTCGCGAGCCTTGGCGAAGACAGGGAAGAGTATCGCCGCCAGGATGGCGATGACTACCAGCAATTCGATGAGCGTAAAACCTCTGCGCATGTGTTGGGGTAACCTCTCACAAGATTGAACGACTGCCCGGCGGTATACACCGCCGTGGCGGTACCTTGGTCCGCCACCATGCGATGGGGGCAAGGATTGCGGCCGGAGAAGGGCCTGCATACCTTAACAGGCACGCAGGCCCTGAGTTCCGTTGGGGTTGTCTGCTACGGTGTCCAGAGCGTGGGGTCGGGGGTTGCGGTCGAGGCCGGATCCCAGTTGCAGTAGCTCATCTTGTTGAGCCACTTGGCATGGCCATCGCAGTAACCAAAATTGGCGCCATCGTTGTGGCGGGGCTCCGGCGGGCGCCCGTTATCGGGGTTGTTGATGACGGTGCCGTCAATGACGTAGTAGTTGTCAGCGGACGAGTCCGCGATCATGGCGCAGGTGGCTGGGGCGTTGATGCTACCCAGTGACTTGCCGGCCACTTTGGGATTGGGGTCATTGGGGCCGAAGTAGCCGTAGCCGAAGCCGCTGTAGACTGCCGGGTCCGTGCCGGTCCAGACGGCGGTGTTTTTGGAGGGACAGGTGAAGAGCTGAACGTTCTTCACATAGGGCTGCAGCATCCAAACCCAGCCATAGTAGACGTTGGGGGCGGGGTTGATGTTGACGCGCGGCAGGACCTCGTCATAGTCCTGGGCGTACGAGAGTATGCCGATGCTGATCTGCTTGACATTGGAGAGACAGGACGACTGGCGGGCTTTCTCACGGGCCTTGGCAAAGACGGGGAAGAGAATTGCGGCGAGGATGGCGATGATGGCGATGACCACCAGCAGTTCAATGAGCGTGAAACCTCTGCGCATGCTAGACCTCCTCTGATTTGGGTAACAATGCATTGTGCCACAAGCGTACTGAAATGTTCAAGGGAAAATCAAAGCCCGCACAAGCTGTGTGCGGGCTTTTTGTCGGGGCGCAGAGGCTATGGCGTCCACATCGCGGGGTTGGGGGAAGTGGCGCCGGCAGTGGCATCCCAGGTGCAATAGCTCATCTTTTGCAGCCACTTGGCGTGCCCATCGCAGAAGCCGAAGTTGGCGCCGTCATTATGCAGCGGGTTGGGCGGCACGCCGTTGTCCGACTGGTCCACGTTCCAGTCGCAGAGGTAATATGGATTCCCGTTGGAGAGCTTGCCGGCATCGGCCAGCAGTACTACCGAGGCAGGCTCGCGGATCGTGCCGAGCGCGGCGCCGCTGAGGAGCCTGAAGAGACCGTAGCCGGTGTTCTGGGTGGTATTCATGCTGCCGTTCCAGCCAGTGGCAACCGAGGAGGGGCAACTGAAGATCTGGGCATTCTTGACATAGGGCTGCATCTCGTACATCCAGGTCCAGTAGTCGTTAGGGGGCGCGCCCCAGTACATCGCGGCCAGGATCAGGCGCTCGTCGTAGTCCTGGGCGTACTGGAGCATGCCGAGAGTGATCTGCTTGACGTTGGAGAGACAACTCGACTGGCGGGCCTTCTCGCGGGCCTTGGCAAAGACGGGGAACAGAATCGCGGCGAGGATGGCAATGATCGCGATCACAACAAGAAGCTCTATCAGTGTGAAGCCTTTGCGCATGACAACCTCCAGATTCAGTGGGTTATGCGCTAGATTCGATATGCGCGCATGCGATTCCTGCATTGCATTGTGTAGTCTCGCGAAGCCAACCCGTGGGGCTTGACTCTGTGCGTTGACTGCACTTAAGGTGGGGCTGACAGCTCTTGTCATACCCACTATTGGAGTTTTCGTCATGAAACAAGCACGCATTGCCGTCATCGGGCTCGGGGGACGGGGCCGCTACTTCGCTACCGCTTTCGACCACCATCCCCGTGCGGAACTGGTTGCGGTCGCCGATCCCATTGAGAAGCCGCTGGAACTGCTCAAGCACCAGTACGGCGACCGGATAGGCTACTACCTGGACTATCGGGAGATGCTGAAGCGGCCTGATATCGACGCCGTCGTAGTGGCTTCGAACGACAAGTCGCACCGTGAGAATGCGGTGGCGGTGTTTGAGGCCGGGAAGGCCTGCCTCTTGGAAAAGCCCATGGCGCAGTCCGTGGATGATTGTGATGAGATCATCCGGGCGTGGAAGCAGTCCGGCAAGCTGTTCATGATCGGCCTGGAACTGCGGCACTGCTCGCTGTTCACGCGGATGCGCGAGCTTTTGGACGAGGGGCGGATCGGACGGGTCATCATGGGACAGGCGCTGGACAATGTGTCGGTGGGCGGCCAGTACTTCTACCATAACAACATGCGGCGCAAGGAATACGTGCGCAGCCTGCTCTTGCAGAAGGGCACACACACCATTGACCTGCTCAACTGGTTCATGGGCGGCAACCCCGTGAAAGTCTATGGCAGCGGCGGACTGGACTTCTACGGCGGCACGGAAGCCAACGACAAGCGCTGCCGGAGCTGCGAAAAGCGCTGCGAGTACTTCATCAACCACGAGCGCTTTGTGATGGATTACGGGCAGACGGTCGAGACCGACGACCGATGTGTATTCTCGAGCGATTGTGATGTGGCGGATAACTCGATGCTGCAGATTGAGTATGCCAACGGCACGCGGGGGCAGTATGCGGAGTGCCACTTCACGCCGGAGTACACCCGCGAGTTCACGCTGTTTGGCACGCAGGGGAAGATGTATGGATTCTACAACAATGAGTGCAACTTCCTGATCCGGTGCACGTACCGCAATACCGACCATGTGGATGAGTGGCACCCGCAGTCGGCAGGCGGCGGGCACGGGGGCGGCGACAGGCTGATCATGGAGCACTTCCTGGATTGTCTGCTGGGCGACGACCAGCCGCTGGCGGACGTGCAGGCGGCGCGGGACTGTACAGCAGTGGCGGCAGCGGGCGAGGAGAGTATTGAGACGGGGTTGCCGGTGGCGATTCCGCCTTGCCCGTGGTTGTGAAGCAAAGCCGAAAACGGAAAACGGAAAACAGAAAACAGTCGGACGTGCCACTGCCGGTAAGGTTGTCATTCTGAGCGAAGCGAAGAATCTCCGGAGGCGCGAGGGCTGGGGATTCTTCGTCGCTTCGCTTCTCAGAATGACACGGCCAGGCGGGTGATCGTCAGGCGCAGAGCGATTTCGAGAGACCCGGGAGGCGCGGGGAGCTGGGGCCAGCGGCGAGTGGCGCATAGGGACTGCAATAAGGTGTGTGTATGTCAGAGCGACTGGATGAGATCGTGGCGCGGGCGGTTGCGTGGTCACGTTCGTACCTCGGCTCCGCCGAGTACACGACCCGGTGTCTGGCCTTTGTGGAGGATGCCTACGAGCGGCCGAACGGCATAGAGATCTTCGGCGGCGACACTGCCCATGGGTCGGCGGTGCTGTACCAGGCCGGCGAGGCCGGCGGCGAGCCCCCCGTGGGGGCCTTCGTGTTCTACGACTGCTGTGGCGAGCTGAGGGGTGAACGGCGGAACTGGGGGCATGTGGGGATGGTAATGGGCGAGGGCATGGTCATTCACGCCTGGGACGTCGTCCGCATTGACCACTTCCGGAGCGTCACAGAACTGACACCCCCTCCTGCCTGGACGGCCCCGGCTTACGTGGGGTGGGTCTGCCCGGAACGAATACTGCTCGGGCACCAGCAACGGGATTGGGGGGGCAGTGGCGGCCGCGGGCGAGGATACGGCTCGGTAGGCACATTTTGTGCGCGTGGTAGGCACACTCCGTGTGCCGGACCGAGGTAGGGCGGTTTGTCAGATGTTCCGGCACACGGAGTGTGCCTGCCACGCGTCTAGAAGCTCAGAGCGTCAGGAGCTGCTGCCATGAAGATCGGCATCATTGGCGTTAATCATCCGCATGCTGGTGGGCATCTGCAGGCTCTGGAGGGGGCTCCGGAGATTGAGCGGCTGCTGATCTGGGATGATGATGAGGCCTCGGCGCGCAAGGCAGTGGAGAACTCGGCGAAAGCGGAGTTGGCGGGGTCGGCGGAGGAGATTGTGGGGGCGGGGGATGTGCCGGCGGTCTGTATCTTTGTCAGAGACAACGAGGCCGGGCCGAGGAATCTGGAGGCGATCCGGGCGGGGCAGTGGGTGTCTGGGGATAAGCCGGGGGCGCAGACGGCGCCGGAGCTTGGGGCGATAGTGCAGGCGGCGCGGGAGACCGGGGCGCACTTCTGCCCATGCTATGCCAACCGGACAATGCCGATGGCGCGGGAGATCGCGTGGACGTTGCAGGATGGGGCGGTAGGGAAGCTGTGGGCTTTCAACTGCCAGTGGATTACCTCGCAGGTAACGTGTCGGGGGGCGGATAGCTGGCTGTTTCACAAGGAGTACAGCGCCGGGGGCATCCTGACGTGGCTGGGGTGCCACTGGATTGATTTGCTGCGGATGATATTTGCGTGCGAGGTCACTGAGGTCACGGCGATGGTGGCGACACAGACGGAGGAAGCGGTGGATGTGGAGGATACGGCTTCGGTGGTCCTGAAGTTCGGGAATGGGGCTATCGGGACCGTGCGCGCGGGATATGGGCTGCGGGTGATGGGGGGATATGACAACAGCGACTTCCACTTTCAGTTTGAGGGCAGCGAGGGTGCGCTGACGTGGTATCCGAAGGGGACGCCAGCGGGCTATCGGCTGCGGACGATCAACCCTCGGTACTCCCCCTTTGGGGTGTCGCGGGACATTGTGGTTGAGGCAGAGGCGGGCAGGGATGCCCGCGCTCCAAACGGCGAGAGGCGGGCGGGGTATGCCGGGGGCTTTCTGGCGGAGTTCCTGGCGGCGGTGCGGGGCGAAGGGGAGCTACCGGCGACCGAGGTGGATGCGTGGCAGGTGCTGCGGGTGATTGAGGCGGCGTATGAGGCGTCGGCGACGGGGACGAGAGTGGTGGTGGCGGAGAGACCGTAGAGGAATGCGCCCGACAGCACACCAGTAGTTGGCTTGCGGGTCGCGCTCGGGGGAGCGCTCCTACCTGTGCCGATGGTGCTAGTCCGGCAGGTCCACCTTGTCCGTGGGGACGTAGGGGCACTTGATGAAGATCAGGCGCAGGTCGGTGTCGCCGTCGTTGATGATGTTGTGACATTCCGGCGGGTCGAGACGGAAGGCCGCGCCGGGGGTGGCGTCGTAGGTCTGGCCCTCGACTACCATCTTCCCCCGCCCCTCGAGGAAGTAGAAGTGCTCCTCGACCTCGTTGTGGCAGTGCTTCCCCAACGCTTGCCCCGGCTTGAAGACGATGATACCCCACTCGAAATGCGGGCTACGGAAGAGGTACTTGGGGCCATGGTCGCCGTGGCGGAACTCCAGATCACCTTCGTTAATCAGTTCCATTGCTATGCTCCGGTTCTATAGTAGTTGCCGCAGAAGCTCCCCGACGGCTTCGGCAGTGACGGGACGCGGGTTGAACTTGCTTGAGCCCGCTGAGACCGCGACCGGGATCAGCTTGTCGAAGTCCTCCTCTTTCAGCCCCACCTCCTGCCATGAGCCGCACGCGCCGAGATCGCAGGCGAGGGTCTCTACCCATTCGATGAGCGCTTCGGCGCTTGGCGGCAGGCCTATCAACTCGGCCAGGTGCGCGTAACGGTCGCGGGCCACTTCGAGGTTGAAGCGCATGACGGCGGGGTGCAGCCAGCCGCAGACCCGGCCGTGGGGTATGTGGTACAGGGCGCCCAGCGGGTGGGCGAGGCCGTGGACAAGGCCGAGACGGGCGCTGGCGAGCGCGAGGCCGGCGAAGAGGCTGCCGAGGGCGAGGTCTTCGCGGGCGGGCAGGTTAGAGCCGTTGGCCACCGCGTGGCGGAGGCTCGGGGCGAGGCGGCGGACGCTTTCTTCCGCGAGCGGGTCGCTGAAGGGGTTGGCGCCGGTGGAGACGTACGATTCTATGGCCTGGGTGAGGGCGTCGAGACCGGAGAACGCGGTCTGCTTTGGTGGGAGGGGGATGGTCAGCTCCGGGTCAACAATGGCAACGGACGGCATGAGGGTGCGGCCTCGGATGCTGGCCTTGTGAAGGGTGTTCGGGTCGGTCAGGACCGAGTTAGGCGTGACTTCGGCGCCGGTTCCGGAGGTAGTAGGCAGGGCGATGATGGGGGCGCCGGGGCCGAGGATCTCGGCGCCGGAGAAGTAGTGGGTGATTGGCTCGGTCAGGTTGGCCAGGGCACCGATGGCCTTTCCGACGTCCATGGCGCTGCCGCCGCCGAGGGCGATGACGAGATCGCATCCGGCAGCGCGGAAGGCCTCGCGGCCGCGCTCGACCGTGGCCAAGGTGGGTTCGGGCTCCACCTCGGCAAACAGCTCCATGTGAACACCAGCAGCTTGCAGGCTATCCCGCGTCTCCGGGACGAGGTTGCCACGCGTGGCGGCGCTGCGGCCGGTGACGAGTAGCGCGCTGGAACCGAGGGAAGCGGCCTGGGTACCGAGCTTGTGACGGCTGCCGGAGCCGAAGACGATTTCGGTAGCAGAGCGGATGGTGAAGATGTCCATGTTGGGCCTCGCTATAGGTGGATCAGTGGTTCATCATGGGCGCGGGAGATTCCTCCGGGGCGACCATGGCAGGTGAGGGGCATTCTCACTGCGAATATTGTGTCACTGGCAAGGGAGGTAGAGGCAGATGCTGATGATGTGCGGCGTCGCAGGAGGAGGGCTATTGTGGCAGGTTCAGGGCGGTGATCAGCCGCCTCCCGCCGCTCCACCGGCGGTGCCGCCGAACGTCCCGCTGGGCGAGCCTCCGATAGGGCCGCCTCCCATGGCCCCAATGCCGCCGACGGTGTCGCCGGGCCCGCCTCTGCCGCCGAGGAAGCGGATGTCTTGGATCTGGGCGGTACTGGGGTGCGGATGCCTGGCGATTGTTCTATCCACCGTGGCTATCATCTACGCAGGCCGGTGCTACTGGCAGCAGAAGGTGGCGCCGGAGCTGCAGGAGCTGCGGCAGGAGGAGCAGGCCGCGAACGCGCCGGCAGGCACTGTTGCGCCACCGAAGGCTGTGGTGCAGGAGAAGCCCGCGCCGCAACCGGCACAACCTGCCACGGCGGCAGCCCCTGATCCGAACAAGGCGCTGGCGGTGGCCCTGGCCGATAAGCCGAAGTGGGTAGGGAAGCTGAGGTACGTCTCGCCAGACCGGCAGCGAGTGAAGGTCTGGGTGGGGCCGCCCAATAGCGAGTTTACCAACTCTGTGGTGCTGCAGTGGGATGCGGGCAAGAATCAGTATGTGGTCGAGCGGATGGAAGTGCTCTCCACTGATGAGCCCGCGGCTGCCAAACCGGCGTCGAAGCCCGCAGCGCAGAGTGTTCGGCGGCCTTCGGAAAGCGGTGCCAGACGCGCGGCATTGGCGGGGGGCGACCGCGGTTGGGTCTCGAAGGTGGTGCGGCACAGCGGGGATTGGACACGGGCCACGATTGCCATCGGCCCGCCGGCGAGCGAGTGGGCTGGTGAAGTGGATGTTCGGTGGACGGGGAAGAGATACAAGATTGTCGAGACGCGGGGGGAGTAGCGATCTCGCGTCGTTCTGTAGCAGCTAAGTGATGCAGGGAGATAGGTTTTTCATGGACAGAGTGCGTGTTGGCGTGATCGGATCGGGGGCTTTCGCGAGGTCGGAGCACTTCCCGAACTGCGTTCGCAACCCCCATGTGGAGCTGGTAACGGCTTGCGATGGCTCGGAAGAGAAGCGCATGGCCGCAGTGCGTGATTTCGGAGCGCTGAAGGCTGAGGCCGACGCGGAGAAGGTTTTCTCCGATCCCGAAATAGACCTCGTAATCCTGGCCGTGCCGCATGACGTGCATTTCGAGATGATTATGGGAGCGCTCAGGGGCAAGAAGCACGTGCTGTGCGAGAAGCCCATGGCGATGACGCAGGCGGAGTCCTATGAGGTCAAGAAGGCCGTCAAGCGGGCAGGGACCAAGCTGTGCGTGGACTATAACCGGCGCTTCAGCCCCTCGATGCAACACATGCGGCAGCAGTACCACAATCACCGCGCGAGGCCTGAGGTGTCGGCGGGGCAGTTCGTAGAAGACCAGACGCGTCCGAAGCTGCCTGAAGAGAAGTCCTCGATGCTGATGATCCGCATCAACGACGAGAGCAGCACCTACCGGCCGGTACACCTGGACTGGAAGACCGGTGGCGGGCAGATCATCGGCGAGACCTGCCACTGGCTCGACCTGGCGTGCTGGCTGCTGGACGACCTGCCAGTGCGGGTCTATGCCACCGGCTCGGCCCGGCTGTCGCACATCATTTCCCTCGACTTCGCCCAGGGCCACAAAGCGTGCATCATGTTTAGCCCCGTCGGGACCTTCGAATACCCCAAAGAGCTGTTCGAGATCATGGACCACGCGGCGCTATTCCGCAACCTGTGCTTTGTGGAGACGGAGAGCTGGGGCGCGGCTGGCACCGAGAGGAAGACGTTCCCGCTGCAGTTCGACGGGTGTCCCGAGGCGGGGCAGGAGGGCGGCTTGAGCGGGTACATCGCCAAGCTGCAGAGGCGGGCGGAGGTGCATGCGGAGAGCGGGAAGACCAAGTGGCCGGACCTGTTCCCCGACAAGGGGCATTACCAGCTTCTGGACGGGTTCGTGGAGGCGATTCTGAACGACAAGCCGTCGCCAGTGGATGAGCAGGCCGGTGCTCGGGCGACGTACCTGTGCCTGCGGGCCATCGAGTCGATCAGGCTCGGGGCGCCGGTGCCGGTGAACATGGAAGACTTCGAGATGTTTGTGAACTGAGAGTCGTAGTGCAGATGACATGAAGGGGCGGGTGAAGAAATTCACCCGCCCCGTTTTCGTTAGTGGTAGGAGTGGCTACCGGAGCGTGGCCGCGTCCACCAGTTGGCCCTCGCGCAGTAGCTTGACGCCTATCGGCTTGGCGTCGGCGGCGAGGGTTGAGAGGTCCAGCCTATTTTGCCCCGCCTGGGCGTCTACCGTCAGCAGCGCTTCGCCCTTCTCGCTCACTATTACAAGCGTGTGCTTGCCGGGCTGGAGCTTGCTGGCAGTGACCTGCAGCGTCTGGCCCTCGCGAACGACCTTGAGGACTTGCGGCAGGATCGCCACGCAGGCGACGTCGTCGCGGGCGATGTAGGCGCTCAGCGGCTTGCCTGGCTCGCAAGGGAGTTCCTGTAGCGAGAGCAGCTCGATGGCATGCTGGCCGGGCTTGATTGCGACTTGCAGGACGGGGCCCTCGTAGGTGTGGCCGAGGGCGTTGTAGAGGTGGTACATCGTCTTGCCGGCGCCGCTGAAGCGGTTGGCGTAGAGGTAGGGGACGGTGGTTGCCACCAGGGGCTTGTTGTCGCGGCCCTGGTAGACCTCATCGTTCTCCGCGAGGGTGTTGTACATGTTGACCGGATAGTAGCGGCCGAAGGACTCGACCGCGTTCCAGAACTTCTTGTGGCTCAGCAGGTCTGCTCCCTGGTGGTCGAGTTCGTAGGCCTTGCACTCGGGGAAGTAGAAGCGCTGGTTGTTGCATTCCAGCGGGCGCAGGGGGGACTTCTGGACCGTCAGGTCGTAGGTGATGCAGCCGTCGAGGTATTGCATCAGATAGTCATAGCCGGGGTGCTCGGTAGTCAAAACGAGCCTGGGGTTCACCTTGTCCATAGCCTCGTGGACCATTCGCGTGGCCTCGGCGGTGGCCTTTTGCCATTGCGTGATGCCCGGCTCGGCATAGGTGTGCTTGTGTTCGGGGTTGTAGCAGGCCCAGCCGCGGTGGCCGTACTCGTCGAGACGGATGCCGTCGGCCTTCGTCTCGCGCATCACGCGGCCCATTTCCGTGGCGACCCACTCGCGCACGGCGGGTAGATCGTGGCAGGGGTTGTAGACCTCGTAGCCGGTGCTCAGCTTGCCGTCCACGCCGACGACGCACCACTCTTTGCCATGAGCCTTGCCGGTCTCGCAGTTCTCGTCGAGGCGGAAGGGGTCGGTATAGAGCGTCGTGAGCGAGCCCATGTCCTTGTAGGTCTGCACCGCCTTCTGGAAGGCCGGCAGGCCGCCGAAGCGCTCGTTGTAGCCGCGGTAGTCGCCGGGCTGGTTGTTCCACATCTTCTGGCCGGTGACCGGGTCTTTGACGAAGTAGGTCTCCCACATCTTGATCTGGGCGGGCGTCAGGACCTTGTCGAGTTGGTCAAAAGGCGTCATGAAGGGGCCGAGCGGTGACCAGTCCCACCAGCTCATGAGCTCGATGCAGTCGGTCATGGGCTTGATGAAGTCGGTTCGGTACTTGCCGTCCTTATAGAGGGCGCCCTGCCATCCCCAGCCAGCGGCAAGCATGTTGTGCACGGTCTTGAGCTCGGAGGGGAAGGGGCGGAACTTCCAGGCGCGGTGCGCCCAGGCGGAATACTCCTTCATGGGAGTGTGCCAGTCGCCGGGATGGACTGCGATGACGGCGGTGGCAGGCTGGAAGCCCGCACCGGGAGCGCGGGTGCGGCGGAGGTAATCGCAGGCAAAGGACGTGCCTTCGACCTCGGCGTCGAGGGAGTTGAGCCAGCGGTACTCGGGCCGGACGCGCGTGTCAGACCAGGTCTTGGCTTCGTTGGCAGTGCCCTGACCGGGCAGGTACTTGCGCAGGGCGAAGATCTTGTGCCAGCCCTCGGCGTCATCGGCGCGGACAGATACGCCGCAGCCGAGGGAAGGGCTGTAGAGGTCCATGACCTGATAGAGGGCCTCGTGGTCGCCGTAGCCGCGGCGGATGAGCGCCGGGACGCGGTTGATGATCCCGCCGCCGGAGGGGAAGAAGTAGTAGTCATCGGCGGGCTGGGCCGAGACGGCGAGGCCAGAGAGGTGTGGGAAGCTGACCTTGAAGTCGGTAGGCTGCTGGCCCGCGTTGACCATGTTCAGGCCGAGACGCAGGCCCTCGGGGGCGGCAGTGGCCGTCAGAACGGCGCTGAAGGCAGGCTGGACGGATTCGAGTTCAGCCACAAAGCCGTTGGCGACGGGCTTGACGCTCTTGAGGGTGAAGTCTTTGGCACCGGAGAGGCGCGGGCCGCCGGGCTGTGCCTTCGAGTTGGGTTCGGGCACCTCAGTGAAGCCAGCAGCCATTCCGGGCGGGTTGAGCTCCAGCAGGAACAGGTTGACCTGATCGGGTGCGCGGAGCAGTTCGGTGCCCGTGATGAGGTTGCGCAGGGAGACAAGGCGGAGGCCCTTGCCGCGCTCAAAGACGGCGCGGGTGAAGCCGGCCTGTAGCTCGATCTGCTTGTCGCCGAGCTTGCATGACGGCTTGAGCGGCTGGGGCAGCCTGGCGGAGGCGATGCGTGGGGCGATATCTACGGGCTTGCTAACCGGATGGAATGACCTGCCGCCGGAGAGGGTGACCGTTTTGATCGTGGCGGGTGTGGCGGCAGCGGTGATGAGCAGGCCGCTGGGCTTGAAGACGCGCTGGGCGGCGAGTTCGGCGGAAAGCCCCTTGATGGCGGGCTGTGTGGCCGGGCCGCCGGTTTCATCAAGCCACTTGAGCTGCGGAGCGCCGGTGGCCTCGACGGCAAGCTGGGCCGCGTCAAGTATATCGAGAGCCTCGGCGGGCCATTCGACGCGGGCGGTCTGGCCCGGCTGAAGGGTCAGTGCGCCGGCTGTCGGCTTCAGACCACGGGCTCCGGCGTAGACGACGACACCGGCTGGATCAACCATCTCGGGCTGCTGGCCGGGCTGCCAGCGGGCCTGGAAGCGCGGCTGGCCGGTGAGCAGGTACAGGCGGATCATGTACTCGCCATTGCCGCCGGGGATGGTCAGCCTCTCCTGCGTCCACTCCTTGTCCTCGAAGTTGACCATGCTGTTGCCGCGCTTGACGCTGTTATCGATCCCCAGATACATGTAGTCATCAGACTTGGCTTGCGGGTCGCCGGGCTTACCGGGGGCCTTGCGGACGATGATCTCGTTGGGCCCGCGCTTGAGTTCGCTCATGGGGATGACAACGTCATGCCAGGCGATGGAGGGCGCTCCGCTCTCCTTGTAGACCGGGGCCCCGGCGCTGGTCGGGTACTCATGGACGGTGCCATTGACCACTACCTGGAAGGCCTCGTCGAGGCCGTTCTTCTGGGGCGCGTCCTTGAATGAGTAGTCACGGACCATCATGTATATCGAGAGACGCGCGGCTTTCGCCTGGTCCCAGGATGCCTGCGGCAGGTTGGAGAGATCCAGGATCTTCTTGGCCTGGTAGGGCGAGGCGTTCTGGTGCGTGATGCCGTTGGTCATCCCGCCCCAGTCACCGTTGTCGTCGTGGATCATGTAGACGGCATCATTGACCTGCTGGACCTGTGAAGGCACGGCGATGGCCAGTGCGGGGAAGATCAGCAGCCACAGCAGGCTGATCAATGGCGAGGATTTCATTTCATGGCTCCTTATCGTGACGCGACGCTTCTATAGTATAGACATATTGAACAATATATGACAAAGGTGTATTTTGTCATAGATACACTATCCAAACTAAGGAGATGCAGAGCATGTACCGACGGGGATTCACGCTTATCGAGCTTCTGGTAGTTATCGCAATCATCGCGATCCTGGCTGCCATCCTCTTCCCGGTTTTCGCCAAAGCTCGGGAGAAGGCGCGGCAGTCGAGCTGTCTGTCCAATGTTCGCCAGCTTGCGACGGCTGAACTGGCCTACGAGCAGGACTATGACGAGACGACCGCTTCATACCAGTCGCATCCGGGTGCGGCGTCGCTGTATACCTGGTTTGACATGCTGGCGCCGTACGTCAAGAACACGCAGATCTTCAAGTGCCCGAGCGCTAACGGCGCCTGGGTGCGGTCGTATGGCGTGAATATCACGAGTGTGGGAACCAACGGCCCGACCGGCCACGCCTACTTCTTCTGTTTCCGGCCCGTTGCCTCATTGCAGCGGCCTGCAGAGACCATATTCCTGACCGAGAGCACCAACCAGAACTGGGTCCGGTGGAACAACCTGGCCGCCCCGGTGGATTCACTCGACAAGCCCCACAACGACGGCGCCAATGCAGCCTTCCTTGATGGTCACGCCAAGTGGCTGTCGTACAGCGCGCTCAACGATCGGGCCGCGCAGCCGATCATGTGGCGTGGCGGCCTCTAGAGACCGCCGCACCTCAGCCGAATCCGAAGCCCCCGTCAACGCACGGGGGCTTCGTGGTTCTACAGGTAGTAGTTGCTAACCCTCGATCTCAAGTTCCAGATCATCGATGTAGATGACCGCCGGAGTGCGGTCGGTCGTGGGATAGGTGAGGTCCATGACCAGTTCCAGTGGCGGACCGTCCTGAATGAGGTTCTTGTTCCCCCCGACCACATTCACAGGCGGGCGCTGGGCGAGGTCCCACGTTATCTGCTGCCATCCCGTCCAGTCCATCTTGCGCGTGGCGTCGTAGAAGCTCTCGCCCTGGGCATCTCGCACGCGCAGGTTGAACTGCCGCCCCGAAGCATCCCCATACATCCAGAAACGTACCACTCTTATAGGCTTGTCGAGATTGAGCTTGCCGCTGAAGAGCTTGACCCGAACGGAGGCCGGAGGAGCTTCGGGCGCCTGAACTGCCAGCTTGAGCGCTTTCTGGCCGTTGTGCACCTGCTCAGTAGACAGCTCCAGCACGCCCTTGAGGGGCTGGCCGGCCGGGGTCTTGACTGGCTCGGGGTAGGCACGATTCCAGGGGTTGGTCTGCTCGAACTCCCACAGGTGCGTGAGGCGTTTGACAGGAGCGATCTTGTCAGCAGCAGGAGCCGGGCCCTCACCCGGTGCGGGCAGCTCGGGCAGTACCACAGCGGCCCCGGCAGGCGCGGCGGCTACTGCTGCAGGAGCAGGCTTGGAGGGCGGGGTGGGTAGGGGCTGTGGCGGCTGCACTCCGGGCTCCTCGGGCTTGGGGGCACGGAGTTCCAGGCCGATGTCTGGGCCGCCGAAGGCAGTGGGGCCGAAAGCACTGCCCGAGGCGCGGCTGGCGCGACTGACCAGGCGCGTGTCAGCGATGAACCTGGGCTCCTCGACGAACGAGTGCTGGTCGCCGTGAGTGGCCGCCTGGTAGTCGGCGAACTGCTCGGCGGTGTAGGCCTTGCCCGCTGCAGTGAGGAGGCCGGGGAAGTAGAGGTTGTAGTCGGCGGCGAAGTCCCCGGCGGCGACGACGTTAGCGCCGGCCTGACCGGCGATGATGGTGTTGAGAACATGCGCGCGTCCGGTGGGGTCTACCCGCAGACCGGTCTGCCCGCCGAGGATCAGGCAGTGCTCGATGGCGGCCTGGGCGCTGCCATTGACGATGAGGCCTGTTTCGCCCGCCGCGGACTGCACGAGCACGTTGCGGAGGTTGGTGGTGCTCACACGCATGGGGTCGGCGGCGAGAGCGGGGACGTTCGTGCCGTCGCTGGGGGAGAGCACGATCTGGTCCGGACTGCCGGAGACAACCGAGTCAGTGATGCCGTGCGTGCCGCCGATCAGGTAGATACCCTTGCTGCGGTTGTTGCGGACGACGATGTTCTGGTAGTACGTGCGGGCGATAGTGACGTCGGCGATGCCGTGCCAGTAGTTGTTCGAGAACTCGGCATTGCGTACGAAGCACTCGCAGTTCTCGTGGGCGCTGAAGCCCTCATCGCCGTTCCAGAGGCCCTTGATGTTCTCAAACCAGATCGGCGCGCTGCCGTTGTGGATGTTGAAGCCGTCATTGTAGAAGTGCATCGCGGTCAGGTTGCGGACGATGATCTGGCCGGCACCGGTGGTCATGATGCCCGAAATGCGCACGCTCATCTGCAGGTCGTAGTCGGCTGGCTGCTTGCCCGCTGCGGGGCGGAAATAGAGCTTGCCGGCTTCCCAGAACCACTCCTGGTTACCGAGGGTCTGGGCCGACCTGGCTTGTTCGTAGCGAATATCCGGGCCGAAGAGGAACTTGACTTCCCTGGCCTGTGGCAGTACGTAGACGCCGTTCTGCTCCTGCCAGCCGTCTTTCGGGGCCGTGTCGGCGCCGGAGATCGTGGCCCCGCCGCCATCTATGGTGATAGGAGCCTCGGGTGTGCCGTGCTTCAGGAGCGGGATGGACTCGCGATAGGGAACGTCCATTTTCACGAGCTTGAGCGTGTCTCCCGGCTTGAGGTCCCGCAGACCGCGGGCGATGGTCTTGAAGGGCGCGGTGACCCCATTGTTGGCGTCGTCACCGGCGGCGCCGTCTACAACGTAGGTTTCGGCCAGTAGCGGGCCAACCAACAGTGAAATCGACAGCAAGCACAGCAGTCTTCGCATGATCAGGTCCCCTGGGCGGTAATGGGTCTAGGTTCCCGTTCGGCGGATGTCTCACCTGTCGCTGAAGGAAATTGCAGGAGAGCGGGTTCCGGTGGCGAAGCTAGCGCCCGGTCATCCCGATCACCAGGGGGCATGGTTCCCTGCAATCCAGACGCAAGACCACTTGGGAGTGAGAGAGCAATGTCAAAGGTTCTGCCGCTGATTGTCGTTGCCATAGTGCTGATGGGGTCCGTGGCGTTGGGCCAGCAGAGCGTGCTGCTGACTGATAATGGCGTCACCAACGAGAAGGCGGCTGACTATGCCAAGCTCCCGCACTTCAAGACGGGCGGCGCGTACCTGCCGTCGCCAGCGCTGACCAGTGGGGATGAGGGCAAGGCACGGGTGAGTTTCGCGGAGGGGGCGCTGACTGACGGGAACATCACCTACAACTCGGGCAAGCCTGCGCCGTATGCCTACTGGCAGGGAGCGCGGTCAGGGGAGTTGCTGTTTGACCTGGGCAGAATGTGCCAGATAGACCGGGTGCGGGTGAATTTGCTGAACAGCGGCCCGCATGGGACTTCGCAGGTGCAGGTGTTTGTGAAGGGCGACCCGCTGGAATTTCCGGATAACCTGAAGGTCGGCGTGATTGAGAATGCCATGAATGGCTGGAATGAGCTGCCGGTGGGCAAGCGGGCGGACGGGCTGCGGCTGGTCTTTGCCGCCCAGGAGGGGAAGAGCTACATAACCGCGTCCGAGGTGGAGATCTGGGGACAGGTCGTTGGTGAGGCAACGACCGCACAGGCTATGGGGGCGGCAAGCCCGAAGAGGGTCAGCGACGGGTTTACATGGTGGGCGTTTGACTTCGGGCCTAAGGATTCGCCGTCGTTTGGCGAGTTCTATGTCTCCAGCATGACGGATGTGTATGACAAGCAGCGCGGGTTCGGATGGCAGCCCTACAAAGACGGGCAGCCGATGGTCGAGAGCAACTTCGGGCCGTCAAGCGCGGCGGTGCCGGGACTGGGAGAGCGGGACCGGGGCGCAAAGAAGAAGAGCGTCTCATGTGACAGGCTCTACCGTGATTTCGTGAGTTCGTGCGAGTATTACCACAGCCAGGTGCGGCAGACGCTGGCTGTGGATGTGCCGAACGGCACGTACCGGTGCCTGAGCATGCATGGCGACATTGAGTATGGGCGGCAGGGGAAGCAGAACTTCTGGATCGAGGCGGAGGGGAAGCCGGTGGTGAAGGAGATCACCCTCCCGCCGACGCTGATGACTGACGTGGTTTATGACGTCACGGTGACGGATGGACAGCTTGATCTGACTTTTGACGCGCAATCTGATGATCCGGCGCAGAGGGGTTTCGGGATCTGCGGGCTGGTGATCATGCCGGCCGGTACCGCGGCGGAGAAGGCCTTCGCGGATAAGCGGATTGCGCTCGTGCGGGCGGCGATTCAGCGGGAGCGGGATGATTACTTTGCGAGGACGTTCAAGCTGACACCATACGTCGAGACGGCGACGATGGTGGAGCCCACCGCCGCGGATCGGAAGCGCGGGTTCATCGCGTGGACGCCGTCGTGGATGACCTTGCTGTACCCGAACAGCGTGCCGACGGCGGAAGTGGTGGGACGGCCGTTGACGGCCTTCGCGGCGCCGGGGGAGTATGAGCCGGTGGTCGTGGCCGTGCGGGCGCTGGAGCCGCTGAAGGGGCTGAAACTGCAGGTTGGGGACCTGAAGGGGGCGGCGGGCGTTATTCCGGCGTCGGCGGTGGAGCTGCGGACGGTCAAATGCTGGCCGCAGCGCGCGGGGTCGTCGTGGAGCACCGAATATCAGGTCATGCCGGAACTGTTGGAGACCGGGCAGACGCTGAATCTGGAGAAGGATACAACGGGCGAGTATTGGCTTACCATTTTGGTCCCGGCGAAGGCGAAGCCGGGGCAGTACGCGGCGCCGGTGCGGGTCAGTTCGGGTGGCAGAGAATGGCAGGCGACCCTGAAACTGCAGGTGCTGCCGTTCAAACTGGCCGAGCCCGAGCGGGTCGTGGGGATGTACTGGTATGACAACAAGGTGTCTGGTGAGGCCCTCGACAAGCAGGTTCGGGATATGGTCGCGCACGGGATGCGCGCGGTCACGGTCAATTGCCCGCCGAAGTTGAGCAACGTGGATGGGAAGCTGGTGGTGGACACCACGGACCTGCGCGCGCTGTTGCGGCGGCTGCGGCAGTTGGGGATTACGGGGCCTGTGCCGCACAATGCGAACCACGAGTCAGCGATCAAGCGGCTCTTTCCGCAGGGCGATCAGGATGCGTTGTACGTGCAGGTAACCGCAGAGCTGGAGAAGGTGTCAAACGATCCCGAGTGCCTGAAGCTGCTGCATTATCCTGTGGACGAGATTGGCAATGATGACGCCCGGGGAGAGAAGGCCCATCACCTGTGCGAGTTGGTGGCTAAGGTGCCCGGGGCGACGAGCTATATCACCGTGAACAACTACAAGTCGGGCGAGAAGTGGGGAAGCACGTTCGACATCTGGTGCGGAAATGTGGATTACCAGACCGATCAGGAGCAGACGCTGCTGGCCTCGGGGAAGCGGTACATGCGGTATGGCAGCAGCTATGTGAATGACTGCCGCCGGGCGCGGAATAACTGCGGATTGGGATTCTACAAGCGGCCGGCGGAGGCGATGTACTTCTGGCACTACCAGTGCTACAACGCGGACCCGTTCAATGATCTCGATGGCGATGCACGGGACTGGTGCGCGGCTTATCCGGGGCCTGACGGGACGCCGATCCCGACGATGGACTGGGAGTCGCATCGTGAGGGCATAGATGATATGCGATACGTGGCGACGCTGAAGCAGGCCATCGCGAAGGCGGAGAAGGGCACAGCGGTTCAGAAGCAGGCGGCGGCGAAGGCCCGGGCGGAGCTTGAGGCGGTGCTGGCAGTTGATGACAGCATCACGCAGACACGCTGGGCGGAGAAGCTCAGCCACGATGAGTACAACAACCTGCGCTGGCGGCTGGCTCAGGCGATCATGGCATTGCAGTAGGAGCACATGACGAACGACAACGTACAATCACGGAAACTGAAGTTCCTGGGCTGCGAGATCATCTACCGCGAGGCGTGCTTTCTGGCGGCCACGGGCCCGCACCAGGTGGATGTGGAGTTTTGCCTGAAGGGGCTCCACGATCTGCCGCGCGAGGACATGCTGGCCCACATGCAGCGGGTTGTGGATGCCGTGCCCGAGGATGCCGGCTATGAGGCTATCCTGCTGGGCTATGCGAGGTGCAATGATGGCCTGGTGGGGCTGCAGGCGCGGGGCATACCTCTGGTAATACCGCGGGCGCACGACTGCATCACGTTCTTCTTCGGGTCGCGATCTGAGTTCCAGCGGTACTTCAACGAGTACCCGGGCACCTACTACCTGACCACCGGCTGGACGGAGCGCAACAAGTTCGGTGAGGAGGGTTACTCCACCCCTGCGTATGGGCGCGAGGGCGTCATGGCGAAGCTGGGCTTGACCGAGCCGTATGAGGTGATGGTGCAGAAGTATGGCAAGGACAACGCCGACTTCATCGTCGAGAGCCTCGGTGGCTGGATGAAGCACTACACGCGGAGCCTGTACCTGGAGATGGAGGTCTGCGACGAAGCGCCCTTCATCGAGCGCGCAGAAGCGGAGGCGCAGGAGCGGGGTTGGACCTTTGAGCGGCGCAAGGGTGACTGGTCATTGCTCAGGAAGCTATTCTACGGGCAGTGGGATGAAGACTTCCTGGTCGTACCGCCGAAGCATCGGATCGTGGCCTGCAACGATGACACGGTCATGGCCGCGGAGCCGTACTAGGGCTTGCCGAGGGGCCCGGCAGCAGTTCAGGGGCCACAAGACGCCAACCGGGAGCTGAGGTTGGCGCGGCCAGCAGCCGGTGTTGGATTTCACCCTCGGGTGTGACCCGGTATGGTGGCTCAGGAAGCGGAGGCAGGCTCGGCTGAGAGGGCATGTGGTAGGCGCCGCGCAGCACCGAATCCAGCACTTCGGGCGGGAATCTGGCGGTGAGAGTGCCTCGGCTCACCCTATCGAGCATTGCCTCAGGCATCGGCATGACGAGCATGGTGGATTGGGGAGGGCGTGCCGGGACCACTTGGACCGGTTCGGGTAGTCTGGCCTGTGGCCACACGCTCGTCGTAGTAGTAGCGAACAACCCCGTGAGTGCCAGGATCATCGGTAGGTGGCGCATTTGGATCACTCCCTGCGTGTCAGCATCCCGGCCCCCCCCGCTGGACATGACTTTCCCATACTTCGACGCCTCGACCGGAGAATCCCCTCAATACGGCGTCTTCCGCCGCGTTTTCAGCCACCACCGCCTGCACCTTTGCGTCCGCGCAACAGTCAGAGGTTCTGCTGGGAATACCGCCGCCATCTGAGGTGATGCATGCTCTCAGACACGCCGTTGCACGTTCTTGAGTTGCCTCCTTCACGATCCCGCTCGCTCCGTGGGACCCTGATGTGGTTCACGGTCATGCTGGCTGTAGCGCCGGTTGTGCTTTGCGGAGTGGTCCTTGGGCATCTGGGCCATCAGGAGATCAGGAACGAGGCCCTGTCACACGTCAGTGCCCTGGCGGCAGCGCGGGCCGACATTATTGAGGGCCTTGCGACCGGGTGGCGGGAGAATCTCGCCGACTTTGCGGACGAGCCTCGGGTACGACAAGCCATTGCCGCACTTGCGTCAAGGGAGGACGCACACGGGGAGTACCGGTCCTGGCTGGAGTCACAGTTGGGGGCGTACTTCGCCGCGGGTGGTGGGCGCGAGGGGCAGGTCGCGATTGTGGGCCTCAATGACGGGCGGCTGCTGGCCTGGACAGGCTATCGGACCGAGGCCGCGGCGGCTGCCACGGCGCGAGAGTATAGTCTGGCCAGTCTGGCGACCAGGCGCCAGCCCTGGCTGTCTGACCCCCACGGACGAGAAGAGGATGGGATACCTGTGGTTGATGCCGTCCAGACGGTGTGGCGGCCGACGGCGGCTGCCTCAGAGCGTCCAGTGGCGGCGGTCCTGTGGATCATCGGTCTGGCCAACCATGTATACCCATACATCGAAGAGCACGGCGAACTGGGGGATAGCGGCGAGATTGTACTGGTGGACAGGAACGGGGTGGTTCTCAAGGATCTGCGGCACCTGGCGAAGGCAGTCCTCCGTCTCAGGATCATGGCCGAACCCGCTCGGCGGGCAGTGACGGGTGTAGCGGGAGCGGTCATAGCCAAAGACTATCGCGGCGTGCTCGTAATGGCCGGCTACCACAGCGTTCCCGCCACCGGCTGGGGAGTGGTCGCGAAGATTGACGCTGAGGAAGCCTACGCCGGGCTGCGTCGCTGGTCCTTGGTCTGGGTGGGGATAACTATGTTGGCTCTGCTCGTTAGCCTGCTCATCGGCTCGTATGTGGCCCATCGCATAGCCCGGCCGATCATGACCATGGCCGAGGCCTCGCAACTGGTTGCCGAGGGCGATATGAACACCCGCCTGTCCACCAACCGCGGCGATGAGATTGGCAGTGTGGCCAACGTGTTCAACGAAATGGTGTCGAAGGTGGCCGCCACTCAGGATGTGCTGGCGAAGCAACTGGCGCAGGAGCGTCTTGACCTCGCCAAGACCACGGAGCAGTTGCAGGCGCAAGCCGCCGAGCGCAGGCGACTGGAGGAGGACCTGAAGCAGGCAGATGATCACTTACACAAGCTGTCGGTCCGTCTGAGCGCCACGGCGGAGAGCGAGCGACGACAGGTGGCCGCCGAGTTGCACGATACCGTGGTCCAGTATCTCGGCTTCATAAAGATGAGGCTTCAGCTTCTGAACGGCGAATCCGAGGATCAAGCGCAGCAGAGTCTCGCGGACATCCAGTCCGGCATCCAGGAAGCAATTGACGCGAGTCGCATGATCATCAATGACGTGAGCCCTCCTGCATTGTACCAGGGAGGGCTGGTGGCGGCGGTCAAGCAACTGACAACTCAGTATGCCAAGCGCCACGGGCTGACGGTGACAGTGCGCGATGACCAGCAACTGGACGTGCCCAATGACATCGTCCGGATACTGGTCTTCAACTGTATCCGGGAGTTGCTTACGAATGTAGTGAAGCATGCCGAGACCGACCAGGCGGAGGTGATCTTTGCGCGGGAGGGGAATGAAGCGGTGGTGACTGTTGCGGACCTGGGGCGAGGCTTACCGGAGCAGCCCCAGACGCCTACCAGCGGCGGTTTCGGCCTCTTCAGCATTCGGGAGCGCCTGCGTGAAGTAGGGGGGACAATCACTGTGGAGCCCAATGAGCCGCAAGGCTTGCGGGTTACCCTGCGCGCGCCGCTTGATGTCGCTCAACCCGGCGACGAGGCGCACTTCGCGTAACCTGCCGAACCCATTCCCAACCACATGCGCATTGCCATCGACGCCCGAACTCTAGCCTCCCCCAAGACCGGCGACCGCACGGTCACGCGCGGGTTTGTCAAAGGGCTGACCCGCCTATCCCGCGACGAGCAGCTTGAAGTGGTGCTGGTCGCACAGGAGCCGTTACC
This sequence comes from Armatimonadia bacterium, assembly GCA_039683575.1. Lineage (GTDB taxonomy): Bacteria > Armatimonadota > Zipacnadia > Zipacnadales > UBA11051 > JAJFUB01. The sequence goes on along the minus strand of JBDKRC010000069.1, from coordinate 4,939 downwards.
ACAGGGCTTGCTCGGTCTGCTCGACCGGATAGGGTTCGCCAACCTTCCACCCGGTACCCCGCCGCTCGAGCTACACCTGGCTCCACGCCCGAAAGGCTACCTCTGGATGCTTCAGGCCTTTCCCCGGGCGCTGCGGCAGGTGCGGGCTGATGTTGGCCTGATACAGTACATGGGCCCTTTCGCCGCGCCCTGCCCGATTGTCACCAGTCTCCACGATACCGTCTGGCGCACCATGCCCGAGACTTTCCCGCGGCGTGACCGGATGGTCCTCAATGCCTTCATCCCAGGTACCATACGGCGCGCGGCGGCTGTTACCACCGGCAGCAGCTTCGCAGAGGGGGAGATCCTGCGGCATTACCCTCACGCCGCGGGCAAGCTTCACGTGGTCCCATATGCGGTTGATGAGGCTTTTGCACCGGTGACGGACCAGCAGCGCCTGGAGGAGGTGCGGCGTAGGTACAAGCTTCCTGAGCGCTTCATCCTGTCAGTTGGGGTGCTCCAGCCTCGCAAGAATATTGCGGGATTGATCAGGGCGTACCAGATGCTCGAACCCGAGCTGCGTCGTGACTATGCGCTGGTCATCACCGGCAAGCAGGGCTGGCTGGCGGACAATCTGCCTGAGTTGGCGCGGGAGGTGGGGGAGGGCGTGCGGTTCACAGGCTATGTGGACGATGACGAACTGCCTTCGCTGTATACGCTTGCGTCCTGTTTTGCCTACCCCTCGCTCTACGAGGGCTTCGGGCTTCCCCCGGTGGAGGCCATGGCCTGCGGCACTCCGGTGGTTAGCTCTACGGCCGCCTCGCTGCCCGAAGTGACGGGCGGGGCGGCGCTCCTGGTTGATCCCTATGATGTGGAAGCCTTGTCTGCGGCGATCGCGCGGGTGCTGCAGGAGGGGGAACTGCGTGAGGAGTTGATAGCCAAGGGGCACGCCAGGGCCTGCCAATTGACGTGGGAGAACTCGGCGCGCGCACTGTTGCAGGTGCTACGTCAGGTGACAGCCGAAGTGTAACCACATACCATTTTGTGGGGGGCTTTGGATGCGCTGTCGCGGGACGAACCAGTGAAGCATCCCTCGTTGGGGGGATGCTTCACTTCGTTCAGCATGACAGATGAGGTGGGAACTGCTGGGGGAGACAGCTCATGCGGCCGCCTGTCGCGGGAGGAACCAGTGAAGCATCCCTCGTTTGGGGGATGCTTCACTTCGTTCAGCATGACAGACGATGTGGGAACTGCTGGGAGAGACAGCTCATGCGGCCGCGGGCTCGGGGGCTTTCTCGGGCCGGGCAGGCCGCCGTAGCCATTTGAGGGTCCATACCGCCAGATACCAGCCGAGGAGGCCTCCGGCCAGGATGTCGCTGGGGAAGTGGCGGTCAAGCTGCACCCGCGAGAGGCAAACAGCCGTCGCGAGAATCATGAACAGCCACTTCCAGCGCGGATAGTAGGTGCTCATGATGCCAGCAAGGGTCCAGGCAGCCGTGGCATGGCCGGAAGGGAACGAGAAGCTCATGAAGCTGGTAGAGGGGCCATAGAAGATGGTGGCCTCTGCCGCAACGTTCGGCCGTAGCCGGCCGAAAAGCTGCTTGATGAGGCCGCAGAGGACCGCCTGCCCGAGCATGAGCACCGCCGCGTGGCGCATGAACTGCCATCGTAGCCGACGATCCAGCAAGCATAGCAGCAGCAGCCCGAGCCCGATGGAGTGGTAGCTGACCAGCAGCGTCAGAAAGACCGCCACGCCGTCCGCCACCGCCACATTCTCCGTCAGACGATCCCAGTACCTCTCGACCGGCTGGTCGGCCACCAGCACCACTGTCACCAGCGCCAGCCAGCTAATCAGCACAATGGCAGGGAGCAAGTAGCGCCGCGGGCTGCGAAACGGCGACGCCATGGATGCGACCGGGGAACTCAGCGATTCTGCCACAGGTGGCCTCCGACGAGCGTGGTGGGTGAGAAGGGATAGCTGCTGCCAGCGGCGAAATGCTTGCCGCCCGGTGGACATTCCGGTTTTGTATCAAGCGCGCAATCTGCGCGGCGCAGTTTGCGCTCAGGAGGAACGTGTTATGGCTACTGTTGTAACCTTTGGTGAGATCATGATGCGCCTGGCGACGAAGCGCTTTGAGCGCTTTGCCCAGGCCAGCGAGTTCGAGGTCACCTACGGCGGGGGAGAGGCCAACGTGGCCGTCAGCCTTGCCAACTATGGCATGAAGGCCCGTTTCGTGACCGCTCTGCCCAAGAACGACCTGGGCCAGGCTTGTCTGAATGCTGTCCGCCAGTGGGGAGTTGACACCAGTTACATCGTCCGCCAGGGGGACCGCCTCGGCATCTACTTTCTTGAGAGTGGAGCGGTTCAGCGGGGCTCCAAGGTTGTCTACGACCGCGCCAACTCGGCCATAGCTGAGGTCAAGCCCGGTGACATTGACTGGGATAAGACCTTCGATGGCGCGGATTGGTTTCACTGGACCGGCATCACCCCGGCGATCAGCCAGGGCGCGGCAGACGTATGTCTCGAGGCCATCAAAGCGGCCCGGGCCAAGGGGCTGACGGTGTCGGCGGACCTCAACTATCGCAAGAACCTGTGGAAGTACGGGAAGAAGGCTTCCGAGGTGATGCCTGATCTCGTGGCACTTTGCGATGTCGCCATCGGCAACGAAGAAGATGCCGAGAAGGTCTTCGGCATCAGCGCCTCCGGAGCGGATGTCGAGGGCGGAAAGGTCGAGGCCGACGCTTATCGCGAAGTGGCCGAGGGGCTTACCGCGAAGTTCCCGAACCTCAAGAAGGTGTCCATTACCCTGCGCGGCAGCCTCAGCGCGTCACACAACACGTGGAGCGGGATTCTCTATCAGGGCGGCGAGATGTTCGTCGGGCCGCTGTATGACATCACGCACATCGTAGACCGCGTAGGCGGCGGCGACAGCTTCTGCGGCGGCCTGATCTTCGCGATGCTCGACGGGCGCGAGCCGCAGGCATGCATTGACTTCGCAGTCGCGGCAAGCTGCCTGAAGCACAGCATCCACGGTGACTTCAACGCAGTGAGTGTATCCGAAGTCGAGGCGCTCATCAAGGGCGGCGGGAGCGGGCGGGTGCAGCGGTAGCAGTCTGCGAGCACCGGATGCAGCAACTATTGACAGTAGTACCAGTCGCTGTGTGCCGGAAGAGCGTTGTGCGTCAGAAATCAGATGAAGGGGGAGCACTATGCTGAGGACTACCGTCAAGTTGTTCCTAATCGCGGCGGGGCTATGGACCGCTGCCTGCGCCGGACAGGCGCAGGAGGAGGGCCCGCCGCCCGGGCCTTCGGGTTACTTGGGCGGCCCAGGCAGCGAGGTCGCGGTCCGGATGTTCGATGCGGGGCGGGATGGGATGTGGCTGACCAAGCTGGAATTCCGGATGAGTGAATATCCGGACGTACTCCACCCGCGCCTGTATCTCGTTGACCAGGACATGCGGGTCATCCACATCATCGAGGCGATTCTGCCGCCGCCCCTCGAAGAAGGTTGGGTTCAGGTCCCGATCCCGTCACTGCAGGTGCCGCGCCACTATGGCATTGCCCTCACGCCATATGCCAATCCGGAGGAGATCACCGACGCGAACCCGCCGAACTCGTTTGTATGGACACCGGGGGGCCTCAGACGAGTTGTTCGCGAAGGCAACTGGGCGATTCGCACGAGTGTGAGCGGCAAGCCAGCGCCGGCGATAGTCGCGCCGGATTTGGTCGTACTTACCAGCGGCGAGAGTTTCTTCGGCAAGTTGGAGAAGATCACCCCTGACCCGCCGACGCTGCATTTCGCTGGCCGCGCACCGATTCCGGCGGTTAGCGTGGCGGCGGTATGCCCTGACGCTGTGAAAATATTGGCGCCGGGGCCGATGCAGGCGGTCGTGCGTCTTCGCAATGGACGGGCCTTTACCGGCGAGCTAGTTTCGGCCGATGAGACGACGGTGGTTCTGAAGGTTGGCGGGGTGAACCGCTCCTTCAAGCGCGACGACATAATGCAGTTGGACTTCCGGCAGGACATCGGCACGGACGATGCCGAAGCATAGGGCGGCTCTTCTGGCGGCAACTAATGGGCCAACTGCTTTCACTCTGGCCGTACTGGTTCCTTCAGGGAGGAGAAACGCTGCATAGCGACGAAATATGCCCCATTACAGCCACTCTTTTCCGGAGTTCTATCAATGATCCGCCTTGAAGCCCGCGAAGTCGCCGTCCTCATCGAAACCGACGTACTCGTTTGCGGGGGCGGCCCCGGTGGCACTGCTGCCGCCCTCGCCGCTGCCCGCGCCGGGGCACGTGTTACCATGATCGAGCGCTACAACCACCTCGGCGGGCTGGCTACTGGTGGGTTAGTGCTGGTCTTGCCGCATTTCATCGACAATGGCCGCCAGACCATTGGCGGTCTGGGGCTTGAGATGCGGGATAGGATGGTTGAGGTGGGGGAGGCGTGGTTCCGCGAACGGGACGGCGACTCGTCCTACTTTGAGCCCGAAGCCCTGAAGTGGATCAGCCTCAAGCTGTGCAAAGAGGCTGGGGTCAACATAATCCACCATGCGTGGATCAGCGATGCCATCACTGAAGACGGACGCATCCGTGGCGTCGTCTGCCAGTCCAAAGCCGGGGCTTTCGCCGCGATGGGGAAGATCATCGTGGATGCCACCGGCGACGGCGACATCTACGCGTGGGCAGGGGCTGAATTCGACAAGACTGACCAGGCCATCGGACTGCCCTTCCGCGTTGGCGGGCTGGATATCAAGCGCTGGATGGACTGGGTGAAGGACCACGGCGAGGAGTCGCGGCAAGTCTGGGAAGACACGCGGGTGGCCTCTGGCTGGCCCGAAGCGGTGTTCTCGATCAGCGCCATGAGCGAGGCGCGTGGGACGGGATGGGGCAACAACTTCTACCGCGTGGATGACGGGCTCAACCCCGTGGTGCTCTCCGAGATCGAGGTCAACG
>JBDKRC010000068.1:0-6923 GCA_039683575.1 Armatimonadia bacterium | reverse complement strand
AAAGGCGAACGTATCGTCGACTTCGTCTACTACCCCGCCTCGGTCGCCTGCGGGATGTTTCTGAGCCTCCTGGGCCTGATGCTTACAGTCGGTCTTGCCGTAGCCTGTCGGGGAGGTCGCGATCAGTGATCGCTCGTACAGATGAGGCAAAGAGGGAGCCTGCCGTCAGCCGCCGCGAAATGACCTGGGTGCTGGTCTGGGCCGTCTTCGTGATGCTGCTGACCTGCATTCCGTACATCCATGCCATGAAGATCGCCGACGGCCGGACCTTCAGCGGCTTCCTCTGGGGCGTGGACGAGGGAAATGTCTACCTAACGTGGATGCGTCAGGCCTCCGAGGGTGAGATCTTCTTCCGCAATCAATACGCCGCGGTGCCCGAAAACCCGCGTTTCGTCAATCTCTTCCTGCAGCTCGGTGGCCGTCTCGCAGGCCTGCTCAATATTGACCTGCGGATCATGTGGCACGTCCTGCGCCTGCTCGGCGGTGGCTTTCTGCTGATCGCCTTCTACCTGCTCACCGCCGAACTCACCCGCGACCGCGTCGCCCGCTGGGCCGCCCTCGCGCTCGCCTCCCTCGGCTCCGGCTTTGGCTGGCTGGTGGCCGTCAACTGGCCCCAGTCCGGCCTGCACCCAGTTGACGTCGGCGTCTCCTGGCAGGTCCAGCCGGAGGCTGTCACCTTCCCATCTCTGCTCCTCAACGGCCTCTTCACGACCTCCATGGCCCTGATGTGCCTAACCTTCCTGTACGCCCTCCGCGCCCTCCGCGACAACGACCGCCGCGCCACGGTCTACGCGGGCCTGTGCCTGCTCGTGTTGGGCAATATCCACACCTATGATGTGTTCCCGGTATGGTTGGCACTCATCGCCTGGGTAGTTGCCGGGGGAATCGGGAATGGGGAATCGGGAATCGGGCGCGGCCTGAAGCGTCTCCTGCCGGTCTTTCTAGTCGGTCTGCCGACCGTCCTGTACGCCCTCTACGCCACCTTCAGCGACCCCGCCTTCCTCGCCAAGGGCCTCACACCCACTCCCGCCTTCCGTTTCCTCGACTATGCTGTGGCCTACGGTCTCCCTGGCCTCCTCGCCCTCGGCGGCGCCATTCTCGTCTTCACCCGATTCCCGATTCCCAATTCCCGATTCCCCATGCTGTGGGGCCTCTCCAACGCCCTCGTCCTCCTCATCCCGGTCTCCTTCCAGCGCAAAATGATCGAGGGCCTCCACCTCCCCCTGTGCATTCTCGCCGGTTTTGCGGTATCATGGCTGGCGACGACTATCACGCGCGGCCTGCGCGACCGCGGCAAGCATAAACAGGCCATGGAACGCGTGGTCCTGACTGTCTGCGCCGTCGTCGTCTTTTCGATCCCGTCCAACGCGCTCTTCGTCTCCCAGGCCCTGCACAGCGCCAAGACGAACAACTCCGAACTGCTCGCCGTCCTGCAACCGCCAATATATCTGGAACCCGAAGACGCGCAGGCGATGCAGTGGCTGGCGACCAACACGCAGAAAACCGACGTCATCCTGTCCTCGAGCTTCATGGGCAGCTACATCCCTACCTACTGCCCCGCGAAGGTCTGGGTGGGGCACTGGGCCGAGACCCTGAACTTCGGGGATCGCCTTGCCGAGGCCAACGCCGTCTTTGACGCGCCTGACCCGCGCGAGCCGCTGGTACAGAAGCAGCTTCCCGTCAGTCTGATCTACTACGGCCCGTGGGAACGCGCCCTGACCGGCGCCGCTGGCGTTGATCCCGCCGCCTGGGCCGCCGCCGCCCGCCTGGCATATAAGCCCATCTACGACACCGGCCGCGTCACCATCTATCGCCTGCCGGAAACTCGACCATGAACCTACTCTCAACCCCACGCCGCCGTGACGTCGCCGCCCTCGGCCTCATCGCCGCTGCGGTACTCATTCTCATGTGGCCGGTCACCTTCGGCGGCAAGCTTCTCCTGCCTGCGGACATGCTCATGGTCATGCAGCCCTGGCAGGCGCATGCCAAGGAGATGGGCTTCGACCGCGTCCAGACCCCCTTCCTCGACGCCATCCAGCAGCACTACCCCTGGCGCAAATTCGCCGCCGAACAGCTCCGCGCGGGCAATATACCCCTGTGGAACCCCTACATGTTCTGCGGCACGCCCTTCGTCGCCAACAACCAGTCCGCGGTCTTCTACCCCGAAACGTGGTTGTTCATGCTCATGGCCCCCGAGCACGCCTTCGGCTGGTCCGCCCTGCTGTCGCTCATCATGGGCGGCACCTTCATGTTCTTCTTCCTGCGCGTCCTGGGCCTGCGCCGTCTCGCCTCGGTAATCGGCACCCTACCGTTCCTCTTCTGCGGCTTCCTGGTGGGGTGGATGCTCTTACCCACGGTCCGCGCCGTCCCCATGTGGCTCCCGCTGATGCTCCTGGCCTTCGAACACACCATTCGTTCTCTATCGAGTAGCGCGGGCGGCTCGCCCGCGTCGGCCGGACCATCGACTATCAACGCGCGACCGCCTGCGGTCGCCCAACCATCAACGCCTCTCCTCTGGCCTGCCCTCTGCGCCTTCGCCATTGGCATGCAGTTCCTCGCCGGCCATCTACACGTCTCGCTCTTCGTGCTGATCATCTTCGGCGCCTACGTCCTCTTCCGCCTGATTCAGGAGTGGGCGAGAGGGGAGAGGCGCGCTGCCTCTCGCGCCCTCGGCCACACTGCCGCCGCAGTCCTCGTCGGCACCGCTCTGGCGGCGCTGCAACTCCTCCCGGTGCTCGAACTCGTGGGCATGAACCCCCGCCAGGCCGCACCTGTGACCTTCGCCGACGTCAAGGGCAACGCCATGGTCCCGGCGTACCTGCTGACCGCCCTCATACCGGATCTCTTCGGCAACCCCGCCGACTACAACTACTGGGGCTCCTCGCTCTCGCCCAGCGCCCGGGAGTACATCGAGGTCGTCTGGTACTTCGGCCTGCCCACGATCATGCTGATCGTCGCCGCCTTTGCCTGGCGCGCCCGCCGCCGGTCTCAGACCGCCTTCTGGGCCGTCCTGTGGCTCTTCGGCGCCGGTCTCGCCTGGGGCACGCCGCTCTACTGGCTGCTCTTCCAGCTCATCCCGCCCCTGCGCCAGCTCCCGGGCATCTCCCGCGCGGTCTTCATCTGCTGTTTTTCCGCCGCCGTCCTCGCGGGCATGGGCTTTGACGCCCTTTCGCGCAAGCTTGACGACTGCGAGACTACCCCCGTCCGCCGCCTCTTTGACCGCACCGCGCTCATCCTCGGCCTGTTCGTGATCGTCGTCGGTGCCGTTGTCTGGCTCTATACCGGCCGGATCGAGACCGCCCTCCCCGGTATTGGCAGCTACACACTAACTCAGATCCTCCGCGCCCTGCTCCTCATGGGCGCAACCACCGCCGCCATCGCCATCATGACCTGGGAATGCCGCTCTGGAACTGGTAGGAGCGGTCACCAGACCGCGATTTCCGTCCCCGCCTCCCGCCTCACCGCCGGCAAGGCCCTCCTCGTGATCGTCCTCGCCGCTGACCTGCTCTACTTCGCCGGCAAGTTCCTCCCCCAGGTCTCGCCGGCGTACCTGCACGTCCAGAGCACCGCCCTGCAGGCCATGCAGCGCGACCAGAGCCTCTACCGCATGACCTCCCTCACCGGCGCGGGCCGGGGCATAGACCGGATGCCGCCCAACCTCACCATGGCCTTCGGCTTTCAAGACGTTCTCGGCTCGGACTCGCTCGTGTTCCAGGGCTACGTCAACCTGATGCGCCTCGTTCCGCAGGACCAGAAGGGCAACCCGATGGCAGACTCGCCGCTTCTGGACCTGCTGAACTGCAAGTACCTGCTGACCTCGATCGACCTCTCCCGCACCCCCGGCTGGGAACTGGTCACAGACACCGAGACCAACGTCTACCGCAACACCGAGGTCCTGCCGCGCGCCTTCGTCCCCGCCCGCGTCGAGACACTCCCTGCCGATGAGGCCCTGCCTCGGATGCAGGACAAATGGCACCCCTCCGGCACGCACTTTGTGGACGCCCCTCAACCCATCGCGCCGCAGACCCTCCCCGGTCAGGGCAAACTGACCGTCACCGACTACCGTCCCAACGTGGTGACCCTCCAGGGCCGCCTCCCCAAGAACCATCTCGGCACCCTCGCCGACATCTGGTACCCCGGCTGGCATGCCTACGCCGACAGCCTTGAAACCCCGCTTCTCCGGGCGGATTACATCCTCCGCGGCGTCGCGCCGGACCACGACACGCGCGAGATCAAGTTCGTCTACTATCCCGCCTCCTTTGCAGCCGGTGCCTTCCTGACCTGTTTGGCCGTCATGTTCATGGCGCTCGCGCTCAGCTTTGCTGTAGGGCGGGGGCTCCGTACCCCGCCGCTCGGGGCGACGGGTGATCGTGGACAACGGCCGGCGGGGTACGGAGCCCCCGCCCTACAGCCCGATGAGCGGCGCGGCGAAGCGGTGCCTGCACCGCAGGGGGTACGGAGCAACCGCCCCACAGCGGAGGGAGCCAGCGATGAAGACTGACCGCTGGATTGGCCTCCTGCTCGGCCTCCTGACCTTCGCAATCCTACTCGGCACCGCCGCCGACTACGGCCTGACCTACGACGAGCCGGTCTATACCTCCCGCGCGTTCCGCGCCGGTCAGTGGCTCAACCTGGCTTTCACCGACCCCGGCAGCATGTTGGACCGCGCGGTCATAGACCGCCTCTGGGATGCCAGCGGCGACGAACAGGCCGGATTGCCCAAGCTGATCGGCTATCCCGCCACGATGCTCGTCAGCCCCTTCGCCCCGCCCCTCGCCGCCATCCGGGCCGGGACCATCCTAATTGTCTCTCTACTGATAGGTTTGCTCTACATCTGGGTCGCCCGTGTCTATGGCCGCCCCGAGGCTCTCTTCGCCTCCCTGGGCCTGCTCACAATCCCTCGCGTCTTCGCTCACTGCCACCTCTTCGCCCTCGACGCCCCTGTCATGGCCTGGAGCGCCCTCGCCGTCATGGCCGCCTACAACGCTGCCGTCAACGGCCCCGAGCGTCGCAAGCGCTGTTGGCTCTGGATCGCGCTGCTCGGCCTTGCCTTTGGCGCCGCCATTGCGACCAAAGTCAACGGCTGGTTCATCCCGTTCATCGTCCTTCCGTGGCTCTTCATCGTCCGCCGCCGCGCCTTCTACGCTGGCCTCGTCAGCATGGCGATCCTGGGCCCGCTGGTCTTCTTCCTGAGCTGGCCCTGGCTCTGGCACGACACTGCCACCCGCGTCGCCCGTTACTTCAGTTTCTTCGTCAAACACTACCCCGTCGGCGTGATGTACTTTGGCAAAACCTACGCCCTCGCCCCGTGGCATTTCGCCCCGGTAATGCTCCTGATCACGACGCCGATCCTGATCCTGCTTCTCGGCGCAGTCGGGATCTTCAGAACCACCCGCAGTGCGGGCGTCTCGCCCGCCTCTGTGACCGCCCCGCTGCCGGAAGCGGGCGAGACGCCCGCACTACGCGGGTGGTGGCAGCGCGCCGCAGGCTACCTCATGCTCTGGGCCTTCCTCGTCAACATCGGCCCCAGTTGCCTCCCGTCCTCGCCCAAATACAACGGCGTTCGCCTCTTCCTGCCGGTTTTCGTCCCGCTGATCGTCCTCGCCGCTGCAGGTTTCGGTTTCCTTGCCCGCAAAGCAGTCGCCGCACTCGCCAAATCCCCCCGCGAGGCGCGTCTGCTCATGGCCCTCTGTCTCGCCGTGGCCCTCGCCCCTGGCGCCTGGTCCACCGCCGATTCCCATCCCTACGGCATGTCGTACTACAACTTGCTCATCGGCGGTACCTCGGGTGCGCGGGACAAGGGCATGGAAGTGACCTACTGGGGTGATGCCTTCTTCGCCGCCGTGCCGTGGCTGAATGAGAAGGCGCCCCAGGGCGCGAAGGTGTGGATCAGCGTCCCCGGCTTCGTCTCCACGATGCAGATGTATCAGACCTTCGGCCTCCTGCGCCCCGACCTGCAACTGACCGGCGGCGACGAGGCTTTCGACAAAGCCGATCTGTACGTCGTGATGAACAAGCTGACTGAGATGGGGGATCTGGCGAAGGGAATTGTCGCCCGCGAGAATGTGTTGTACGTTAAGGAGGTCGGTGGAGCGCCAATCGTGTGGGTGCTCAAGCGGCCTGCGCAAGCGGGCCGGTGAGCATACTGCACGCCGCACCTATCCCCCGGAAGATCAGATGATGGCCACCATGAAAGAAGCTCTTGCCGGCAAACCGCGCATCAAACTCCTCGCCTGTGACGTGGACGGCGTCCTGACCGACGGCGGCATGTACTTCGGTGTGGATGGTCAGGTCATGAAGCGCTTCAACGTCAAGGACGGCCAGGGGATGACGCTCCTGCGCAAAACAGGCGTCCGGATCGCCTTCATCACCGCCGACTCCTCTGAGATCTGCCGCGCCCGTGGCGAAAAGCTCCAGGTCCACGATATCTGCATCGGGGTGCCCGACAAGGCTTGTGCCCTGCTGGAGATCATGGAGCGCAACGGGATTGAGAAGGACGAAGTCGTCTACATGGGCGACGACATACCCGACCTGTGCCTCGCCCCCGTAGCTGGCCTGTTCGTGGCTCCCGCCGATGCCGCGGAAGAGGTCAAAGAGGCCGCCGCACACGTCACCGCCGCCCTCGGCGGCCACGGAGCGATGCGCGAGGTCTGCGACGCCATTCGCGCCCACAACGCCGCATTGGACGGCGAGGCCTAGTGCGCAAGCTTGCGATTTGCATCGTCAACTGGAACACCCGCGACCTGCTCGACCGCTGCCTGCAGAGCATCCACGAGACCACCACCGGCGATCTCGCCTCCGGCTGTGCCGCCTCCGACTGTGCCGTTTCCGGCTGTAGGGCGGGGGCTCGTACCCCGCCGGCCGTTATCCCCGTACCAACCCGCTGTGCGGCGGGCGTCTCGCCCGTCGCCGCTTCACCCGCG
>JBDKRC010000067.1:0-19516 GCA_039683575.1 Armatimonadia bacterium | reverse complement strand
AAAGGCGACGGCGAACCCGGTATCAAAGTGCTCTGGGCTGGCCTGGAGAGACTGCACAACATCGTCCTAGGCGTCATGATTGCAAAGAACATAGATGTGTGTAATGGGTAGGACCGTGGTCCGCCCGAACCCAACCGCTTAGTGCGGGCGTCTCGCCGTTTCTGGAGGGGCCGCGCCGAGACCGCTTGCGGTCTCACAGCCGGCCCAGTCGTTATCTACGAGCACATGTCGCCATTCCTCCACGCGTAGTGCGGGCGTCCCGCCCGCTCCCAGGGAGCGTGAATCACTTGGTCATCGATTGCCATGTCCATCTGCACTGCCGCGCCGGCGAGTGCCAGGCCGACGCCGTGGCCCGCCTGCTGCGCTGCATGGACCGCCTCGGCATAGACAAAGCCTGCATCTGCCTCGGCGAACGCCTCGTGGCCCAGCCCGACGCCAAAGAGCTCTGCCGCCAGAACGAATGGGCTGCCGAGGCCGTCGCCGTTGCCCCCGACCGGCTGCTGGGCTTCGTCTACGTCAGTCCGAACCATCCCGAGCTCTCGCTGGAACTCATCGACGAGTACTACGCCCGCGGCTTCAAGGGCCTCAAGCTCTGGGTCTGCCAGCTTTGCGACGTGGCGGGCAACGACCCAATCTGCGGGTACGCCAGCCAGCTTGGCCTCCCGGTCCTGCAGCATACTTGGTTCAAGACCACGGGCAACATGCCCACCGAGTCTGAGCCAGCCCACCTCCTGGCGCTCGCCCGCCGCCACCCGAAGGTCAACTTCATCATGGCCCATGCCGGCGGCGACTGGGAACGCGGGCTGCGCCTCGTCGCCGACCAGCCGAATATCTACCCCGATACCTGCGGCAACGACCCCGAAAGCGGCTTTACCGAACTCGCCGTCAGCCTCCTTGGCCCGGAGCGGCTGGTCTTCGGCTCGGACGCCACGGGCCGCAGCTTCGCTTCCCAGATGGCCAAGATCACTGGGGCCGACATTCCTGACGATGCCAAGCGCCTGATGCTGGGCGAGAATCTCCTGAGGTTGATGCCAGCATGATCATCGATACCAACTGCTCTCTCGGCGAATGGCCCTTCCGCCGCCTGGCCTGCAGCACGGCTTCTGACTTCGTCAGTCTCATGGACCGCCACGGGGTAACGCAGGCGTGGGTGGGTGCCTTCGAGGGCATCTTCTACCGCGACATGGCCGCCGCCAACGCCCTGCTACGCGAGCGAATCAGTGGCCACGAGGACCGTCTGATTCCCTGGGCGACCATCAACCCGAACTTTCCGCGGTGGGAAAATGACCTGCGCGAGGTAATGGGGGAGGGGATGGCGGGGGTGCGGCTATATCCGAACTATCATGGGTATGATCTCGCCGACGACTGCGCCTGCGACCTGCTGGGGCAGCTCGCCGAGCAACAGGTGTCTGTCGCTATCTACCATAAAGTGGTAGACGAACGCCTGCACCACTGGCACTGCCTCGTTCCGCCGACTGAACTGGACCTTGAGGCACTGCTGGACCGCTTCCCGAATCTGACGCTCCTGCTCTGCGGCTTCGGCCTGCCTCTCGGCGAGCAGCAGGCGGACTTGATCCGGGCCCACCGGGTCTACCTGGAGATCTCGCGGGTCGAGGGGGTTGAGGGAGTCCGTCACCTTTGCGACGCGATTGGGAGCGATCGTGTGTTATTGGGTAGCCATGCGCCGTACTTCTACATGCAGGCGGCGCATCTGAAAATCGTCGAGGCGGGGCTTGGGGAAGATGACAGAGAAAGAGTCCTATATCGTAATGCTAATGATATAGGACTCTAAAGGCCCCGAATCGTTACATCGGTCAACTGTTTCTGCGCAACCAGGGCCCGTTTTGGCGCAGTTAGGCCCCCCATCTGACGACTTCTATCGGTTCAGAACCTCCCGCTCGAAGTTCCCGCCGAGGATCGCCTCCAGAGCCTCTTCATCCAGCCCCATCTCCCGGAGACTCCGCAGAGTGAAGTCCTCCGCCTGCCATGGGAAGTCGCTCCCCCACAGTACCCGCTCATACCCATGGGCCTCGACGATTCGGCGCAACTGCTCGTCTTGGGCTATGCCGAACGTGTAGGAGATGTCGAAGAGCAGGTCGCGGCCCACCAGGTGCCGCTCTACCTCGTCCCAGAGCTTGTATCCGCCCGCATGGGCCGCGATCAGCCGCAGGCGCGGGAAACGGTCCAGTAGCCCTGCTACCCGCTCGGGAGTGGGCTGGACCTCTGGGAGCGGAACTAGCTCATCCCCGGCGTGCAGGAGCACCGCAAACCGGTCGTCCACCAGCTCAAATAGCCGCATCAGTGCCGGGTCGTCGAGTTCGAAGTTCTGGAAGAAGGGCTGGAGCTTGAGGCCCTTGAACCCGGCTTGCTCGAGGCGGTCCAGTTCTGCAGCCACGTCCTCCAAGTGGGGATGGATGGCCCCGAAGGCGATCAGGCGCTCATCTTCCAGGCCCATGAGCCAATCGTTGATGCCTCGCACCTGGGCTGGCCTGGTGGCGACCGGGCATACCACGGCGCGGTCTACGCCTGAGTGGGCCATGTGCTCCAGGAGCGCAGGGACTGTGGGCACGGCCACTGGAATCGCGTTGGCGAAGGCGTGGATGCTGTCCACGGCCTTCTGGGCTACTTCGTCCGGAAATACATGAGTATGGCAATCGATAATCATCGTCAGTCACTTCTCCGTCTGTAGCGAGGCCTCCTGCCGCAGGTGCGGTGGTGAGATGAGGCGAACGGAGGCTCCATCGTCTTGGCTGGAGGGCGTAGCGACGCCTGCGTCGCAGGGGGCTCGGACCCCGCCGTTAGGGTAATCGTGGATAACGGCCGGCGGGGTACAAGCCCCCGCCCTACAGCCCGAGCACGCCCCACGAGGCCCTCAATCAAGCACCTTACACGGGAGACCAATCATGTCCCTGCCCTGGCAACCCCTGAACCTCGATCTCAACAACCGGCTCCTGACACTCGCCCTTGCGGACGGGTCTGTCTCGCTGGCGTTCGCGCCTTCGCTGCAGGCTGAGGGGCACGAGTGCAGGCTGCAGAATGCTACTGTTGAGGCTCCTGCGGGTGAGCTTCCCGAGACCCTTGACCTGCCGCTGCGCTTCCATACGCCGCCGCTGGACTGGACGCTGCATCTGCAGCGGGCTGATGAGGGGCGCACGCTGCTTATCTCCTCGACAATCCATAACCCCGGCCCGGACCCAGTGAAGCTGGGCGAGTGCCGGTTAGTGGAAGTGCTGCCCGACCATGGTAGCCTGGAGATTGCCGGGGATGACGGCAACGCGGTCTTTCTCAATGTCTCCGGTACCACCGGCCCGACCCGCGTCAAGCGCGCGGACAGCGGCGAAGAGAACATGTCACGGACCTTGCTGCAACTGGTCAGCAATGCCGCCGGGCGGGCGCTGCATCTGGGCTTTGCCACCTATGACCGTATGGAGACCGTCCACCGCTTTACCTACGAGGGCGACGGGGTGAAGTCCCTCAAGGCCGTCTGCGACTTCCAGGACCATGTGCTGGCCCCGGGGCAGTCCATCCAGTCCGAGACGCTGATGATCCAGGCGAGCGACGACCTGCACGAGTCGCTGCATAGCTGGGCCGACCGCGTGGCCGCCCACTACCAGCCGCATATCTGGCCCAAGACCACGGGAGGTTGGCTTGGCTGGTCGTGGGTGGATCCTTTCCACACCGACACCTATGAGGAGACGGTGCTGCGCAACTGCCGCGCCATCCGCCGCCGCCTGGCCGGGTTCGATATTGAGTATGTGTGGGTGAGCATCGGCAATATCGCGGGCGGCTACCCCGGCAACTGGCTGGAGTGGGACTACACCAACTTCCCCAGTGGACCTGAGTGTATAATCAGGGAGCTTAACGACCTGGGCTTCAAGCTCGGGTTCTGGTGCGGGGCTTTCTGGGTATGCGAGGGTGCGAAGGACAAGATGGTGCTGCTCGCCGACGCAACCCTCCGCAAGGATGGCAAGCCTGCCGTGGCGGCGCCTCATTGGAACTATGGCGTCTCGGCCACACTGCCTCTGGACCAGCGCCCGGCCATCTACTCGCTCGACCCGACGAACCCCAAAGCCCGCGACTTCATCGCCAATGTCTACGAGACGTACCGGCAGTGGGGCATCCGCTACTTCATGGTGGATTTCATCAACGCCATTGCCTACCCCAATGAGGGCATTCCCTACGACGAGCATTACGACGAGTCGGTCATTCGCGGCGCGGAGCTACTGCGGGCGGGGCTGAAGATCGTGCGCGACGTTGCAGGGCCGGACACCTACCTGCTGTCGAGTTCGGGGCCGAACCTGCAGAATGTGGGGCTCATGGACGCCTGCCGCATGGGGAACGACTATGGCGAGGGGCGGGCGATCAACCCGGAGTCATACTTCTATCCCGCCAGCTTCGTCATCAACGGGGCCAACTTCTGGACCTCGCACAGCTACGCCTCGGGCAACATGGCAGGGTATTACTACACCCATCGCAAGCTGTTCGTCAACGACTCGGCGAATGTCATGACGCTCGACAAGCCGGTTCCGGTGTGCGAGGCGCAGATTGTCGCGACCATCTTCGGGATGTGCGGCGGCCCGGTGATGCTCGGCGATGACATTGACCGCATCTCCGAGGAGCGGCTGGCGCTGATCAAGAAGGTCTTCCCACGCACCCCCGAGATTGCGACACCCGTTGACCTGTTCGACCGGCCGCTGCCGGACTACCCGCGCGTGTTCCACAACCACGTGAAGACCGAGTGGGGCGAGTGGGAGGTCGTGTCGGTGCTCAACTATGACGACGAGCCGCTGACGCTGCCGATCCCGCTTGAGCGGCTGAGCCTGCCAGAGGGGGAGCGCTGCCGGGTCTTCGAGTTCTGGAACGAGCAGTACCTGGGGACGATCAGCGGCGAGCTACGGGCGATCGTGCCACCGCGCTCGGCGCGGGTGTATCGTCTGAGTCGCTATACCGGCTACCCGTGGGTACTGGGCACCGACATGCATGTCATGCAGGGACAGGTGGAGCTTGCGGACGTGCGGTGGGACCGTGACACGATGACGTTGTCAGTGACAGCCACGCGGCCAGTGGGGGAGACGGGCACGGTGTTCGTGGCCGCGCCGAAGGGGCTGGCAGTAACCAACCCGGCCGGCTACCACATCGCCAAGGACGCGCACGACGAGAGCCTGGTAATAACGAAGCAGATGACGTTCGGGGAGGGGGCGGAGGGGTTTGAGGTGAGGTTCAAGGTCTACGATGAGGAGTATGCGATGGAGGAGTTGGATCTGAGGTAGAAGGGGAGGAGGTTGGGATGAGTGCCGCTGCGCGGCAGAGTACTGCCGTGCGTCCTGCGGACGGGGGACAAGGCGGCAACGACAACGGCCGGAGCGGGCAAGGATGCCCGCGCTCCACACGGCAACGGCAACGGCGGGGCCGGGCAAGAGGGCGGGGCTCGCAGGGCATTTGGGAACCCACTTGCGCCACCTGCGCAACTAACCTCTGCGCAACTGATCTATGCCTCGGCAGGTATCTGGGTGGCTAACGGCGAAGCTATCTCCTTGATGTATCCACGCTCCACTGCTGTGTGGCAGTCTGCCAGCACGCCTGCCGGGTCTAGTTACGTGAACCAGGCTGAGGCTGAACTCATTCGCGCCTGCCTTGCCGGGGATCAGCACGCCTGGGAGACCCTCATTCGCCGCTACCAGTCCCGCGTCTTTAACGTCGCATACCATATGACGCAGGATCATGAGCGCGCCTCCGATCTGGCCCAGGAAGCCTTCATCCAGATTCTCAGTTCCTTGCCCCGCTTTCGTGGCGAAGCCGCGCTTTCCACCTGGGTTCACGGCCTCACGATGCGGGTGTGCCTGCACCACCTGCGGCGCGAGCGGCGGCGGCAGATGGACTCGTGGGAGGAGCTTGGTCCGCAGCGCTTTGAACCCCAGACCGCCGACGGACGACCCCATGAGGTCGTGACGCAGACGCATTTGCAGCGCGTGGTGCAGGCGGCTATTGCCGACCTGCCCCTGAAGTTCCGTGCCGTCATGGTGCTGCATGGGCTGGGCGGCATGACCTATGAAGAGACGGCAGAGGCCCTTGATCTGCCCGTAAACACTGTAAAGACGCGAGTGCATCGAGCCAAGGCGAAGCTTAAGACGCGGCTCGAGCATCTCCTGGGAGACGAGACGTATGGCCTGCCCGAGCGGCCAGAGACTAAGCGCATATCTTGACGGGACCCTGCCGGCGCGACAGCGCGAGCGGCTGGAGCGGCACCTGCTGACCTGCCTGGACTGCCGGCGGGAGCTGGCGCAACTTCAGCGGCTGCAAACGCTGCTGCATGACTCGCCGACTGCCTACGTGCCCCCGGATCTGGTTGCGTTGACCATGGATCAGGCGCGGCGCCGCGTGAACCTGCCGGTTCGCCAGCGGGTGCCTGCGCCAGTGTGGGCAGCGGCGTGCGCGGTCGTGGCCGTACTGGCGTTCTCAATATCGCTTCAGATGCGCCAGCCGGGGCAGTCTGGGCCGGTTGAGGTTACTGATGTCGCCCGAACCCTCGCTCCGGCGTCGGCGTTGCCGGTGATGGCCGCTCTGCCCGCGATGAGCCGCGAGGCTCGATCCTTGCCGCCGGTGATGGAGCACGAGCCCGTCTTCTTCTCTCCTGCGCGACCCGCCCCACGAGGCGCCTCGCGTCCAGTGGCTGCGACGCCTGTGCGGCTGCGGGGCAAGACGGTTGCCTCTGACCGCATCGCTGCCAGGGCGCTGTTCGCTGCGCGTCGCCATGCCGACGACGGCGATCCCGATCTGACCATTGCGGCTCTTGAGAATGTCGCCCAGGCGTATCCACGCTCACCCGAGGCTGCCGAGGCGCTTCTGACTGCGGCTGATATCGAGCGGTCCCGCGGGAATGTGAGCGAAGCCGATGTCGTGTACCGCCGGGTGCTGAGTCTGCCCGCTCAGGAGGCTCTGCCCCAGGCTCTGGCCCACAAGGGACTGGCCGATCTGCGGCGCGCCGGCAGCGGCGATGATGAGGTGGTGCGGTTTCATTACGCTCAAGCCCGGCGGGCGCTGCGCCAGGAGTCGGCGCAGGCCGGTTCTCCGGTCAAGACGCGCGCTCTGGTCGTGCTGGCTGACATCGAGAAGACGACCGGCCGCCGCGACGAAGCGGTTGCGGACTATGCGACGGCGGTCAATGCCGCACCAGCGGCAGCGGATGTCGAAACTGCCCTCGCCGAAGTCCTCTGACCAGCGCGCGCCGGGCGCGCACGGAGACCCTTACTTGCGTTACCCTCTGATTCTGCTTCCCATCCTGCTGATCTCGCTGGCGTTTGCCGCCCCCACGCCTTTGTACCAGTTGGACTTTGAGGATGCTGGCGGCGGCCTTCCCGCCGGCTGGCAGGCTGCTGGTGGCCAGTGGACCATCGCCGCGGATGAAAGTAACGTGCTGCAGCAGTCGCAGGCGGCTTTCCGGGGTGTGGCGCGGGTGGTAATGTCGGAGAGCAACTATGAGGTCGCTGTCACCGCGCGGCCCACGAATGTGAGCGGGCAGTGGGGCGTTGGGGTTGTGGGCTACTGGCAGCCGGGCGGCTGCTACCGCTTGAGCAACTATGGCAACGTGCTGGCGCTGTGGCGCGAAGAGGGCGGGCAGGCGCAGGCGCTGGCAGCCACACGGCTGGAGATGAAGCCACAGGCATACCGGCTGCGGCTGGCGCTGCAGAATGAGGGAAATGCCACGACACTGCGCGGCAAGCTGTGGGCAATAGGGCAGGCCGAGCCGGACAAGTGGACGATCACAGCGCAGGACGTCACGCGGCCCCTGCGAGCAGGACGCGCGGGGGTGTTCACGGGCCGAGCGGCGGCCATCTTCTCCGATTTCGCGATAACACGTCTCTCCGCGACCCCCGCGGCGCAACCCGCCGCTGGCACCACAGCCGAGACCCCCCCCCCCAGCGTTACCCTCGGCAATTACTGGCTCTTCGATGGCGGCGCGTGGCAGCTGCAGGGAGGGACCCTGCGCCAGGAGACTACCGGCAGCACGCTGGGCTTCAAGTCCGCCGCGTATGCCATCGCCTCGGGGTGGGCCGACCATACGGTGCAGGTGAACGCCAGAGCCGCCAGCGGCAGCCGCAACCAGGGGTTTGGACTGATGGCGTATTGCCAGGGGGACGGAGCCTGCTATGAACTCGGGCAGGCGAGCGGCGCGCTGGTACTGTCCCGGCGGCACGAGGGCAGCGACCCCGTGGTGCTGAAGACGGTACCCTTCGCGGTCAAGAAGGGTCTCTGGTACATTCTCAAACTCAGCATCGAGAACCAGCCGGGGGCCGTGCAACTGCAGGGCAAGCTCTGGCCCGCCAATGCCGGGGAGCCGACCCAGTGGCAGGTTGAAGCGCAGGACGCCAGCCGGCGACGCTTGCTCGGAGGCGATCTGGGCCTGTGGTGTCTCGACGACGTCTGCAGCTTCGATGATCTGCTTGTGGTGAGCAACTAATATGCGCCACTTCGCCCGTCTGATCCCCCTGTTGGCTTCGCTCTGCCTGTCTGCGGCTTTTGCCATCCCGCCCGAGCGGCTGCTGTTCGACGACAGCTTCGACTCTGAGCCTGGCGCCGCCCCGTACCACTGGGTGTCGCTGGACGGGGAGTGGGCGCCCGCACAGCGGACGACGCGGGTTTTCCGCCAGTCCAACGAGGATATCACCAGTGATAGTTGGGCGATCGCGCTGTGGGCGAATTACACGGTGACGACCAAGTGCCTGGCAGACGGGGGCGAGGGGCTGTGGGGCCTTGGGGCGACGGCCTATGACGATGGTCTCGGCCACTCCTACCGGCTGCGGATGGGAGAAGGCAAGCTTTACGTGGAGAAGCTGAACCTCGGCGAGGTCAGGGTCCTGCGGGAGGCTGAGGCGAAGGTGACCCGGGGAAAGTGGTACTCGCTGCGGTTGGCGCTTTCGTCGCAGAATGGTGGTACCTCGCTGCTGGCGAAAGTGTGGGCTAGTGAGGAAGACGAGCCGAAGGATTGGCTCATACGCGTCGAGGATGTGAGCGAACCCTACAGTGGCGGGTCGGTGGGGCTCTGGACCGGCAACTGCGCCGGGAGGTTTTCGTATCTTGCCCTGAAGCAGTATGATCCGGTGTCCGACAAGACGGGGGAGCTGCTGTACGGCACTGACTTCACCGACACGGCGCAGGGGCGCCTGCCGGGGTTCTGGGTATCCAGCGGCGGACTGTGGGTCCGCGATGTGCAGGACACGCTGCCACTGCTGCGCCAGATGATTGACCAGGCGGGGCCGCTTTACGATGAGAATGCGGCTGTCTACCTGCAGTTGACCGGATACACGGTCTCTGCCCGCGCCATCGCGCATCCGGGACCGTCGAAGTGGGGCATGGGACTCGTGGGGTACTTCGGCCCGGAGGGCAGCAACTACCGCCTGCGGACGCTCGATAACCGGATCTACCTGGTCAAGCGGCGCCTTGACGGGCGTATCGACAACCTGGCGTCGGCGGCGATGCCGCTCAAGCGCGGCGAATGGTATAACCTCAAGCTATCTCTCGACAACGTCGGCAGCACGGTGCGCCTCCAGGGGCGGCTGTGGGCCGATGAGACCGAGGAACCGGAGAACTGGCAGATTACGGCCTACGATCGCGAGCAGCCTCTGCGCGGCGGGGCACCGGGCCTGTGGTGCTTCGGCAGTGCGGTTGATTTCGACAACTTCCAGGTCAAGACCTCAACCGTCAGCGCACTGAACGAGACGCTGCACTGACGCTGCTGCAGGTAATCCTCCGTCTCTTCCCTCCGTCAACCTGGCATGCCAAGCCGCGTATCCGTGGCCGGAGTGTACGGTGGCGGCCGATCAGCATCTGATACTCGATGCGCCGCTTGGGACAGGGCAGCATCTGCGTGAGGCGCAGTGTGATTTGTGGGATACGTTGCAGGGGATGTACTGAGCGAATGCCTACTTGCCGTACACCTGGGCTGGGTAGATGCGATGTGTGCCGCTCCAAGCCTTCGCCCCGACATGCGTCCGGTCTAGCTCCGGGAATATCCTCGATATGTGCGACACGATTTCAGCTTGGAGTTCGGTTCGTGCCGGCTTGAAGTCTGCACTACGGGCCACTCTGTGACCCGTGATGGTGAAGCTCTGTGAAGGATCAGGCAGGAACTCGCCAACTAGCGTATAGGCTCCAGAGCTGTCCATCTCCACGTTCCATTTGAAGCAACGGCCGCGCGCGACACGAGGCGCGATCTTCACCACGCGTTCTCCATCTACACTCTCCTCTACGAACTCAACAACACTTACGTCTGTGAGCGCCAACTCGAGTGCAGAAGGAAGCGGCACTTGGCGTACCAGCAGGCCGTACTCGACCATCAGGTCAACAAGCTTGGCCCCATCGATTAGCACCAGAGGCAGATTGGATTCGTCCACCCATCTCATGGCGGAGCCAGCAAAAGACGATGTTGTCACATACAGTCCGAGATGCACCTCGTTCCGTGCGGTGTGTGCACTCATCACGCCGTAGAATTTCTGCAGATCCTCCGTCCCGATCACCCGCTTTACGCGCTTGACCTGCCCCAATGTCTTGATCTCACTAATGCCGATAGAGAAATTCGCTTTCAGGTCTATTCCGCCGTCCTTGTACTGTTGGGTGACCTCGCACTCGGTAAAGCTCATCTTCTCAAGCAGCGACTTGACCAGGTGCTCGAACTCATAGGGGTCAACCTTCGCGAGACGTTCAGCCAGTTGACGTTTGACCTCGCAACGGTGGGCCTCAATGCTGGAGCATATCTTGTCAAGCGGAGATAGAGGTTTCGCCATAGCTTCCCCCGGCCTACTGATAGTTGAGAGTGACTGAATGTGCTTTTCTCTGCGTTACGCCCCAATCCTTCGTCCGTGCTCTACCGTTTCCCGTTCGTGATCTCCACCGCCCTCTGCAGTAGCGCCTCGGCGGCGTCCGCTGAGGGGGCGGAGGTGATGATGAAGAGGCCCTCCGGCTTGAGTTCTCGCACCGCGGTCTCGACTTCCTCATAGGGCAGATAGACGATGACGCCCTTGCCGCCGGCCTGGATGCGCTGGTAGAGCTCAAGCCAGTACAGGCCCTGCTCGGCGCCGGCGCCTGCGGTCCACTGGATGGCGTGCAGGCGCTTTATGGCGAGCAGGCGGTCAACATGCTGCAGGGCGCCAGGGCCGTCGAGATGGTACGTGGCCCCGTCCAGCCACTCGCTCAATTCCTCCAACTCGGGCGCGACGAACTCCTCGAACATCGCCGGCGACATCATGCACGACACGTCGCTTTGCATGGTTACGCTGCGGCGCCACGGGCACCACAGGCCCAGCCAGCCGCTTGAGCCCTCCTGGTGGGGGGTAAGGCCGGCAAGGCGCTCGTAGACGATATACCAGTTGTCCAGTAGCTTGCGCAACGCGCGCTTGACCTCGGCGGGGTGCTCGATCAGGTCCATGAGGAAGGTCTGCGTGCCGCGCAGCAGCGGGAGGTGATCGTTGGGCTCGTGGATGTTGGGGAAGCCGACCATCCACTTGCCGGCGCTGACTTCCGCACAACGCTTCACGACGGCCTGCACCTGCCGCCACGACCACTCCTCTTCGTCGAGGTCGAGGCTCGGGCGGTGTTCCCAGTCCTCGATGATCGGGTCCTGCCAGACGGTCTGCTCGCTGTAGTGCAGGGGCGCGCCATAGCCGAAGCAGTAGCCGACCATGAGGGAGGTCCCGGGAATGGCCTCGCCGCCGAAGTACGTGGCCTCGTGCGACACGTCGTATCTCTGCGCCACGTATTCGGGGTCGGTCCACTTGGTCTGGTCGTCCGACGGCGGATCCATAGGCCTCGGCGGCTGTCCGGGGGCGGTTACCGCGATGCAGGGCCGGTCAATGATCTCCATGTTCCAGAAGGCCAGCAGGCGCTCCCGGGCTTCGGGCCAGTTGTGCTTGTAGGCGAGTTCCACGTTGGCTCCTCGATGCGATGCAGATTACTATTCCTCGGCCAGCAGTGCGTATCTTGCGGCAGGAACGACTATCTTCGCGCCCTTGGCGACCGGCTTGCCTGTCAGCAGGTCCCGCATGGCTATTGGCGCGACGATCTCCGCGGGCTTCTCAAGGTCGGTGTTGTTCAGCAGGTGCACGCGCCTGCCGCCCCGCTCGTAGAGGTAGGTCTTCACGCTGTCTACGCCGGTCTCCCAGTTGCGTACCCGCAGCCGCCCGGAGTAGGCCCGCAGGCCCTGCGGCTCGAGGGTGATCGGCCACACGCGCTCTCGCGGCAGCTTCTCCCACTCCGCCAACTTCGTCCCGTCCGGTGACTCCGGCGCTGCGTCGAAGGTATGCAGCAGGATTCCGCCGCCCTCTACGAATGCCTTCAGGGCGGCCATTTCCTCTGCGCTCAGTACCGGGCGGGCGCAGGAGTAGATCACGACCGAGCCAGGCGGTACCTTGAAGCTGTTGGTGACCCCATAGTCGAGGTTCGCATCGTACAGGGCCCGGTAGGTTGCCGCCCAGTGGTCGGCCTCGGCGCGGTTCAACTCCACGAGGTCGTTGTAGACGATGCTCTCGGGGCACCAGACGTACAGCGAGGGAGTGTGGGTGAGGCCGCTGGTGGCGTGGGTCAGGCGGGAGCTGAGGAAGACGTCCTTCATCCACTGCGGGCGGTCGGGGCCGTTGAGGGGGCCGCCGAAGTGCCAGGGGTTGATTCTGGTGGTAAGCGCGCTGATCCCGGCGACGTGCATGGGGATGGCATACTGTGGGGTATGCATCTCGGGGTACAGCGGCGGGACCATCATGCTCTGGCCGCCGAACTCGCGGGCCATGGCAATGGTCTCGGCATGCATCTTGGCCGCGGCGGGGGTGCCGTATGACCAGCAGGTGCTGATCAGGCCGGCCCTGGCCATGGCGGGTGGCCAGTAGCTGTTGTGGTTCATCTGCTCCGGGCCGATGTCGCCGTTGCCGGGGGCGGTGATGACGTTCTGGACGGGCGTGTCCTGGATGAAGCTCTTCACGAAGTACGCGACGGACTGCAGGCGGAACTGGTAGAAGCGGTAGAAGGCCAGGTTGCGGCCGCGCTCGGGGATGTCCTGGCCTCCGAGGTCGGTGTAGCCCTTGTCCTTGCACCACTGCCGGAAGAGAGCTTGTGAGGGGGCGCTGTAGTCGCCGAAGGCGCCGGCTCCCCACATGCCGCGGGGTTCGTCGAGGAGGAAGAACTCGGCGCCAGGGGCGGCGTCCTTCAGGCGGTCTCGCCAGGTCTGCCGAAAGACCTCGATGACATCCGGGGCAACGTTTGAGTACACCCGGTCTATGGTCTTGGTCGTGCCGTCGGCATTCTTCATCAGGTTGAGGGTAATGCCGGTCATGTCCTGGCGCGGGAAGCCCTCGGCGCCGCCCGATACGGCGTGTTTCAGCCCTGTCTGCCGCAGACCCGCCAGGACGGCCGGGCTGTTGGTCATGAAGCCGTCTATCCCCATCTCGCGGAACAGCGGACCCAGCCCGCTGAAGTCCAGTCCACCGGTCTTCTGCGCGAGGCGCTCCCATGAGCCGCCTCCGAGGCTCCAGCCCCAGTACTCACGATAGCCGGGCTTGCCCTGCAGGTCGGTGGGCTTGTAGGCGAGGTCGATGCCTTCGGCGCGGAGTTCCTGCCTGGCTATCTCCCAGTCCGCCGCCAACGCCGCCACAAGGGCCGCCCAGTTGCGCAGGTAGGTCTCGCGGGTGACCGGCTCGCGGGGGTACTCAACCTCCGTCCGCGCCACCTCCGCGGCGTCGGCGGCCCTGTCGGCGGTTACGCCGATGACGGTCGAATAACGCTGGGAGCTGTCGGCGCGGAAGCGCAGGGCGATTTTGCCGTCAGGGGCGGCTACGGGGAAGGTAAAGGCCTTGACCGAGGCGTCGGTGACGGCATCCTTCACGACCTGCTCGCCATTGGCCCAGATGGAGTTGCCGGGGCGGCCCTCGCCGAGGGCGAGGTCGCCGATGATCGCGGTCACGGCATAGCGGCCGGGCTGGACCTTGAAGGTGAAGGTGTTCTCGCCGATGGAGAGGACGCCGTCGGAGTACAGGGTGTACTCCAGCGACTTCTGAGCGGCGTAGTAGGGGTTGGTGGGCTCATTGCGGTTCACATACATCTGCGCAGGGGCGGCCCAGCCGTAATCGGGGTTCTTGTCCAGAGTAGTCTGCGGCGTGACTTGCTGGTAACCGGCAGCCACGGGCGAGTTCGCGGGGCCCATGTCGAACTTGTAGGTTTGAGCCACAGCCAACACCGGGATCATCAGCAGCAGAGCGACCATAGACACTGTGCGCATGCCTGCCTCCTCGAACCGCGACTTGTGCCCTTAGCCTTGCGTATTCCCTATCATTCCGTCAAGACCCAAACAAAAAGCGCGAGAGGCCCGGTGAGTCCTCTCGCGCCTGGTTGATGGCTGGGTCGGGCGCTCAGTAAACGAAGCCGCTGCTCCCCTGCGTCGGCGTGGCCCCCTTGGCATGCCCGTCGCAGAAGCCGAACTGGGCCCGCTCGAGGTGGTCGTAGCGGGACATGGAGGAGGTGAAACCAAACCAGTTGTACCACCCATACCAGACACCCGGGGAGTACTGATACTTGGTCTCACCGACGAGGACCTTGCGTGACGGCTCCGCGATATCCCCCTCGTTCTTGGCCAGATTCGTGCTCCAGACAATCTGGGCGTTGATGCCGTAGTCGATGTACGCCCAATGGCCCCATGACCTGCGGTTTGAAGTATCTGGACACCGCCAGATGCCATTCTCAGTCTGCGACGCCACGTAGGGATTCACGATCCCTGCCCAGGAGATACCGCCACCGGGGAGGCTGGCGGAGGTTACGTAGGCGAGGGGATAGTAGTTGTCATAGTCCTGGATGTACATATTGACGGCCAGAGTCATCTGCTTGACATTCGACAAACAGGAGGCTTCACGCGCCTTGGCCCGCGCTTTGGCGAACACGGGGAACAGTATGGCGGCCAGAATCGCGATAATCGCAATCACGACCAGAAGCTCAATAAGCGTGAAGCCTTCTCTCTTCCCACCCAAAGCCATCATCACCAACTCCTCTGACGCAATATCGTGCTATGCGGGCGACGACGGTCCATTGCCCCGTATGTATGCGAGGGACCTTCATATTGATCGCCACCTTTTTGGCCGAAGCTTGCCATTTGGCGGCAATCTGGACGATTGTTGCATCCTCAGGCAGGGCTACGCCCTTCATTGACGAACGTATGGCCACTATGAGAAAGCTCCTGCCCATTGTGCTGGTCGTTCTGTTGTCTTCCGTCGTCTTCGCCCAGACCTATGCTCAAGACTTCGAGCGCGATCTGGGAGGGGCGAAGTCGTACAACCCTGCCCCCGATGAACTTGGTATCGAGCGTGTGACAGAGGGGGAGAACCACTTCGCCCGTGTGACAACGCCGGGGAAGAAGGCCCTTGAGGGGTTCTATGTGGTCGCCTCCGGCCTCAGCGGCGCGCGTGTGACCACTGCCTCGGCTAAGGTGCGGGGGAAGGGCGAGTTGTGGCTGTGCCTCCTGTCGGCCAACGGGTGGTTGTATTCGCCGAAAGTGACGGTTCTGACCGGCCAGTGGCAGGAAGTGTCGCTGGCCAAGGCTCTCAGCGCCAACGACAAGGCGCTGTCGGTGTACTTCATAACACAGAAGGCCCAGCCGGGCGCGGTCTTTGAGGTGGATGACGTCAAAGTGACGCAGGGGCCGGCACCGGAGGCCTGGGAGGCGGAGGTCTCGCCGTGGCGGCTGGAGGCGGAAGACTTTGCCCAGCGCAACCGGACGGTCAAGGCCGACCAGACGGGCTCTGGGGGCAAGGTCGTCGGTGATGAGCAGTATGCGGCGCTCACGGGATTGCCGTTCCCACGCACAAGCAAGGCCTTGACGATCTATGCCCGTGTTCGCCCGCAGCATGTGAAAGACCAGTTCCGGGTCAGCACCGCGCTGGGGGGCAATACTCAGTATGTAGCTTCACTGAGCGCCTCGAAGATCAATGAGTGGCAGTGGCTACGCTTCCCGCCGCTGGTTGTGCGTGAAGTGGGGGACAGCTTTGGGCTCGTGCTGCAGCGTGAGAAGAACACTGCCGGAGAGGCTGCGATAGACGCGGTGGTGCTGGCCACCAGCGCCGATCTGACCGATGATCAGCTTGCCGCGGCTCCGGCGCTCTTTGGCACGCGGCCGATGGCGGCGATTGCCCCTGCCCAGGCGCCTACGCTTGATGGGGATCTCAGCGACCCGGCGTGGCTGCGGGCTGTGGTGTGCTCGAACTTCTCAGTAGTTGGCTCGACGCTGCCGCCGCAGGCCGACACGCTCGTGCGTGTCTGCCATGATGACAGCAACCTCTACCTCGCTTTCGACTGCCCCGAGCCGATTCTGGACACCGCCCAGCAGCGGCGACATGAGTTCCTGGCGAAGGTCACGGCGCGCGACGGGGAGGTCTACAACGATGACAGCGTGGTCATGCTCCTGCAACCGCCCGGCTCGACCCGCGTTTACGACTTCACGATCAACTCCCTCGGCACCGTCGCCGACGCCGCCTGCACCGGACCGGACCTGTGGGGATCGCGCGATCTCAAGTGGAACTCATCCGCGCGGGCGGTGGGGACGACCGATGAGCGGCGCTGGACGCTGGAAGTGGCCATTCCGCTGAGCGATCTTGGGGCGAAGGCGGCGCCCGGCGAGACATGGCGCGCCTGTTTTGGCCGCATTGCCAAAGCGCGGAAGGAAACGAGTTCGTGGAATCTGTCAGACAAGGGGTTCCATGACCCGGTGGAGCTTGGGGCGCTGGTCTTTGACACCTTCACTCCCGGATTGGCTATCCATCCGCCTACGAGCCTGCAGCCCCTTGGCAATGAACTCCTGCTGTCGCTCAATCCCCCGGCCTCGGTGTACGCTATCAGCGAGATCCGGGGCGCGGCGGGGATTCGTCACGAGACCCAACTCATGATCGCTGAGGGCGCCAAAGCGCTGACCCAGCGGCTTGACCTCCCCGGTGAAAGTGAGGTGCGCCTCGGGCATGCGGTGCTCGACGCCGCGAGCCTCCGTCCCATCGCACTCACGCCGCTGGTGAGCCGCTCGATCAAGGCCTCGTCGGCAACGCTGACCCTCGCCGCTGCGGGACCGTATGAACTGTTCCTGAACGATGAAATCATCGCGCGGGGCGCTTCGGCGGATCGCGCGGAGATCAAGCTGCCGCTCCAGAAGGGGCCAAACGTGCTCGCCCTGCGGCTGCAGCAGGGGACAGCGGCTCTGGCGCTTGATTGCGGCGGTTCGATTGGGCACGCCGACCAGTGGAAGCTCGCGCCAGCAGATAGCCAGAAGCCGGGTGCCCGCCTCATCGATGACTCGGCCTTCCCGAAGGCGCCGGTGCTTTCGCAACATGCGACGCTGGGGGCGATGGTGGGCGAGGCGGGCAAGCCCGTGGTGCTGCGGCACACCCTGCTCTTTGAGCAGACGCGGGTCTGGCCGACGCCCGAGCCCGCATTCTACCTGGCCCGTGGGCCGGCCCAGCACTTCACGCTGATCGTGGATGGCTTCAAGCACCGCAAGCTGCCCGGGTGGACCACGTATGTCGCCACACCGCTCGACTACGAGATCATCGGCGCCACCGGCTTCTACGGCGTGCGGTCCACGCAGCCTGTGTGGTCGTGCGAGCAACTTGGCGAGCGCAAAGTGGATGGCAAAGCGATGCGCGTGGTGAAGATCACGGCCGACAAGCCGGTCCTCCTCGCCGGGCATCCGATCATGGCCCAGCTTGAGGTGTTCGCCCGGTACCGCGAAGCGGCGGGCGAGCCGAAGAGCACCGAGGCGCCCTTCAGCTACTGGAGCGAGGCCGACGGCGGGGCGGTTGCAGAGCCCCCGCAGAGCTTCAAGGTGCGGCTGCTTCCGAAGCTCAATGGCGGGCAGTGCAAGACCTTGACCTGGCAGCTCTGGGGTGGCTGGCTGAGCAACATGGACGATCTGAAGCTGCGCGAGGAGGTTCTGCGCTGCAGTCAGGCCAGCGGTTTCAACGACATTGTGGGCGGGGACCGTTGGACCAGCGACAATGGGCCGCGCTATGGCCTCAAGCACACTCTCAGCACGAACTTCAAGCCGTGGGGCATTGACCTGGGCCCTTATCTCAAGGAGCACCCGGACCAGCGGTTGGTCGCGCAGGATGGCAAGCCTGACGACAGCCTGATGTGCATGACGCTGCTGCTCGGCGAGGGCTGGAAAGCGGCCGAAGCGGGCATCGAGACCCGTCTGGACGCAATTCGTCCCAATACGCTTGACTATGACTACGAGTACTCGCCATACAACGGGCCGCACTCGTGCTATTGCCCACGCTGTCTCGCTGCCTTCCGCGAGTTTGCCAAGTTGCCGGCCGACACGGCGCTCAGCGCGGAGATCATCCGCAAAACGTACAGCGCGCAGTGGGTAGACTTCATGTGCCTGCGGGTGGCGCAACTGTTCGCGAAGTTCAAGGAGACTACACACCGCCTGGCACCTGGCACGCCCTTTAGCGCCTATAGCGGCTACCAGACTGAGGACAACCCGGAGCGCTATGGTGTCGATTGGCGACATGTGGGCCAGCTTCAGGCAGTGGACCGCGCCGGGTGTGGCTACGGCAGGCCGCTGGAGGGCATCAAGGCTACCGTTGAGGGACTGAAGGGCATCCCGCTGATTGGCGGGGCGCTGGTGGTGCCGTATGAGACCAGCATCACCAGTCCACAGACGCCCCTAAGCAAGGGCTGGCTGCTGCGGGTCCTGCTCGATAGCCCCGGTGGGGTCCTGGTCTATGACCGGCTGACCATTGACGGGCGAAGCTGGTATGCGATGGCGGAGACGACGCGGCTGGCGGCGGAATATGAGCAGGTATTCCTGAAGGGCAAGCATTCCCCCGTGCCAGGGGTGGATGAGAGCCAGGGAGAGATTGTCAGTGACGGCAAGACAACGCTGGTGTGCCTTATGAACCAGTCGAGTAAGCCGGTGGTGCATCAGGTAGCTCTGCCCGTTGCCGCAGGTGGAGGCAAGGAGTACTACAGCGGGAAGCTTGTGAAGGCGGGAGAGACGGTGGCGGCGGAAGTGGCGCCAGGGGAAGCGGTCGTCTTCGTGCTCCGGTGATAGGGACAGCAAGCAGGTAGCAAAGCCGTGCCAGCCCCGCTTTGGGGCCTGGCACGTTTCATGTCCAATGATGTCCGCGGTGGTCGGCGCTACCGGTACTTCATGTGACCCGCCCCCATGGGGGTCGCCGGGCGCATCTGCATCTGCGGCTCAGGCATCTTGGTGCGCAACTGGCTGACGAACCCGCGATCGGGCTGGATGCCTAACTGCTGTGCCTGGTGAAGGTTATTCCAGGCCGCACCGTAGGCGCCGCGCTGGTACATGGTCTGTGCCATACCATGGTACGCTTCCCCCATGCGCGGGTTGAGTTGCATCGCCTTGCCGAACTCGTTTGCCGCACCCTCAGTGTTGCCCTGCTTCTGCATGACAGTACCCAGACCGTAGTGTGCAGGCGCCGAGCTCGGGTTCAGCCGAAGTGCGTTCTGGTATTGTTCCGTCGCCTGGCCAAGCTTG
>JBDKRC010000066.1:0-3256 GCA_039683575.1 Armatimonadia bacterium | reverse complement strand
CCGTTGGCCCAGAGCAGGTCGCGGTTGAAGGCATAGGCCTCGCGCTCGGCCTTCCGGACGTTGTAGACGGTCGCGGACTTGCCGGGCGAGGCAAAGATGTTGCGCTCAACGCGGTTGCCCGTGGTCTGGTACTTGGTCCAGACGCTCAGGTAGGCCTGATGTTGCTGCCCGTCCACGCAGATGTTGTTCTCAAAGACGTTCTCCATCCCGCCGTTGACCATATACGCGCCCAGAACGGTGTTGTAGCAGACATTGTCATGGACCTGCCAGCCGCTGGAGTGGGTATCAAGGTAGATGCCCCAGGAGAAGTGCGGAGTCTCCAGCTTGCCCTCGGCGGTGGTGCCCCAGCCGCCGGAATCGTGGATCAGGTTGTGATGGAGGCGGTTGTTCCAGTTGAACTTGCGGTTGCGGTCCATCTGCTCTTCCATGGGGAGACCCCAGTCGAGAGCAGTAGCAGCCTCAATGATGCTCGTGTCGGTGGTCACCAGGTTGCTGTGGTGGCCGTGGTTGTAGGCGATCTCGCAGTCGCCGCCGACATCCATGCCGATGGCGTAGCGCGGAGTGTCATGAATATGGTTGCGGGTGACTTTGCAGCGCATCACGCGGTGCATGTAGACGCCGCCGCAACGGTTGTGAATGCGGCCCCAGCCGATGTCCCAGATGTAGCAGTTGTCCACGAGGTTGTCTGTGACGCGCTCGTGGTCCTTGCTCGTCCCGAGGATGCTCACCCCATCGCCCTGGGTCTGGGTGATGTCGCAGCCGCGGACCTGACAGGCGTGGGTGTCATCGCCGAGGTAGACGCCGACCTCGCAGTTGCGCAGGTCGCAGCGGGACACCACGCAGCCCTTGGCCCCGGTCACCTGGATGGCACGGCCGCGCGTGTTGCGGATGTCGAGGCCGCTAAGGCGGATGTTCTCGACGTATTGGCCCTCGGCAGGCTTGCCTTCAATGACGAAGGCCGACTCGAGCGCCGGGACGATGACCTCGTCCTTGTTAGGGTCGCCAAGCGGCCACAGGTAGAGCGTCCTGGTGTCCGGGTCTACACACCACTCGCCTGGGGCGTCCAGTTCCTCAAGCACGCCGCAGACATAGAAGGGATTGCCCACCGACAGCACATACACGCCCCGCTCGGCCTCGATGATGCGCTTGTCTTTGTCTATCGACTTGACCGGGCAGTACTGGGTCTCGTAGTTGAGCGAGTCGTGGAACATCATCCAGGCCCGCTCGGGATGGGCCCATCTCTCGGGCCGTATCGTGCCTTCTTTGTACTGGAACCTGGTCTTGGTCCCCCGCTCGACGAGGCCGGCATTCTGCAGGAAGCCGCCAGTTCGCGGGTGGGCTGGGTCGAAGTTGGGCACGCGTGCCCACGGCATCAGCTTGCGGTTGTAGTAGAGCTCGCGGAAGCTCGCGTCTGGCAGGTTGAGGGCGCTGAGGTCCGCCTGCATGACTTTGCCCTTCCAAGGCTTCCAGCCGACCACACGGCGTCCGCCGCTGATTGTGGGCTCTTTGCCCGGCAGGCTTTCAATGACAAGGTTCGAATCCTGCGGCCCCAAGGCGATGGTCTGAGCGAGGTCGTAGCTACCCGGGCCGACGACGATGCGGACTTGTCCAGCAGCCGTTTTGCTCTCGCGGGACAGCGCAATGGCGCGGTCGAGGGTGCGGACAGGGCCATCGGTGCCTGCGCGGTTGGGCGAGGCAAGCTTGCCCGACCAGGCGTCATTGCCCGTGGGCGAGACATGGAGGAGGGTTTCGGCGGCCTGGGCCGACAGGACAATGGCGAGGCCCAGAAGACACAGTGTCAGCACGGTGAAAGCAAAGCGCCCACACGGCATGCGATGCACCTCCCTGGTCTCAGAAGCAGCCGACAGTCGCCGCTACTCCGCTGCCGACTGCTGTTCGGCCTGTTTTTGCGCTTCCTCCAGCTCCACCGAGATCAGCTTCGAGACACCCGGCTCCTGCATGGTGATCCCATGGAGCGTGTTCGCCCGCTCCATCGTGCGCGGGTTGTGGGTGATTAGAATGAACTGCGAGCGCTGGGCGAACTCGCGAACGAGATCGGCGAAGCGGTCGGTGTTGGCGGCGTCCAGTGCCGCGTCAATCTCGTCCATGACGCAGAAGGGGCTGGGCTTGACCTGCAGCAGCGCAAACAGCAGCGCGAGAGCAGTCAGCGCGCGCTCACCGCCGGAGAGCAGCAGCAGGTTCTGCTGGCGCTTGCCGGGCGGGGTCACGATGACATCCACGCCGGAGTTCAGCGGGTCCTCGGGATCGGTAAGTTTGAGTTCGGTAGTGCCACCCTGGAAGAGACGCTTGAAGACGCCGTCGAATTCGACTGCAACCTTCTCAAACGTCTCCATGAACGCTTCCTGCGCGGCCTCGTCCAGCTCCCGGATGACCTCCAGAAGGTCTTCCTTGGCCTTCATCAAGTCATCTTGCTGCGCGAGGAGGAAGTCCTCGCGAGCCTTGAGACGCTCGCACTCCTCGATAGAGCCAAGGTTCACCGGGCCGAGGTTGCGCATCTCGCCGCGTAGCTGAGCGGCGTCCCGGCGGGCCTGGCTCTCGCTCATCCCCTCCAGCTTGATCTCCAGCGCCTGCTCGACGGTGAGCTGGTACATGTCATTGAGCCGCTCGCCGATGGCCTGCAACTGCGCCTCGCTGCGCGCCAGAGAGAGGTCTGCCGCGTGGAGCCGCTCGGTCTGGCCCTCCTGGGCGCGAGACAGCTCGCGGCGCTTGGCGTCGGCCTCGGCGGTCTTGTCGCGCAGCCGCATGAGGCTCTCGGCCTTCTCCTCGGCCTCGGCCTCAAGCGTCGCAGCGCGCTCCAGGTCGCCGTCTTCGACCTCCGCCGAAGACAGTTCGCGCTCCACTGAGGCCAGTTCGCTAACAACCCGACTCATCTCGCCCTCGACGCTCTGGCGCTGGGCGGTTGCCTGCTGCAGGTCCTGCGTGGCGCGCTGGCAGGTGGCGGCGCTGGCCGCTACCTTCTGGCGAAGCTCAGCGACGTGAACCTCACGGTCGGTCAGAGCCTGGCGCAGGGCCTCGCGCTCGGCGCCGGTGCCGGCTTGCTGGCGGGCAGCCTCAATCTCGGACTGCAGGGCTTCCAGCCGTGCCCGCAGGTCATCACAGCGTCCTGTCGCCTCATCCTGCCGGGCCGCATCCTGGGCGAGGCGCTCCTTGAGCTTGCGGATCTCAGTGTCCGTCTCTTCACGTGCCTCCAGAGCCGCTTTGCGCTGGTCCTGTATATGCTTGGCGTCGGCCTCGT
>JBDKRC010000065.1:0-4980 GCA_039683575.1 Armatimonadia bacterium | reverse complement strand
AAACAGAAAGACAGAAAACAGTCTCTTGGCGGAAGCGCGAAGAGCGGGGGGGCGGGGTGGTGCCTGGGGTTGAAACCCCAGGCTGAGCTATGAGCGTCCCTCCGGGACGCCGAGAAGGGGAGGGCGGCGGAGAGACGACGACCTCAGAGGCGGGCAGGGATGCCCGCGCTCCACACGGCATCCGGAGTGTCGGTCCCACGCGACTAGGGGACGGCGGCGGCTAGTTTTTGGCGGACGCGGCCGTGGGCGTCGGCGGCTTTGAGGGCGGCCAGGACGTCTTCGGGGGAGACGGGGCGGGGCTCGTTGTGGATGGTTTCGCCCTCGGCGCAGGCGGACTGCGCGACCTTCATGAGGTCCTCGTCGGTGGCGGATTCGAGGCCGATGCCAGGGAGGGTGGTGGGCAGGCCGACGGATTCGCAGAAGTAGTATACCTCTTCGATTTGATCCCCACTTTTGTCGGTCAGAAACAGCGAGGCGAGAGTGCCGACGGCCACCTTCTCGCCGTGCGGGTACTCGTGCGTGGCCTCGAGGGTGGTGAAGCCGTTGTGAATGGCGTGGGCGGCGGCTAACCCGCCACTTTCGAAGCCGAGGCCGGAGAGCAGGGTGTTGGCCTCGACAATGCGCTCGACGGCCGGCGTCACGACTTTGCTCTCGGCGGCCTGCCTGGCCATGGTGCCATACTGGAGCAGGGTGTCATAGCAGAGCCGCGCGAGGGCATAGGCGGTGGCGGAGCCGGGTTTGCCGGTCATGTTGCCCGCGTAGGACTGGCGGCAAGATTCGGCCTCGAACCACGTGGCGAGGGCGTCGCCCATGCCCGCGACGAGGAAGCGCAGCGGGGCCTGAGTGACAACTTCGCTGTCCACGAGGACAATTGTCGGATTGGTGGGCAGGAACTGGTAGCGTTTGAAGATGCCGTCGGGTGTGTAGATGACCGCGAGGGCGCTGGTGGGCGCGTCGGTGGAGGCGGCAGTGGGCACCGAGGCGGCGGGGACAGCGGCCTTCCAGGCGACGGTCTTGGCGGTGTCGAGAGTCTTGCCGCCGCCGATGCCGGCTACGCTGGTGGCGGCGAAGGAGCGGGCCAGAGCGGTGAGGCGCTCGATCTCCTCGTCGGAAGATTCACCGCCGAAGCGCTCGACCTGGACCTGAAGGGACTTCTCGATGTCTTCGCGGTAGGGCGGGAGGACGTTGTCGAGGATGTACGGGTCGACGATCAGCATGGCCCGAGGGCCGAAGCGGGCGAGTTCGTCGCCGAGAGTGGACATGGCGCGGGGGCCCTGGACGTAGCGTCCGGGGAAGAGGGTAGTGGTGATCATGATGGCGCCTCGTGGTGAAGATGCTATGAAGAGGCGACGGTTGGGGGAGGAGGAAAGTTCAAGAGGGGGAGGACGGCATACAGGATGGGGAGGATTAGGGAGGGGGCGGAAACGGGGACAGACACCAATTTCGCAGGTCGGTTGTCGGGAGATGATGAGCCAGGTTGCGAAATTGGTGTCAGTCCCCATTTCCGTGCGGAGGACCGAAAGGTGGTCGGTGATAACGGCGGGCCGGCTAAAGCTCGGCCCCTCCGAAGAAAAGGCGGCTATTTGGCCTCGAGGCGGAGGTCGTCGAACCAGACTGTCCCCGTTTTCTTGCGGAAGAGCAGGTGGAGGCGCATGGTCTTAATAGGCTTGGGCGGGTTGAGCTTGAGGGTGACCTGCTCCCAGTCGTGGGTGCCAGTATTGAAGCGGGCACAGTTGCCATTGTAGACCGTGCCGTCGTTGCAGGTGGCGTCGACGTAGACGGAGTAGTCGGGACTGGCGGGGCCGGAGACGTTTTCGGCGCGGCTCCAGGCGGTGATGGTGAGGTTGGTGGGACCGTTGTCGCCGAAGTCGAGTTGCTGGGTGGCGCCGCGGAGGTCGGTGTCGGTGGTGTTTTCGCAGCGGAGGGATTGGCGGCCGGTGTGAGCGATGGTGTCATCGAGCGCGAAGCCGGAGCCGAAGGCGGTCCAGTTGGTTACGGTGGAGCGCAGGGGGGTGGTGACGGGCGGGATGGTCCAGGTCGAGGCTTTCAGCTGGGCCGCGCGGATTGGCTCGAGGGACTGGCGCGGGCCCGTGAGGAGGACCGTGTAGATGGTCACCTGCGGGATGGTGTAGAGGGTGTCATTGCCCTGCTTGCGGCCCTCGATCCATACGGGGGCAAGCTGGGGGGAGATGGCGAGGGCGGGCTGGGGCGGGCCGGAGACCAGGACGGGGACGTCTTTGGCGGGCACTACCGTCAGCCTGGTCTCGCTGTGTGGAGTCTCAACCTGCTCGAAGCCGGGGTTGCGGGCGAGGTTGCCGGGGTCGGGCTTGAGACCGGGGCTGAGGTCCATGATGCGGATCAGGTATTCGCCGGTCTGCTCGCGGAGGTCGGGGGAGAGGTCGGCGGCGGTGAACGTCTTGCCGCCGTCGGTGCTGAACTCGGAGTTGCCGGCTCTCGTGGTGGTATCTATGTCCACCTGAATCCACTTCTGCAGGCCGTCGAGGTCGCCGTCGGCGCGGACCTCGATGACGTTGTCGGTTTGCAGGAGGGCGGGGTCGATCGGGAGATCAGTCCAGCCCCTGATCTGATCGCCGGTGAGACGACCGGCGGGGCGGCCATTGAGAGTGATGGCGAGGCCGGCGCCTTCGGCTGCAGCGGCGGGTGTGGCAGTGGCTCTGAGACGAATCACGGGTTGGTTGACGGCGTCGGGCCTGTCAAGGTGAAGGCGCTTGCGGAGGACGACGCCGGGGCGTCCGAAGAAGGTGCGGGCCTCGGCGGTGCCGTCGTCGCAGGAGTACTCCCCACGCTTTTCCACTTCATAGCGGAAGTCGTAGTTGACGAGATGAGCCGCCCGGAGCTTCAGGGACGGCAGGTCGGCGAGGTTGAGCTGGACCCTGTCTGGGCGAGGCAGGCGCGCCTGGGGCTGGAGGAGTGAGACCAGCTTGTCCGACGGGAGTGCGTCCAGATTGTGGGGCAGGTAGAGGACCTGGCCGGCGCCGAGTTTGATCCCGGTGGTCGCATCGGAGCGCACGAGCACGATGGACTGCAGACGACCGCGCTCGCCAGCGTTGGCGTGGATGCTGAACTGTAGTTCGTTATCGGGCTGGAGATCGAAGGCGGGAGTTATGTGGGTGTGCGCGGCGTTGTCTTCGATGTCCAGGCGACCCTCGTAGACAGGCTTGCCATTGACTGAGAAGTTGAAACTCGAAGTGCCGTCACTTTCGTCGATGAGGGTGAGGTAAGCGCTGTAGCGGCCGGGTCTGCCTGCGAACTTGAGGCTGGCCTTGCCTTCGGTGCCGGTCACCGAGACCTGAGTGGGGCCCTCGGGTTCCATCCCGTCGAGGGTCCACTGCCGGACGGGGCGGGAGACGAGGCCGATAGCGTCGCGGAGGCGGTCAGCGGCGGGGGATTTCAGGGGTAGACCGACGGGATTGGCAGACGCGAACTCGCCGGTCAGAATGGCGCGGCCCCCGCGCTCGATGTACTCCACGAGGCCAGCGGCTGTGGGATCATCGGCGTAGATGAGGTTCTGGACGATGAGGGTCTTGGTCTTGCCGAGACCATCGGGGAGATCGCTGGTGACGAAGACTTCGAAGGGGACGCCTGCGGCAGTGAGGGCATCGGCGAGAGGTTGCCCTGCCTGGGCGCGGGTGTTCTGGAGGGCGACGAGCGTGGAGTACAGTATGCCGACGTCACTGCCGGGCTGGGCGGCGGTGTACAGGCTCTGCGCGGCGGAGGTGAAGGCGTAGGACTGCTTCAGCTCACGGTAGATGCGGTGGTTGAACGGGTCGGTCAGGTCCGTGATAGGCAGGGACGGGAAGAGGTTGTAGCAGGGGATATAGGTTCCCCCGCTGGCGACGGCTTCGGCGACGGCGAGGGAGAACTCCTCGCCCATGGGTGAGGAGGGGTAGAAGAAGGCGTGCATGCCCTCGTTCCACGTGCGCTGGCCGCGGGTCTCGCCGACCTTCTCGGGGAGGTAGGCGAGCATACCCGTTGGCTTGCCGTGGGAGGCAGCGAGGCCGACTTTGTAGGCGTAGGCGTTGTTGGCGAAGGGGGGATGAGTCATCGTTTCGTAGAAGACGAGGTCAACTGCACCGGCTTCGATGGCGGCCAGGCCGGCGCCGCTGCCGCCGCCGAGGTTGGGGGCATTGGGCAGGGGAGGGTTATGCTGGTGACAGAATTGCTGCAGGCCACGGTGGTATGCGGTGAGGCCTTCGGAGGCGAAGAGGCGGGAGGCGGGGGAGACGATGGGGCCGTCTGGGCCGGGGTCTACGCCGTGGGCGGGGGCCCATTTCTGCCAGGCGGCCACTGCGGCGGGGTGGTAGTCTTCGCCGGTGAAGAAGGCGTTATCGTAGAAGATGGCGGAAGTGCCGGGCAGGTCCCAGACGCGACGGGTGCGCTCGCGGACCCACTCGGGCCAGGCAGGCGTGTACAGAGTACCGTAGCGGCGGACGGGGTTGTTATAGGCCAGGAACTCAGTGCCGTCGGCCTTGATGAGCATGTTGCCCTTGAGCTGCGGGTTCTTTTCGATCTCCTGGAGGGTGGTGGTGCGGCTGCAGACGTAGGGCATGTAGTGCAGGCCCTGTCCGGCTGAGTAGTTGGCCGTTTCGGGGGAGTCGAAGGAGCTGCCGTGGAGGAGGGTCTGTTTGTGCTCCAGGAAGAGATCGACGAGGGCCTTGTCGGCGCGGGAGTAGTGCAGGCACCAGTTGAGGCGGCCGCGTTGCGCCCAGTCGGGGAGGTCTTTGTGGTCGGTCCAGTGGGCGTGGGCGAGGGAGGTGAGGAGGATGAGGAAGATTGGGAGGCAGCGGGTTGGGCGCATGGTGGTTGGCTCCAGTTGCAGCGAGTCGGGTATTGGTCGCGCTCAGGGGAGCGCTCCGCTATAGAACGGAACGTCAAGGCGCAAGTTCAGGCGTCGTTGGGCCGTTGGTGCTGCACTCCGCTATCGGCGATCGCTGGCAACCTTCGGTCGCGAGCGTCACA
>JBDKRC010000064.1:0-7317 GCA_039683575.1 Armatimonadia bacterium | reverse complement strand
CCCGAAACGGTCACGCTCCGTCGGGCCGAGGCGAGTGGCGGCACCTTCCGCACGCACCAAGACGGTGGGTTTGATGTGATCGTTGCTGCTGGGAAGTCGGTGCAGGTCCCCCTGATCGGCGGCGGGGCGTACCACCTGTACGCGTCAAGCGCCACTGGCGGAGCGCGGGCGTTCACGGTCGATATTGCGATGCTGTAGGAGGCCACTGTGCGTGCTTCGCGTGTCCTCACACTCCTCCGCAGACGCCACGGACGGCTCACCACGATCTTCACGTTGAGCCGCGGGATGCTGAACGCCAGGAACCCGAAGGGGTCTGCCCTCGACGTCCTCACTCACGTCCCCCTCATGGCTTACCGCGGCTCCGGCGTCACCGGCACCTACGT
This sequence comes from Armatimonadia bacterium, assembly GCA_039683575.1. Taxonomy (GTDB): domain Bacteria; phylum Armatimonadota; class Zipacnadia; order Zipacnadales; family UBA11051; genus JAJFUB01. The sequence goes on along the minus strand of JBDKRC010000064.1, from coordinate 6,934 downwards.
CCCCGTCCAGGGCAACCTCGCTGGGACGGCGGGGGATGTGCTGTCGTATGGGCGGGGGACGCAGATCAGCGGGAATAACTACCAGACGGCGAATACGAATCAGGGAACACGCGGTATCCTCTACGAGCCGTTGCACGCGGGAAATGATGGAAAATACCATACAGTATGGCAGGGTGGTGGGTGTTACAACCTGGAGAAGAGTAGTTCTAACCGTCTTGGCATTGTTCCGAAATCAACCGGGCTTACTGAGTACGCAAGGAGTGACGTATCTTGGGCGCTGCTGGCGAGACAACTTGCCATTGGTAGGTACGATTCCGATAACGTAGTGACGGGTTCTTCGTACCTTGATTTCACGTTGAATGGGGTGCAATCGGTTGGAACTACCGCTGCATTTACGGCGATTGCACCAGACGCGAATGCGTTCATCGGCTCAAATAATGGGTTGTATGCAGGCCACCTCCTCTACGCTGCTTGGGACCTAGACTATGTGCAGTCCGCCGCCGAGATCGCCGCGCTCGGCACCGGCACCGCGCCGGTCTCCCCCGACCGCGTAATCCTCCATCCCGAGGGGATCAAGTTCCTGTGGCTTCCGGGGGCGCGAGCGGCGAGTGGCTCGTTCACTGGAAGCCTCACGAACGAAGCCTGCTCGTGGGACTGGCTAGCCTACAACAGCAGCACGAATCCCAATGGCACGCTCGTCGTCAATGGTCGGTTCGAAGCTGCACTTGGGGCAGAGTGGTTTGCAGCCATGTCGAACCTGACCCGAAAGACAGATGCGGCATCTCTAGCTGGGGCGTTTGATACCGCGGTGCTTGAAGTCAGTACTAATGAAGATACAAGCGAAGGATTCGCTCGGCAGACACTGTTGGGGCTAACTGCCGGGGATAACTTCTACGTCTCTGCATGGGCAAAGAAGGGAACATCAAATGCAGCAGTGTCAGTTTACTCCGCTATTGATGGAGTCCCGGTTGGAGCTGCCCTGGCATATCTGACGACAACAAGTACAAGTTTTGTAAAACTCTCAGCGTGTGTGCAAATTCTTGCTGGGCACAACTCGTTGGTTATTGATATTGGAACAGCGTCTTCAGGGGCATTCGGGCTCACTTCATATTTTGATAACGTTGGTGTGTGGTTTAATAAAGTCGTGAACGGCGGGTTTGAGGGGACGTTCGCCAAGACGGGCAGCGCCCTCACGACTTCTACTGCCGCGACTAGCACCGTCACCGACCTGGGCGGGGGCTCCTACCGCGTGGTGGATAGCACTGCCTGGGACCTGTCACTCGCCGTCGTGGGCATGATCGCGGAGTGGCATGATGGGAGCGGGTTCCTCACGACCGTGACTGATGCGAGTGACCTGATCGAGCTCAGCGGCGTAACGGGCAACCCCCCGACCACGGGCGACGCCGTGGCGGTGTACTCGGCGATTGCGCCGGGGTGGACGGCGAATGGAACACCGAGGTTGTATCGCACGACGGGCCGAAGCGGTAACTATGCACAGGGGATGATTTCCCCAAACGCGAACACCGACTATATCTCCCAGAGCATTACGACAACCTCCGGAACGTGGTACTCCTGCCTTGGACAATTGAAGCGCGTGTCCGGGACTAGTGTGTACCTACAATTTTCTACGGGGACTAGCCGATCGTTGACGGCCACCGATTTCACGCAGGCCTCATTGGTTTTTCGGGCTGCTGGAGCTTCCACACTGCTGTCGGTTGGGAACGTTGGAAACGGAGCGAATAGTATTACCGATGACCTCTCCGTCATCCCCCTCGACTCCATCACCCTCACCGCCACGCCCTGGGCGGCCCCCCAGGACACCGATGGCTGGGTGATGCAGGGTGGGAGCACGAACACGATTCCCGGGGCGGGGGTGCTGAACGCGAGCGAGGGCACGATCATCGTCAAGTTCACGCCGAAGGGGTGGCATGGGGCGGATGGGCGGGCGCATACGCTGTTCGATGCCTACGGCGTTGGAACGGGACGCATGGTCGCCACGAAGGGGGCTGGCAGCACAATCGTTACGTCGTTTATGGATGCGACAGCTACCGAAAAGTATTCCGTGTTGACGGCAGGTGCGGCGCAACTGCCGGACGGGGTGCCTGCGGTGTACGGGGTGCGGTGGAGCAACGGGGTGATTTCCACGGCGCTGGGGGCTCAGGTCGTGACTGCCATGACCGGAACTGGGTCTGGCGTCCTTACCGCCGTTCCTACGACGTTGTACATTGGCAGTACTTCGACTTCCAACCAAGCCGACTCCGCGGTGGGGATGGTGCTGGTGTCCACCAGCGACATCGGGGCGGCGCAACTTACCCAGGAGATGGCGCGGGTCGCGGCGCTGTGAGGAGGCATCATGGCTGAGGTCAAGGCGATCATCACCGGGGAACGCAGCGGGGGCACGAATCGGATCGTCGCGTACACCATCCTGGCCGATGGCGTGGAGATCTACCGCGAGGAGACCACCGTGGACGGCCTGACGTCCGACGCGGAGGCGACTGAGGTGGTCCGGCAACTGGCCGAGGTCCGGGCGCAGCAGGTCCTGGCCGTCGTGCGGGCCGTCGAGACTCAGCCGCTCAAGGGGGTGGAAATCCCGCTGAAGGAGGCGACGAAGGCCACGCTGGACGCCACGCCAACCAAGGAGGGGTAACAATGCCACCACTGGCGGCGATTCTCCCGGCCTGGATGGCTGGCACGGCGGCCGCGGGGACGGCAGCAACTGGCACGGCGGCAGCAGCGGGAGGGGCCGCGGCCGCGGGGACGGCAGCAGCGGCGGGCGGCATCACCGCCGGGCAGGTCGCCGCGGCGACGGCGCTCGCCGGTCTCGGGCTTGGGGTGCATGGGGCCCTGACGCGGAGCACGCCGCAAGTGCAGATGCCCAGCCGGCCGCAGGCCCCGACTGACGGCTTCATGTCCGCTCGCTCGCGGCGGGGACTGCTGGCGACCATGCTCGCGGCCCCGGCCCCCGCGGCGCCCGGGAGTGGGCTCAAGTCGTTGATGGGGGGATGACATGGCCCTCGCACCGTTGGACATCGCCAACCAGGCGCTGGCGCTGCTGAAGTGCTCGCGGTTGTCCGTGATGCCAACCGCTAGCACCGGGACGCCGCAATCGCAGGCCATCTACGACCAGTATGAGCGGGCCGTCAAGGTGGCCATGGCGCGGCTAGACCCGACCGCCCTGCGCCACACCGCCACGCTGGCCTATTCCACCGCCACCCTGGCCCTGAGCAGCGGAGCCGTCGCCGCCGGCGTGACCTGCACGGCGTCTGCCGCGACGTGGCTGGACGGGTGCAAGGGGCAGGCGATCCTCGAAGTGGACGAGGACGGGGCCGACCTGACCGGCGTGTCGGCGATCACCGGCTATACCTCCAACACGGTGCTGACCATTGAGAACACGACGGCCTGGGATGACGCCACCCCGGCGGCGGACCGCTGGCGGCTGGTCCCGCCGTCCGTCTCCGACTTCACGCACGAGTATCTCCTGCCCTCCGACTGCCTCATGGTGCGGCACCTGGACGACGAGAATGCCGACTGGTCGCCCGCGTCTCAGCGTCGGCTCTGGACCACCTACGGCGGGGCGCTGCTCACCTACACGCGCTACGACGAGGACCCTGACAACTGGCCGGTGGAGCTCCAGCAGGCGGCCGTCTATGCCGTCGCCGCGGCGGCGGGGGCACAGATCCTCGGCCTGTCCGACAAGGCCACCCTGGCGGCAATGGAACTGGCTGAGGCGGCACTCGGGACGGCGGACGGCGGCAACCGCGTCGAGCAGCAGCGGCGCACACCCATCTCCGCCTCGGTCTTGCGGGACTGCCGATGAGCACCACCAAGGTCGCCCAGAACAGCGCTAACGCCGGCGAGTGGTCGCCGCTCCTGTACGGGGAGCGGGACCGGGAGCGGTACTACTCGGCGCTGGAGACGTGCCGGAACTTCGTCTGCATGACCCCCGGCGGCATCTTCCGGCGCTGGGGAACGCGCTATGTCGGCGCGTGCGAGACCGCCCCCCCGGTGACGCTCGCCCTGTCCGCGAAGGACGTCGGCTCGCGCACCCTGACGGCAGGGTCCGCCTACTGGACGGCGGATGATGTCACCAGAACCGTGTCCGCGGGCGCGGGCCGGGCGACCATCACGGCCTACACCTCGTCCACGGAGGTGACCGCGACCGTGACGGTGGCCTTTGCCTCGGCCGGCCCCATCGCCGCCGGATCCTGGACCTGCACCCCGGCTCGCAAGGCGCGGCTCCTGCCTTTCGTCGCGGCCGAGGACGACGCCGTGGTGGTGGAGTGCAACGGGGGCTTTCAGCGGTTCTACCAGTACGGGACCAGTGACGTGCCGGAACTGGTGACCTCGGGGGGCTCGGCCGTCCGGGTGGCGGACCTGACCACGCGAGAGTCCCACCTCCGCACCATCCAGCACATGCAGAGTATCGATGTACTGGCGCTGGTCAACGCGGCGTGGCACCCGAAGGCACTGTCGCGTCTCGCGTCGGACAACACGGCCTGGGGAAGCGCGGCGCTGGCGTTCGACGTGCCGGCCACCTTCGAAGCGAAGGAGAATGTCAGCCAAGCGGCCACCCTCTCGAACGCCACGGTGGGCACCGGGCGGACCATCACCATCGGCTCCAACTGGTTCCTCCAGGGCGACGTGGGGCGGATCATCACCTGGCGACAGGGCCGCGCCATCATCACCGCCTACACGTCCGCGACGGTGATGGTGATCGAGATCACCTCCGCGTTCGAGAGCGTCACCCTGCCGGACGATGCCTGGCACATCTTCGGCACGCCCCAGACCGGCCTGGGGATTGCCCTGGCCGTCGCGCAACGCACGGTGGCCGTCGGCGAGACGGTGACGGTCCGCGCCTACGATTACGGGACCACGACCAACTCGTTCCGAGCGGGGGACGTGGGGAAGTACCTCGTGACTCCCGATGGCCCGCTCCTCATCACCGCCTACACCAACGGCACCACCATTACCGCCATCGCGTTGGCGCCCATCACGGCGACGATCCATTCCGGCGGGTATGGGCATATCGCCCTGCTGGGCACCTGGTCGCTCGAAGTCCAGGCGTGGTCGGCCGCCTACGGCTACCCGCGGGCCTGCTGCCTGCACCAGCAGCGGGTCATCTACGGCCCCTCCACGGAGATGCCGAGCACGTTCTGGGGTGGGCCGGTGGGGGAGTTCTACTCGCTGGCGAAGGGGACCAACGACGACCAGGGCTTTCAGTACACCGTCGGCAATGGCCAGATGGACGGCATCCGCGTCCTGACCCCCGGCAAGTCGCTCACCATCGGCACGGTGGGGGAGATCCACACGGCTGTGGGGGGGGAGGGTGGGGCCATCGTGCCGTCCAGCCCCCCGCAACTCGACCCCACCGAATCCGGTGTCGGCGCGGCAGGGGTGCAGCCGGTCCGCTCGCAGGGGGTGACCATCTTTGTCGGCCGCGGGCAGCGGGCCATCTACGCCGCCTCCTACGACATCATGCGGGAGGCAAAAAAGGCGGTCAACCTCCTGATCGAGGCGGGCCACCTCACCGCCGGCGGGCAGATCGTGGAGGTGGCCGTCCAGCGCCTCCAGGCCCCCCTGGGCAGCGTGCCGATCGTGTGGGCGCTGTTGGACGACACGGCCGGGACGCTGCTCGGGATGACGTGGGACCCGGAGCAGAAAGTCATGGGGTGGCACGCCCACACCACGGACGGCATCATCGAGAGTATCTGCGCCGTCCCGCACCCATCCAATGGCTATGATGACCTGTGGCTGGTGGTCAACCGCACCATCGGGGGCGTGGAGACGCGCATGGTGGAGATCCTGACCGCCGGACGCTACCTCGACAGCTCGGTCACCGGCACCAACTCGCCCGCCTCGGCCACCATCACCGGGCTGTCCCACCTGGAAGGCAAGGCGGTCATCCCCCGGGCGACGCGGGCCTCGGATAGCGTGGTCTGCCTGTTCCCGGCCGAGACCGTCAGCGGGGGGCAAATCACCGTGGACGCGGCCGTCACCGCCTACGAGGTGGGCCTGCCGTACACCGCCACGGCCAAGACGCTCCCGCTCGGCATCCCCGGGCAGCACGTCATGGCGAACGCCAAGGCGTTCGGCCCCATGCGGGTGCTCTGTTATGACACGCCGGAGTTGATGATCCAGGGCTCGCGCTACCGGGGTGGCGGGCTGGAGTCGGCCTACAGTGCCGCGGCCGTCACGCCGATCCCCACCACGGACGCCATCGCGCCAGCCAGCACGGCGCAGGGGGGGGCGCTCCAGAACCTCGGCGTGGACGAGCTGGGGCAGGTCACCCTTGTACAGGATCTGCCCCTCCCTACCACCATCCTCGCCATCGAAGCGGAGGTGACCCTTGCCCGCTGAGCCGGTCCGCGTCGTCCCCTGCACCCGCGACCACCTGGCCGCCTTCCCGGCCTTCCTGGCGTCGCTGGCGGCGGCCGGGTATGGCGTGGAGGCTGTGGCGCTGGCGGACGCCGAGGCGGTGTGCGCGGGGGAGCGTGTCCTGGCCTGCTACGGCGTGCGCAGCATCTATCCGGGCGTGGCGGACGGGTGGGGCCTGGTGGCACCGGGCCTCTCGCGGGCCGAGCGGTTTCACCTCGGCCGCGCGGCCGTGCGCTTCATGGCGCGGATGCTCACGCAATACCATCGCGTCGAGGCGCGGGTGCGCGTGGATTTCCCCGAGGCACTGAAGGTGCCACTCCTGCTGGGGATGACCCCGGAGGGGCGGGTGGCGTGCTACGACGCTGACGGGACGGATCATATCTTGTTCGGCCGCACGCGGAGGTGACATGTATCTCCCAATGCTGGGCCTGTTGGCGATTGGCCAAGCCCTCACCGCTTCCACCCAGGCCCTCGCCGCCAACGAGCAAAAGAACCGCCTGGACGCGGCGGCCAACCTCGCCATGCGGCAGGGGGGCGACGAGGCGGCCGATGCGAGGCG
>JBDKRC010000063.1:0-47959 GCA_039683575.1 Armatimonadia bacterium | reverse complement strand
AGGGAATGTGGTGGGGTTGTTCTAGGAGACCTGCAAGCTCATCCACACGGGGCAGGTCCGGAGGGCGACATGCACGAGGCGGCGATCAATCAGGCAAAGGGTTACGTCGACCAGATGCGGCGAAGGGGGAGAACCGATGAGAGCATACGCAATTCCCTCATCAGAGCAGGTTGGCATGAGCCGCAAATATCACTAGTGCTGGAATACACAGATCATCCGCAAGCCGTATCACCCAAACACAGACAGCCGCAATGCATTCATACAGGGACATGTCCCTACTGCCATATCATGATCAAGACTGCTTCACGGTATGTGAAGTGTGCGGCGTGTAATACACCTCATCACGAAGACTGTTGGACAGCCAATGGCGGCTGTAGCATCTACGGTTGCGGTTCCCTGCAAGTATCCGTGGCGGACTCGAACGAGGCACAACCACTGCAAGCTTGTGATGATCAGTCTCAGTTTCGCTCGGTACAGAGAGCCGAGGACACTAGACAGGCTCTAGAGGCTGCAAGTCGATTTCTGCACGACGCTTCAGTACGGGGCGACCTGGAGGAGATGCGTCGGCAGCTGAATGCCGGCGCCGACCCAAACGCGACAACTGAGGACGGCTGGACGGCGCTGCATTTCGCTGTCTCCCAGGGGCACGCGGACGCAGCTATGCAGTTGCTAGATGGGGGAGCAAACATCGCTGCACGTTTGAGCGAGAAGAACCCGGTGTGGGGTGGACAATCGGCCGTGCACATTGCGAGCAGGTCTGGTCACGAGATCATGCTTCGCCAGCTCATGGACCGAGGAGCCGACCCCAACATGAAGGATGCTGATGGCCGAACTCCGCTGCATCTCGCAGTTCGGCACAGGCAGACGAACTGCGTGGGTGCACTGTTAGCCGCGAGAGCGGATGTTCACGCAATTAGCACTGATGGTGCCACTCCCCTACATGACGCAGCCCTTGTAGATTGCGGCGAAGCAGCGGGAATGCTTCTCGCCGCCGGAGCAGTTGTTGATGCCGAAAACAATCATGGCTGGACGCCACTGTATCTGGCGGCTATGTTTGGCCGAGTGGCAGTCGCCAAGTTCTTGCTAAGCGCGGGTGGAGATCCGGAGCACAAGGGTCCAGATGGTGAAACGCCGTTAGATGCCGCCTTACACGATGGGAGTCGTGAAATGTTGGAGTTGATGCAAGACTACGCGCCTTAGAGCGGCAAGGATTTCACCGTCTCCTGTGGGCCCCGCGCACTCACACTCAGCCTATTGGTCTGCCTCATCCATGTACCGCAGGGTGTTTTCAATCTCCAGCTTACTGGGGAAAGTCGGTAGGGTCCTGCTCTCGACAGCACCGCAGTCGACAGCCTCCCGCAGGTAGTGGCGCGCATGCTCATAGTTGGGCACGTGAAGACGTTTGATCATTTCTACCACAGCCGTGCTATCCGTCCATTGTGGTATCCAAGACAGCAGAAGCATCAGTCCATCTTGCCCGAGCAGGGACTCTAGCGGCCTGTCCTGCACTGTGTTGCACGCGCCTCCAGACCGGCATCCAGAAGCTGAAGTTGCCGGACCTGACGTTGCGCTGTGAACAAGCCTAAGATTACTGCGCGTATACGACCCGTCGGCGTTCCTTGAGACCAGCCACTCGACCCAACCATCCTGCACACTCTCAATGCGTTCGCCACATACGTCACAAGTCCAGCCTTTGCGTTCTGTCATGTCATATGCCTTTCATAGAAGCCTCGGATTACTATCACAGGATTTTACAACACTGCATCGGTTGCGGCAACATGATCATGTGTTGGCGGCAAGGAAGGAGAGTGTAATGAACACCAGACTGCACGCAGTCTTGACGGCAATTGTCGCAGTTTCGGCGGCTCTGTCGGCGCCGGTGGCTGAGGTTTCGTTTTCTGACAGCCCGAAGGGATACAAGATGGTGACACATGAGGGACGCACGTTTGGGCTTGCGTTTGAGAAGAACATGGAAAAGTTTGCGGCTGATGACCTGACCGACCCCAGGAGGGGCATCATAGTCTTCACTGGCAGTTCGACGTTCACCGGCTGGAGCACGGTCAAGAGCGACATGGCGCCGCTGCCGGTCGTGAACCGGGGGTTTGGCGGGTCGAACTCGGCGCAGCTTTGGTGGTATGCAGACCGCGCGGTGCTGCCGCGGCGGCCGAAGCTGATCGTGGTATACATCGGCGACAATGACATGCCGCAGGCGGATGTGACCATCGAGAACTACATGAAGTACGTGCGGCTGTTTCTGGGAAGGGTGTGGGAGCAGGACGCCAAGACACGGTTGATCTTCGTATCCAACAAGCCGAGCCCGTCGCGGTGGAAGCTCTGGGACAAGTACCAGGCCTCGAATAAGGCGCTGCAGGAGCTCTGTGCCGCAGACGAGCGGCTCACATACGTGGACATCACACCAACGCTGCTCGACGCGCAGGGGCAGGTGCGGCCAGAGTGTTTCAAGGACGACATGCTGCATATGAAGCCGGAGATGTACGCGGAGTGGACGAAGGTTATCAAGCCGGTGGTGGAGCGGGTTTGGGGGGAGGTTGGGGGAGCCGAGTGAGACAGCGCGGTCCGGGATTGAAATCCCGGCCTTGGAAATGAGCGTCCCTCCGGGACGCGGAGAAGGGCGAGCGGCCCCGTTGGGGTCCCCAGGTGCGGCACAACGACATGGCCAACATCGCGTTCGTGGACGGACACGCTAAGGCCTGTAACATGGGCTATCTCAGTCAGGCGTCGGTCTGGGACTGCAACTAGAGTCGATATTGGTTAGTAAAGGGCCTTCCGGTGATGCCGGAAGACCCTTTTTTCGTGCGTGAAATCGGTTGTGAAGGAACAGATTCATGTTGTTTGGAATGCATAATTAGGGTATGCTTCTCTTGGTTACAAAGCTGATGAGGAAAGGGTGATACACGTGCAAAGACGGGGTTTTACGCTCATCGAGTTGTTGGTCGTGATCGCGATTATCGCTATTTTGGCGGCCATCTTGTTCCCGGTGTTCGCCAAGGCTCGCGAGAAGGCGCGACAGTCAAGTTGTCTGAGCAATGCGAAGCAGTTGGCCACAGCCGTATTATCCTATGCACAGGACTATGACGAGGCCCTGCCGCCCTCTTACGTCGCTGGAGTGGGCACATGGAATCTGCTGCTCCAGCCGTACATCAAGAATACGCAGATACTGCTGTGCCCCAGCAACAGCACCCATGTCAGCGCCCTGGGGACAAATCCTGCCTATGGCTGGAACTATGTGTACCTGTGCTACAACTGGGGCTCTACCACCGCCCCGGGATATGGCGGATACACGCGCGGCGGTATCTCGATGGGGAGCATCACCAGCCCGAGCGAGACGATCATGCTCGGTGACAGCGGCGCCAACACGATGGGGTATGTCATCGCAAATGGCAACACCATCGGCGGCTACTCGCCGACCGGTATCCACAATGAGGGCGATAACTACGCTTTCTGCGACGGACATGCTAAGTGGGTAAAGGTGCAGAACGTGCTCGGGCCGGTGGCCTTGAATGCGCTGTGGAAGTCCGAACGTTAGGCAACATAGAATAGACGCGCCAGACAGAAAACGCCTCCCCAATCGGGGAGGCGTTTTGGTTTCTATTCTACGCGGATCTCGGCCACCCGCGCTCCCTGCAGGGGGTCGTGGGCGGCCTCCACTGTGAGGCGGAGGGCGGTCACGGTCTGCGGGGGGAATTCGTGGACGCGGAAGCGGTGGTAGTTGTCGGTCTCGGTCAGTAGCTCCTGCCAGGTCTCCCCCACCTCGATCTCCACGCGGTAGTCCTTGACCATCGGCCCGAAAGCGCGGGTGCCGTTGTTGAAGGGCATGTCGGTGTACTTGCAGCCGATGCCGTCGAAAGTCAGGGTGAGGCGGGAGATGGTCTGCGGCCCGGCCCAACGGAGTTCGAGCCACTGCGGGAGGGGCTGGCCGGGTTTGGAGACCCACATGTTGAGCGGAGCGCGGCCCCAGCGGCGGCTGACGCCATTGATGATATTGGCGGCATCACCAAGCGGGACGGGTTGGTCGAGGGTGAGGGCGCAGCGGCCCTCGGAGATGGTGGGCTCGGAGGGCTGGCGCTTGACGATCTGTGCCACGTCACAGGCGGACGGGTCGGAGGCGACGGCGAGGTTATTGCCCTCGAGAATGACGGCGAGGGCCTGGTAGCGGTAGGCGCGGCAGCGCGGCGGGAGGGGCAGCGGCGCAGGCAGGGGGAGGTCGAGCCAGCCGCTGAACGAGGCGGGGACGGTGGCATCGAGGGTGGTGAGCGGCTCGAAGACCGAGAGGCGGCTGTCGAGCTTGAACAGGTGGTGGAAGAAGCCGGCCTCCTCGTCAGTGGGGCGCGGGAGGATTTCGGGTGGGGGTTCGTGGGCGAGCAGCAGGGAGAGGCGCAGGGGTTGCTCGCGGTCGGAATGGTTGCGGACGTGCGCGCGGACGGTGGAGACGTGATCCGGCCAGGCGTGGAGGAGATTGCCAGTGGGCACGGACAGGTCCTGCTCGTCGCGCAGGTCGAAATCGTCATAGAGCCACTCGCTGGAGGCGGTGACGGTTGCGTGGCGGGCGAGGTCGCGCGGGTCGGCGGCGGGTAGGTCAATGAGGGAACCGTCGCGGCGGAGGAACTCCTGTTGGAGGGTGGCGAGGTGTTGGTCGTGGACGTCGCGGGCGGTGCACGCGTGCTCTTTGGCGAGGGCAATGGCGATGGCAGTGCCCTGGGCGAGCAGGCCGCCGGTTTTGATGATGCGGGTTGAGCCGTGCGCCAGGTGAGTGGAGCTGATGAGGCGTCCGGCGAGGTACAGGTTGTCGAAGTCGCGGCTGTAGGTCATGCGATAGCAGGTGTCGTACAGCGGCGGGGCCGAGTACATGAAGATGCGGTTGATCCCGTCGGCGCCCTGTTCGTGCTGGTCGATGGTGAAGCCACCGTAGCCGAGGCGGTCGGGGAGGGTGACGGGGGTTTCGACGTCGGTCTGGGTGAGAATATGGTCGCCGAGAAAGCGGCGGGTCTCGCGCTTGCCGGCGATGGGGCTGACCCAGATCAGCTCCCAGTTGGCGTTGGCGGGGTTTGCCTTGAGGGCGGCCCAGTAGTGGTAGAACTGCTTGAGCAGGCGCTCGTAGATCTCGTGCTCGTCAGTTAAGGGGTTGAGCACGGTGCCGCCGGTTTCGGTGGGCCAGAGCATGCGAACGTTGTCATTGTCGCCGAGCCAGCCGCCGGGTGTGGTGTTGAGCTGGACGCTCCAGACATCGTCGGGCGGGATGAACGGGATGGGACTCTCGCTGCGCCTGACGAGGGCGGTGAGGCTGACCCCGGCTACGCGTTCGTCGGCAACTTCAGGGGCATTGCGCTCGCCATGTTCAGCGCGGGCTTCGCGGCCCATGCGAAAGGAGGCGCCGGCGGCGAAGGCGATCTGGCCGTCACCGGAGGCGTCGAGGACGGCGTGGGAGACGTCGAAGCGGACGGTTTGAGCGAGGGCGAGGTCGTCGGCGAGGACGGCGGTTAGGCGGCGGTGATCGGTGACGGCTTCGCGGGCGAGGTGGCGCTTGAGGACGCGGACGCCGGCTTGCTCGAGCTTTTCCTGCCAGAGGGCTTCGGCGAGGCGGGAGATGTTGTAGTGGTGGTCAGGGGTGCGGTGCTTGGCGCCGCGCCAGGCGATTTCCTCCTCAAGTTCCATCACGATGCCGGTTTCGGCAGCGTAGTCGTGGTAGATGTGAGCGCCGCCCCAGTGGATGCCGAGCAGGGGGCCGGAGTTACCGCCGAGGACGGCTTCCTTTTCGAGGAGGATGGTTTCGAGGCCGAGGCGGGCGGCCTGGAGAGCGGCGGCCATCCCGGCGACGCCCGAGCCGATGACGAGGAGTTCGCAGGAGTGGGTGCGGGCGATGGGGCGGATGATCTCGTGCATGGGGGCCTAGTTCGGGGGAAGCGACGGGGGGACCTGCGAGGCGGGAAGGTGAGCGCCCGCGAGAAGGCCAAGGAGAGGGCCGCACCAATGACGAATCTGGAGGTCAAGCGGGGGCAGCATGGTGCGAATGGCACCCATGTGGGCTATTAGCGATAACGGGGGTATGCGAACATGCGCCGACATATTTCGGTTCTGTGTCTGCTGCTGGTGACGGCGGGCCACGCCGAGGTGAAACTCATTGACGATTTCAGGTATCCTGAGGTCGCCGCGTTGCGTGACGCCTGGGCACCTCTGCCAGGTACGCCGCCGGCGGATTTCATGCCCCACGGCAACAAAGACGCGCTCAGGATTACCTGTCCCTTCGCTACCGTCCCGGCACTCGCGGGCTGCTCCTATGATCGCGAGGTCGCCCTGGACCTGACGGGTGCCGACGCCATCAGCCTCGACTTCTATGTGGATGACCCAGCGGCACTCACCTCTTGCGCCATCTTCTTCCACAGCGGCGACGGCTGGTATTGCCATCCGATCACTCCGGTGAAGGGCTGGCAGCATTTGAACCTGCCAAAGGGCACGTTCGGCGTCGAGGGTCAGCCGGGAGGCTGGGACAGAGTTGACATCGTCCGCATCAGCGCCTATAGGGCGAAGCCGCTGAACACCTACTGCGGCTTTGATAACCTCCAAGCGCGCACCGACGACACCGGCATCGCCTTCATTGCCGGGACGGGTTCGGGCGCTAATGCTCTCATGGTGCGCACCTTCACCGAGTTGGCATCCGGCTACCTGGGGAAGGCCGGTGTGCCATTCATCAGGTTAACGGAGCGGGAGGTCGAAAGTGGCGCTCTGGCCAGACGGAAGCTGGCGATTTTCCCCCTGAATCCGGACCTGAGTCCGCAGGCGCTTGAGCGCATCCGGGACTTCGTAGACGGCGGTGGCAAGATTATCTTCTTCTTTGCCCTGCCTGAGCCAATGGCGAAATTGCTGGGCGTGACCAACCTTCAGTACCGGCAGCCCAGTCCTGGTGATCAGTTCAGGGAAGTAGCGTCCTCCGGCGTATTGCCTGAACTGCCGACTATGGGGCAACACTCGTGGGGCGCCAATCTGTTCGATCCGAGCGGCCCCAAGGCGCGTATAGCCGGCCAGTGGCAGAACGCCGCCGGCGAAAAGCAGGGCAACGCCTTGCTCATCAGCGACAACGGCGCCTATTTGGGGCACGTGCTGACTGGCGCTGACCCAGCAGGCAAGCAGGCATTCCTGCTGGCCCTCGTCGGGCATTTCGTCCCCGCTGTTTGGGAGGAGGCGGCCAGACTGGCGCTTGAGCGGGCCGAGCGCGTCGGACCGTACACGGAGCGTGCGGAACTGGAGCGATACCTGGCGTCGGCTAACCTTGGCCAGGCTCTAGCAGACAGGGTGAAGGGCTCGCTCGCGCAGGCCGAGGTTGCCTCCGCACAGGCGACGCAGTTGCTGGCCGATGGGCAGTTCTCGAAGTCCATAGCCGCCGCGCGGCAATTGCACGACTCCTTGGCCGAGGCGTATTTTGTGGCCCACAAGCCCCGCACCGCCGAATTCCGCGCGGCATGGGACCCATCAGGTACGGGCGGTAGCGCCACCTGGGACGAGGCCATGCGACGCCTGAAGGAGGCCAATTTCCACGCCGTCATACCCAACCTGTGGTCCGGCGGGCTGGCCGACTATGACAGCAAGCTCCTGCCACATTCGGCCACCTTCAACCAGCGCGGCGACCAGATTGCCCAGTGTGTGGCGGCCGGCAAGAAGTATGGCATCCAAGTGCATGCCTGGAAGATCAACCTGAAGCTCGCCGCCGCCCCGGCGGAGTTCGAGGCCCGAATGCGCGCCGAGGGGCGGCTGCTGGTGAACGGCAAGGGGGAGATGGAGAGAGAACTGTGCCCCTCCAACCCACTCAATCTGCAGCTTGAGATTGACACTATGCTGGAAGTCGTCAGCAACTACGACGTGGACGGCATCCATTTCGACTACATCCGCTACCCACACGATGACGGGTGCTACTGTAGCGGGTGCCGCCAGCAGTTTGAGGAGCGACTGGGGAGGCGGGTAGCGAACTGGCCGCAGGATTGTCGCGGACCGCTGAAGGAAGAGTGGATGCAATTTCGCTGCGACAACATCACGAGACTGGTCAGGACCGTGTCCGAAAGAGCGCGGAAGCTCAAGCCCGGCCTGAAGATCTCCGCGGCGGTGTTCTGGAACTACCCGCAGACCAAGTACACCGTGGGGCAGGACTGGGTGCTGTGGTGCAAGCAGCATTACCTGGACTTCGTCTGCCCGATGAGCTACACCGACAACGACGCGTGGTTTGCAGCGCAAGTCAGCAATCACGTGAATGCGGCCGCCAGTGCGATCCCAGTGTACTCCGGCATCGGCGCGTGGCAGATTCCCGACGATCAGACAGTCGGGCAGATAGAGATCGCGCGGGGGCTCGGAGCCGATGGGTTCGTGCTCTGGGTGGAGGACCTCGCCACCTACGCCTTCCCCAAGTTCGCCGAGGGAATCACCTCCCAGCCAGCGGTGATTCCGCATGAGGGACCGCAGGTCCAGTTCACATCTCCAGCGGATGTTGATGGGAAGGAGACCCTCGTGGCGGGTGGTGAACTGGCGATGAAGATCGAGATGCTCGGCCCCGGCTCGCAACGGCAACAGGTGGCTGCGGTGACCGGGAAGTTGCAGCTTGAGGATGTGACGGGGCAGAAACTGACGGAGCTTGACGATCTACCGGCCCTCGGCCAGAGCGCCGAGGTGAGGATCAACGTGACGAAGTGGACGGGGATCATCCGCGTGGCGGCGGTGGGGACGATGACTTTTGCCGATGGGACGAAGGCACCGTTCGTGGTGCGGAGCCGCCCGTATTCGTTGCGGCCGTCACGGACCAACTAGCCATCGTCTGTTCTTACTACATCTGGCGGCGGCCCTGGAGGGCGCGGATGAGGGTTACCTGGTCGGCGTAGTCGAGTTCGGCGCCGACGGGGAGGCCGAGGGCGGGGCGGGTGATGCTGGTGAAGCCTTCGGCGCTGAGGATCTGGCGGAGATATTCGGCAGTCGCGTCGCCCTCGACGGAGGGGGGCGTGGCGATGATGATTTCCTGAGGCTGCAGGCGGCGGAGGCGTTCGAGGAGTTGCGGAATCGTGATATCGTCCGGGCCGACGCCCGCGAGGGGTGAGAGCAGGCCGCCGAGGACGTGGTAGAGGCCGCGGAAGTCATTGGCGCGTTCGAGGGCCATGAGGTCGGCGGCTTCGGCGACGATGCAGAGAATCGAGGCGTCACGGGAGGGGTCGCTGCAGACGGGGCAGAGGTCGGTTTCGGCGTAGTTGAAGCACTCGCGACAGCGCTGGATCGCGTCGGGGAGGCCCGCGATGGCATGGCCGAGGGCGCGGACTTCGGCGGGATTGCGGCGCAGGAGCCAGAAGGCGAGACGCTGCGCGCTCTTCGGGCCAATGCCGGGGAGGCGCGAGAGTTCGTCTATGACTTCCTGCAAGGGGCGGGCGTAGCGCATGGGATAAAGCAGGGTTCAGGAATCAGAGATCAGGGATCAGGTTCTGAGACGGCAACGGCAGAGGCAACGCCGCCCTAACCACAGCCCCTTCCTGTGAGAGCGCGGGCGGTCTCGGGAAGGGGGCCGGAGACGGGCACGGCGGCACTAGAAAACATCGGGAAGGTCGATGCCCATGGCGCCGAGGGGAGTGGCGCCGGCGATCTTCTCGCGCTTCAGGGCGGCGGCCTTGGCCTGGCAGTCACGCACGGCAGCGGTGACGAGGTCTTCGAGAAGCTCGACGTCATCCTGTGTGACGACGCTGGGGTCGATCTTCAGCTCGATAAGCTGGCCGACGCCGGTCATGGTACACTTGACCACACCGCCACCGACGCTGGATTCCACTGTGGCTATCTCAAGTTCCTGGACGGCCTTCTGGATGTTCTCCTGAATGCCGGCGACCTGGGATTCGATGAGTTTTTGGAACGGGTTGGCAAACATTTGACTGTGCGCGGGCAGGGGCCGCTACTCCATATACATGTTACTGGTTCGGGGGCAAGATTTCCTGGCTGCCCTCGAAAAGGCTAAGGGTCTGTTCAACGACGGCGTCGGCAGTGAGACCGCCCGCCGCGGGTGTTTCGGGTTCATCCTGCAACGCCGGGGGCGGGGAGGATGGTTCCGGCGAGGCAAGCACACCGGATGGCTGGTCGGTGAGGGTCGCCGTCTGGTTACCGCTCCCACTGTCGGCCGGGTCGGGTTCTAACGACGAGGCCGGAGGGGGCGGCGGTTCAGGCGCCGGCGGGGGCTCCGGAGCGGGTACGGGCTCAAGCGCCGGCTCCGGTTCGGGAGCGGGCGCGGTGGCCACGGGCTCCGGAACGGGAGCGACGGCCGCAGGCGGCGGCATCGGAGCGACTGCTACCGGAGGAGAAGCCACGGCCTCATCCGCCGGAACGACGGGCTCCTCGCCGGCCGGGCAGAGGCGGCATTCGACACGGAGGTTCTGGCCGAATAGCTTGTGCAGCGCCTTGCTGACCGTGTCGCAATGCGATGATTTGAGCTGGTTGTGGTGGAACTGGCAGCGGCTCGGGAAGCTGACCGTGATTGAATCGGCAGTGACCCGGGTCGGGACCGCGTTGAGGAGCAAGGCGCGAACGTTTTGATAGTTCATACGCTTCAGTTGCTCAAGCAGCAACGGCCAGCGGCTGTAGATCGCAGCGCAAGTGAGGTCGCCGACGACGTTTTGGGCCGGGACGTCAGGTTCGGTGGGCTTCTCCACGGGCGCGGTGTCGTCCTGCGCGGCGGCG
This sequence comes from Armatimonadia bacterium, assembly GCA_039683575.1. GTDB lineage: Bacteria > Armatimonadota > Zipacnadia > Zipacnadales > UBA11051 > JAJFUB01. The sequence continues at coordinate 37,255 of JBDKRC010000063.1, read as the reverse complement.
GCTGTCGGAGCGGGCGAGACGCCCGCAGTACGCGGAGGAGGAGCACCCATGCTGGGCGGAGCGACGGGCGGGACGCCCGTCCGGCCAAGTTGAGGCGAAGGCGGCAGGCCTGCCATGCCGGAGGCGGGCGAGACGCCCGCACTACGCGCTTGAGGGGCGCCCGGCAGGGACGGACTAACGGCGGTCAGGCTAACGGCAGCTTGCCGGGGCTGGGTTAGCTCGGCGAGGGCCAACTCCAGCAGCAGTGCGTGCTGGGAACTGGTCTTCATCTTGCCGCGCAGCTCGGCGAGTTCGTGGACGGCGGCGAGGAGTGCGTCAGAGCCGATGGTCTGGGCAAGGCCGCGCATGCGCTCCTGGCCCTCGGCGCCCAGTTGCAGCCAGTTCTCTCCCCCACTCCCCAGCGCCAGGCGCAGGAGGTCGCGGAAAAAGAGCGTGAGGTCCTCGATCAGGCGACCGAGGTCTTTGCCCTCCGCCACGAGGTGATCCACCATCGTGAAAGCGGCGGGGAGGTCGTGGGCGGCGACTATTTCGGCAATGCGGGCGAGGGTTTCGGTGTCGGTTACACCGAGGACCTGGTTGGCGACCTCGAGGGTGATCTCGCCCTCGCTGAAGGCCACAACCTGCTCCAGAATGCTCTGGGCATCGCGCAGGCCACCCTCGGCGGCAGTGGCGATGGCGTGCAGGGCCGCGTCCTGGACCTGCAAGCCCTCGTTGTCGGCGATCTTGCGCAGGGCACCGATGACTTCGGGGATGGAGATGGGGCGGAATTCGAAGCGCTGGCAGCGCGAGACGATGGTCTCGGGGACCCTATGCATCTCCGTGGTCAGCAGCGCGAAATAGGCGTGTGCGGGCGGCTCCTCGAGGGTTTTGAGGAGCGCGTTGAAGGCCGAGATGCTGAGCATGTGGACTTCGTCAAGAATGTACAGCTTGCAGCGGCCCTCGCCGGGCCTGTACTTGACTTGCTCGCGGAGCTCGCGAATGGCGTCCACGCCGGTGTGGCTGGCAGCATCGATCTCGATGACGTCGAGGGCGCGGCCGGCGGACACGGCGAGGCACATGTCGCATTCGCCACACGGGTCGGGGGTGATGCCCTTGACGCAGTTGAGGGCGCGGGCGAGGATGCGGGCCATGGTGGTCTTGCCGGTGCCGCGGGGGCCGGTGAAGAGGTAGGCGTGGACAAGCCGCCCGGCGGCAATGGCATTGCGCAGGGTGCGGCTGACGTGATCCTGGCCGATGACGTCTTCGAAGGTGCGGGGGCGGTATTTTAGGGTAAAAGGCTGGTAGGCCATAGCAGGTTTCAGGGCTCAGGTGTCAGGGATCAGGTCCAGATTCGGATCTGTCCCAGTGCGGTTCGACGTATTGAGGAAGTATTCCTTCCAGATGGGGAAAAGCGTGGAGGAGTGCGTCTGGGTCCTTTCTGAAACCTGACCCCTGAAACCTGACCCCTGATTCACCACTGTGCACCCTACCTTTGACAACGCCATCCAGGCGTTACCCCGGTGGCTGGCTCGGGTCAGGTGATCCGCGGCACAGACAATTACTCAGTTACCGTTGCTTCCTCTCGGACCTGGCGGGGTTCACCAAGATTGCCTTGCGCGGGACCCAACCTTCAACGCTGCCCGCTGGGGTCAGACCCTACATGACGAGGCCGGGGGCGGGGGATTAGCCCTCACTAAGGCGGATTGTGAGTACAGGGAACCGCCAGTTCCCCGGTTAGCACAGCGGTGAGGCAGGAGTCAGGGTTCAGGGATCAGGGGTCAGAAACGGCGAAAGGCAACGGCGGGTCCGGAGACGGCAGAGGCCAAAGGCAAAGGCTAAAGCTCAGGAGCGGTTGTTGAGGCGGGTTTGGATGGCCTGGCGGAATTTGCTTAGGAGGCGGGAGACTTCGCCGGATAGGGCCGAAACGGCCTCGTAATCATCAATGCCAACGTAGCTCAAGTCACGACATAGGAGAAGCAGGTAGCGGGTCTCGGCCAAAGAGCCCTGCGCTATGGCTATGTGACGCAGGAAAAGACCGTCCATGCCGGTACCGTAGCCTTCTGCTATGTTGGTCGGAACCGAGGTGGCAGCACGGCGAAGCTGGTCGGCCAGGGCGTACTTCTCGTGTGAGGGCAGGCCGCTGCACAACGGGTAGATCTGCAATACCAGGGCATGAGCCTTCTGCCAGACCAGCAACTCCTCGAATGAAGCCACGGTTCCCCCGCCTTTCTCAGAATCTGATCCCTGGAGCCTGACATCTGATACCTGATAGATGGCGGAGAGAGTGGGATTCGAACCCACGGTACCTTTTGGGTACACGCGCTTTCCAGACGCGCACCTTCGGCCGCTCGGTCATCTCTCCGCTCTGTTTTGCCAAAGTGCACGTGAGGCGGCGCGGTTCGCCGCTGCTGAAGACTGACTACTGACAACTGGAAACTGTTCGATGGCGGAGGGGGGGGGATTCGAACCCCCGAGTGGGAGTTACCCACTACACGATTTCGAGTCGTGCGCGATAAACCGAGCTCTGCCACCCCTCCGTCCTGTCATGGTACGCGGGCCGCCAAGTGAGACGACCGCCAACTGACAACTGTTCGCTGTCAAATGGTAACTGAGTTTGGCGCCCCCGGGCCGATTCGAACGGCCGGCCTTCAACTTAGGAGGTTGCTGCTCTGTCCTGCTGAGCTACGGGGGCGCAACCCGACCGGCCGGTTGTGAATGTGCGATGGGAGCGGGCGGGACGCCCGCACTACGCGGGGTCGGCGATGACGGCAGGGCCGCCGGTGAGAGCGCGGCGTGGTCGGTGATAACGGCCGGCGGGGTACAAGCCCCCGCCCTACAGCCCGCCCTACAGCCCGCCCTACAGCCCGCCCTACAGCCCGCCCTACAGCCCGCCCTACAGCCCGCCCTACAGCCCGCCCTACAGCCCGCCCTACAGCCGGACCGCCCTACCGAACCCGCGGCCAGAGCACCCCGGCCACACAGTCAAAAAAACCGCTCTCCGCGGCGCCCGTGTGGCGCTAACATGGCGAAAAGCGGATCCGGGGCGGCGACGCTTTGTCGCCGCGATGCTGCCGGTGACAGCGGGCTCTGGAGAGCCCTCCCACATATGCTGAGGGGCATCTCATGCCAGGCCATGTCTGCGGCGGCGAGATAAAAATATGGCGCGCTCGGGCCGATTCGAACGGCCGACCCCTTGCTCCGCAGGCAAGTGCTCTATCCCCTGAGCTACGAGCGCGCACTGGTCCACAGGCCTGATTGGGGTTTGCCGGGTGCGGAAGCTCCGGGACCCACGGACAGGCTGGCGGAAATATCAACTACTGGTACGCCCGGGCCGATTCGAACGGCCGACACCCGGCTCCGGAGGCCGGTGCTCTAATCCACTGAGCTACGGGCGCAAGACGAATATCATGGTACAGGGATCAGGATTCAGAAACGACTGGGGCCTGATCGGGTGGCCTGAAGCTGGCGGAGAGGGCGGGATTCGAACCCGCGACAGAGGTATAAGCCCTGTAACCGCTTAGCAGGCGGTCGCCTTCGACCACTCGGCCACCTCTCCCCAGAGGCAACAATGATAGCATATAGACCCGGGCATGGCAAGCGGAAAAAGGCACGGATCAGGGGACAGGTTCCAGGGGGCAGAAACGGCGGACGGCCCGGAGCAATAGCGGGTCAGGGCGTAACTACTGGGCCGGCTGAAGCTCGGCCCCTCCACGGGAGACAACGGCAGGAGGGGCCCGCTGAGGGCTCTGCCCTCCTGTCATGCCACAGGTGGAAGAAGGGGTTGGCAACCCCCTCAAAAACATGTATTGTACCGTCAAGTCATATATCAGCCAGTAAGTTTGGGGAGTGACCGCCGTGCCTGAAGTTGTGTGTCTTGGCATCCTTGTCGCCGATGTATATGGTAAGCCGGTGGATGAGTGGCCGGAGCGGGGGCGGCTCTCAACCGTGGACGATATGGGGATCGGGCTTGGCGGGTGTGCGGCGAACACGGGGTTGTGTTTGATCAGGTTAGGGGTGGATACGTCGATCATTGGCAAGGTCGGCGACGACGGTTTTGGGCGCTTTGTCAGCGAAACACTCGTGTCGGCAGGGGCCGATATCAGCGGGCTGGTGGTCGATGACCGGCCGGGAACTTCGGCGACGATGGTCATGATCGACTCGCAGGGCGAGCGGACTTTCCTGCACTACCCGGGCGCGAACGGCCGGCTGAAGCTCAGCGACATCGATTTTGACGTCCTCACCGGTGCTAAGATCTTTCACTGCGCCGGGGCGCTGGTCATGGGGGATTTTGACGGGAAGCCGATGGCCGAGTGTCTGCGGCGGGCGCAGGAGGCGGGCGTGACCACGGCTCTGGATACTGTATACAATGACAAGAGCGGCTGGATGGACAAGCTGGCACCGTGTTTGAAGTATACGGATGTCTTCCTGCCCTCCATCGGCGAGGCGCAGAAACTGACCGGCGAGACCAAGCCAGAGGCAATCGCCGAGAAGCTGCTCGCATGCGGCATCAAGACCGTCGCGCTGAAGATGGGCGAGGCCGGCAGTTACGTGCGGACGGCTGAGCAGGAATTGCGCGTGCCGGCATACAAGATGGAAGTGCTGGACGGCACCGGCGCAGGCGATGCGTTCGTGGCAGGCTTCTTGCGGGGGATGCTGGAAGGCTGGGACCTGGAACGGACGACGAAGTTCGCGAACGCTGTCGGCGGGCTCTGCACCACCGGCATCGGAACGACGGCCGGGGTCAGAGACTTCGAGTGCACGTTAGGTTTCCTGGCGGAGAGGGACCCGGATTACTGGAAGTCGTGAGGCGCCGGGGGTCCGGGGGCGTCTAAAGAGAGCCCGACAGGAATGTCGGGCGTACATGATCTATTACGCACATTCTGAGATAAGGAAAGGGTGACCTGGATGGAGGACATGAAGGCGAAAGTTCAGGAAGTACTCGACACGATCCGGCCGGCGCTGCAGGCCGATGGCGGCGACGTTGAGCTTGTGGATGTTACCCCCGAGAAGCAGGTGCAGCTTCGGCTGCAGGGACACTGCCGTGGGTGCCCGATGTCGCAGATGACCCTGGCGCTGGTGATCGAGCGGACGCTCAAGGAGCAGATCCCAGAGGTCGCGGGCGTAGAGGCAGTGGAGTAGCGGCGGGGAAGCTATAGAGATAAGGCTCGGGCGGACCGTGGTCCGCCCTACACAGGCGGTTGCGCGGGTGGTGGTTTTGCCCCGACGAGTGCATCATCTGCGTGTGCTGACGCACGCGCTCTGTAATCAGGTGAGGCAGCAGTGCAAGAGGGCAGACTGATCGCCATATCCGATGTGCATCTGGACACCTGGCGCGATCAGAGTCCCGAGACCTTCGAGGCCAAGAAGCAGGCATTTCTCGAATTCCTCAAGTGGATTCGGGACGACAGTGGGTGCCAGCATTTTGCGGTGGTGGGGGACCTGCTGGACGTGCCACAGCTTGACCATTCCCCGATCCTGCCACGATTTCGCGAGATCACGATGCACCTCTGGGCCATCATGCAGTCCGGCATCAAGGTGTATTACATTGTCGGCAACCACGATGCGGGGCTGATGGGCCTGGATGTGGCGATGTCACATCCGCCCCTGGAACTGGTGTACCCGGGGGTAGACATCCGGTGCGGTGGCATTGATGTCTGGCTTGAGCACGGTCACCTGATGGACGCGTGGCTGTGGGCGTTTCTGCAGCACCGGACGACCAGGGTGGCGGAGGTTCCGCCCGCACAGGCGATGGCGCACTTCATGCGGCCATGCCAGCCGCTACCCTCCTCTACCCCGGCCACGGCGTTTGTCCATGAGACGCTCTACGAGGCGTTGCAGTGGCGGGCGATGGACACGGGTTTCACGGATGATGAGAAGCGGCTGGGCCTGACGGTGATGAGCCAGCACCTGGACGACGAGTTCCGGGACGTGGCCGACAATGAGGACCTGCCCTTCAAACACGCGGAGATCATGGCCCTGCTCGAGCGGTTGGGACTGACCGTGAAGGACCTGCAGGGCAAGGGGGAGCTTGCCCCCGAGGCGCTGGAGTTGTTCATGTTGGTGGGGGCGCGGTATTACTCAACGCTGCCGTGGCGGCGCGCGGCGAAGTGCCGCATGCGAGAGGTACGCGACCGGCTTGGGCCACAGGTCAGAGGCCTGATCATGGGGCACGTACACCACGTGGACCGCTATGCCTGGGAAGCGGATGGAACGACGCTTACCTATGCGAACTGCGGGTCGTGGGGCCGCGACGGCGGGAGCTTTGCTCTGGTGGACCAGGGGGAGATAAGGGCGTTTCGGCGGCGGTGGGATGACCCATTGCCGGAGTTGGATTGACCGGCGGAGACGGCGAGAGCCCGACAGGAATGTCGGGCGTACATGGGTGAGAAGGTAAGACAGCGGGCGAGACGCCCGCACTACGCGGAGACAAGCAATTCGCGGTTGGTTTTGGAAAGTACGCAATAGCGACAAGAGATAAGGGGAAGCACAATGAAGTTTTTCGTGGATACCGCCAATCTGGAGCAGATCAAGGAAGTCATGTCGTGGGGCATTTGCGACGGCGTGACGACGAACCCGACGCTGGTGGGCAAGGAAGGCGTGGACTTCGAGACGCGGATCAAGGAGATCTGTGACGCCGTCGAAGGCCGCCCGGTGAGCGCTGAAGTCGTATCGGTGGATGCCGAGGGCATGATCAGAGAGGCCCGCGACCTCGTCAAGTGGGCCGACAATGTCGTCGTGAAGATCCCGTTCCTCAAGGAAGGCATGAAGGCTGTCCACGTGCTCTCCCAAGAGGGCGTCAAGATCAACTGCACGCTGATCTTCTCGGCCCCGGCCGGGCTCATCGCGGCCAAGGCCGGCGCGGCTTACATCTCCCCCTTCGTCGGGCGGATTGACGACATCGGCCAGGACGGCATGGAACTGGTCCGCCAGCTCGTGCCGATGATGCAGAACTACCTGTTCGAGACCGAGATCATCGTGGCGAGCGTGCGGACGCCGGCGCATGTGATCGAGTCAGCGATGCTGGGCGCCGATATCGCGACCGTGCCCTTCAACGTGATGGACAAGCTGTTCAACCACCCGCTGCGGGACAAGGGCCTGGACGGGTTCTTGAAGGACTGGGCGAAGTACCAGGAGATGATGGGGTAAGGTCAGTTGACAGTAGTCAGCTAGCAGTAGTCAGTTGAGAGACAGAGCCGGATGGTCATTGCGACCATCCGGCTCTTTGTTTTTGGGCAGGTTTGGGGGGAGATGATGAAGAAGGCTGAGAGTGTAGAGACTGCTTTGAGGAGGCGCCAGATGAAAGCGTTCAGGTTGATGGTGATTGTGGCTTTGGTGGGTGTTTTGGCGGGAGTGGTGAGTGCGGCGGAGTTGCCGTTGACGCGCGTGCAGCTCTTCTCGAGCGGCGTGGGGTACTTTGAGCGCGAGGGAAAGGTGGAGGGAAATGCTACGGTTGAGATGACCTTCCGGACGGCGCAGGTGAACGACATTCTGAAGTCCCTGGTGCTACAGGACTTCGGCGGCGGAAAGATCGCGCCGGTAACCTATGCGCCACAGGACCCGCTGGCGCGGACGCTGGGCTCATTTGCGCTCGACATCTCCGACAATCCGTCCCTGATGCAGCTCTGGGAGCGGCTCAAGGGGGCGAAGGTGCGGGTAACCACGGCCCAGACGGTGGAGGGGACGGCGTTTGGGACGGAATGGCAGGACAAGAAGGTGGACGATGAGGTGCAGCGGGTGGCGTTCTTGAACCTGCTGACCGACAAGGGGCTGGTACAGTTTGCGGTATCCGAGGTGCGGTCCATCAAGATCCTGGACCCGAAGCTGGAAAGCGACCTCCAGAAGGCTCTGGAGGCGATTGATAAGGCGCGGGCGAGCGACCGGAAGGCTGTGACGCTGGACTTCCAGGGACAGGGCAGCCGGGATGTGCGGGTGGGGTACCTGCTCGAGACTCCGGTGTGGAAGACGACGTACCGGCTCGTGAGCGACAAGGACGGGTTCCTGCTGCAGGGCTGGGCGATTGTGGAGAATACGACGGATGACGACTGGAATGGGGTGAACCTGTCGCTGGTGTCGGGGCGGCCGGTTAGCTTCATTCAGGACCTGTATGAGCCGCTGTATCTGGCGCGGCCGGAGGTGCCGGTAACAGTGGCGGCGGCGGCGCGGCCGAGGGTGTATGAGGGCGCTATGGAGCGAAAGGCGGAGGCGCAGGACATGGTGGAGGCGGCACCGATGGCCAAAGGTGAGAGGGGAGGTGGAGGGTTCGGCGGCAGGGGTGCCATGGCTGGCGCGCCCGGTGCCCCAGCGGCCATGACGATGCCCTCGGCGGCCCCAGCCCCGCCGGCCCCCATGCGTAGGATGGCGCAGGGAGCCGCAGACGCCATGGCGGCGGGCGGGAAGGTCGGGACGCTGTTTCAGTATGCGATCACCCAGCCGGTGACCATTCCGCGACAGCAGTCGGCGATGATCCCGATCATCAGCGACCGGGTGGAGGGCGAAAAGCTGTCGGTGTACAACGCGGCGGCAGATGCGCGGCACCCGATGAATGGCATCATGCTCAAGAACACGTCGAAGCTGCACCTCATGGGCGGACCGATCACGGTGTTTGACGGCGAGGCGTACGGCGGGGATGCGCTGATCGAGGACATGGCGCCGGGCGAACAGCGGCTGCTGACGTATGCGATGGACCTGCCGGTGGAGGTCGAGCCCCAGTCAACTTCACAGCCGCAGAAGCTCCTGACCGCGAAGATCGTGAATGGCCTCATGACACTGACGTACAAGCAGCGGATTGAGACAACCTACAGCCTGAAGAACGGGGCGGATGAGAAGCGCGTGGTGCTGATCGAGCATCCCCTGCGGCAGGACTGGAAGCTGATCGAGCCCAAGGAAGCGGACGAGCGAAGCCGGTCGGCATACAGGTTCCGCGTGCCGGTGGAGGCGGGCAAGACAGCGAAGCTGACGGTGGTGGAGGAACTGCCGCAGATCCAGGAGATAGCGCTCGTCTCGACGTCCGTGGCGCAGACGCGGCTGTGGATTGCGCAGACCGAACTGAGCGAGAAGCTGCGGGCGGCGCTGCAGAAGCTGGCGACGCTGCAAGACGAGGCGGCGGCGCTGGGGCAGCAACGGGCGGAGAAGGAGACGCGAATCAAGGAGATCGAGCAAGAGCAAAGCCGGATCAGGGCCAACATGAAAGAGTTGGACCGGGCGAGCGAGCTGTATAAGCAGTATGTGGAGAAGCTGACGAAGCAGGAGACGGAGTTTGAGGCACTGAGGGGGCAGATTGCGGAGCTGCGGGCGCAGGAGGCGGCGAAGAAGGCTGAGATCGCGGCTTATGTGGCGGGGCTGGACGTGCAGTAGGAGAGACCGGAGGGGCAGAAGGCACGGCCGTATCGTGCATCCGGACCTTGTGAGGGCATAGCGGCGGGCCGGATACCGGCGGTGAGGCTGCCGGTATTCGGCCCCTCCATGTCACATGTTCCGGCATGCGGAGCATGCCTGCCACGCGCAGAGGGAGGTTTCGAATGGCCGAACGGATCAGGTTGGGCTTGATCGGCTGCGGCGGGATTGCGCAGAGCCACTTGAAGGCAATCGCGCAGTTGCCGGAGTTTGAGCTGGTTGCGGTCTGCGATGTGGACATGACGCGGGCGCTGGCGGCAGCGCAGGAGTATGGCGTACCTCAAGCGTTCGACGACTGCCACGACACCCTCAAGGTCGGTGTAGATGCGGTTGATGTCTGTCTCCCCCACCACCTGCACCGGATGGCTGCGACGGCTGCGGCCGAGGCCGGGGTGCATGTGTTGTGCGAAAAGCCGATGGCGACCTCGCTGGAGGATGCGGACGCAATGATCGCGGCGGCGGAGGCCGCGGGAACAGTGCTGATGATCGGCCAGGTGCTGCGCTTCCGTCCTGCTAACCTGAAGGCGCGGGAGCTTATCGCGAGCGGGGCCATCGGCGAAGTGAAGCAGGTCATCCGCCGGCGGTACAGCCTGTGCACGGAGTACCCGCGCGCGCCGTGGTCGGCGGACCCCAAGAAGGCGGGCGGCTGGACGCTGTACGGCTTCGGGTCACATGAAGCGGACACGGTACTGTTTCTGACCGGGTCGGAGGCGACCGAGGTGTATGCGCGCGGGGAGATGAACAACCCGCATTGGAGGGACTTCGACGAGATCTCGATCCTGTTCGGGCTGTCGAACGGCGGATTCGCGACGCAGCTTCACACTCTGAACTGCCCGTGGGGCGCGTGGGACTGCATCATCACAGGAACCGGGGGCGCGCTGAACATCGCGACTGAGGCGGTGATGCTCAATGAGGAGCGGTTTGACCTGCCGCTGCCGGAGGGCGGCGGGATGAAGGAACAGATCGCGGAGTTCGGGGCGGCGATACGCGAGGGCCGCGAGCCGGAGGCGTCGGGGAAGAACGTGCGGCGGACGATGGCGCTGTTGGAGGCGGCGAAGGTCTCGATGCGGACTGGGAAGGTTGTGGTGGCGGGGGAGTTATAGGGAAAGGCCGCGTAGGTGGGTTCGTCTCGAACCCACACCTGCTTGATCGGTGATGTGGGTTCGAGACGAACCCACCTACGCGTGGCATGAAGAGTGGGTTCGGGACGAACCCACCTACGCGATATCGAGGGAGATTAGCATGAACTTCAAGATTGGTTGTCAGACGCTGCCGTACTCGGAATTGCCGCTGTCACGGGCCTTGGAGGGGATTGCGCGGGCGGGGTATGAGTATGTCTGTTTGTATGGGAAGCATGCGGGCGGGGAGGTCTTGGGGCCGGAATCGACTGAGGCGGAACTGCAGGAAGTGAAGCGGCTGGTTGAGGGGGCGGGGCTGCAGACCGTGATGATGTTCATGCCGGGTGGCGGGGTCACGGTCGAGGGAGGGGCTGACCTGTGGATGAAGCGGCTGGAGGAGGCGAAGGTGCTTGGGGCCGAGTGTGTGCTGGCGTGGGGGCCGTGGGAGTATGAAGTGTGGCCCGGGAAGAAGTTCGGGCTGGCGCAGTGGCGGGGGATGTGTGACGAGTGGTTTGAGGCGATGAAGCCGGTGGCGAAGCGGGCCGAGGAGATCGGGATGCTGATCACACTCAAGCCGCATACAGGGCTGACGGCGTACGGCAATGTGCTGCGGGCGACGATCGAGCGGGTCGCGTCGCCGCAGGTGCAGGTGTGCTACGACGGCGGAAATGTGCATTTCTACGAAGGCCTCGACCCGGCGCTGGATATCAAGGACTGCGCGGAGATGGTCAAGGCGATCTGCGTCAAGGACCACGTCGGTCTGCGGGCCAACCCGGTCTTCCCGGTGCCGGGAGCAGGGGATGTGGACCACAAGGCGATGCTGGAAGCGCTGAAGCCGCACGGGTTTGAGGGGCCGGTGGTGGTGGAGCGGTTTGAGGGGATGTTCAAGAAGGCGGAGATGATCCCGGAGCTGATTGACGCGCTGGCGGCGCAGACGTATCAGTATCTGAAGAGGGTTAAGGCGGAGTTGGCGGAGGGGTAGCGGTTGTGGGTTCGGGGACGAACCCACCTACGCGGCAGACACAATGGCAGTAAATGGCAGAGCGGGGCCCTGACCTAGGGGGCCCCGCTCTTCGCTTTACCCTCCCCCGACCGCTGTCAGGAGATTCTCTCACACGCCGTCATCAACTGGTCTAGCAACCGCCGCGAGGCGTATGCGGCGCGACTTGCCTGCCAGAGATGGAAGGCGCAATCCTGTTCAGTGTGGGCTTCGGTGCGGACTCTCTCGAGGCTGGACAGCATTTCATCGAAGGTCTCGCAGAAATCCGCGTGAGTGCGGCGGACATCGCTCGCCGATCCGTCGAGTTCAATGGCAAGCCTGTTCACAAGCCGTTCAACACAATGAACCATCTTCACGGCCCCCGTTGTGTTGCTTGAAGAAACCTAGCACCGAGGCAGCGGCAATATAAACTTCGCTTAGCAACTCCGCCGCAACATCTCCTCAAAGACATCTCAATGCTGCGAGAACCGTGTCACTTTCTTGATTACCCTGGCCGGAGGCGAATGGCGCGTTTGCCTGAGGGCACGATTGTGCGGTGAATACCCCGGCAAAAGCGTCACGGGCGGCGCAAGATTAGTGCAAAAGCTTCATCTTCTTGTTGATCTCGAACGCGCGTTCGAGTATCATGCGGAGGCTTTGTGAGGGGAGAGATCACTTTGCGCATCAGCTCGATGGAAGCGTTCGGCGTACCGCGGGAATTGCTGGCGGTGTGGGAGCGGGAATATGGTCAGGAACTGCTGCCACTGCAGGAACGTGCGGTAGTGCAGCATCGCATTCTGGCGGGCCAGAGTGTGGTGGTGCAGGCGCCGACGAGTTCCGGGAAGACGTTCATCGGGGAGATGGCGGCGACACGGGCGGCGCTGGCGGGGCGGAAGGTGCTGTACCTGGTGCCCACCAAGGCGCTGGCCGAAGACAAGTACGAGCATTTCCGGCGTTTGTATGAGCCGCTGGGGATGCGGGTGATTGTGAGCACGCGGGACCGGCGGGCCGATGACCGGCGGTTCACTTCCGGGGACTTTGACATCGCGCTGGCGGTGCCGGAAAAGGTGCGAGCGCTGTGGGGGCGGTCGGGGGTGTCACAGTTCCTGGGTGTGGCGGTCGTTGACGAGTTGCAGACGCTCGGCGAGCCGGAACGCGGGGCTTGCCTGGAGCTGGTGCTGGCGGAGCTGCGGCGCATGGCGGGCGTGCAGATCGTGGGGCTGTCGGCATGTCTGGGGACGTCGTCACGGCTGGCGGAGTATCTCGGCGCGGAGTGGGTGGAGACGATGCAGCGGCCAGTGGAGCTGCGCAAGGGTGTACTGGTGGGCGATGTATTTCGCTACCGGACCGAGAGTGGCGGATGGGCGGAGGAGAGCTTTGAGGGCGGGGGCCCCGAAGAGGGGCAGAGCTTTCTGGAGGCGGCGGCGAGGCTGACGCTGCACTTTGTGAGCAAGGGCGAAGCGACGATTGTCTTCGTGCGCGACCGGTCGGCGGCAATGCGGCTGGCGGGCATGATCGCGGAGGGGCTGGGGGGCGAGGGCGCGGAGGTGGGTGGGTTGGAGGGGCTGGAGACGACGGCCATGCGGGAGCAGTTGGGGCGGCTGATGAACTGCGGCGTGGCGGCGCACACGGCGGACCTGCAGTTTGAGGACCGCAAGGCGGTAGAGAGAGCGTTTGCGGAGGGGCGGATCAAGGCGCTCTGCTGCACGCCGACCCTGGCGATGGGGGTTAACCTGCCCGCGCAGAATGTCATCATTGACCCGCAGGGGTGGCAGGCGGAGACTGCGGGGGCGCCCTCTGCCCTATCCCCCATCAGCCGCGGAGAGTTTGAGAACCGGGTCGGGCGGGCGGGGAGGCTGGGGCAGGCGCACGCCGACGTGCGCAACGAGTTTGGTCGGGGGATAATGCTGGCGGATTGCGAGCTGGCGCGGAGCGCGCTGGTGGCGCGGTATCTGGAGGCGCAGTTTGAGGCGCCGCAGCCGCCGCTGGAGGGTGTGCCGCCGCTGCAGATGGCGCTGAACTTGGCGCCGGGGGTACACAGCGGGAGTGGACGGACGCTGGCGGAGGTGTACGGGCAGACCTTCACAGCGTACCTTAGAGGCTCGGAACTGCCGGCCGAGGTCGAGCAGGCGCGGAAGCTGTGCCTGCAGCGGGGGCTGATGCGGGAGTTGGCGGACGGGACGCTGCGCACGACGGCGTTGGGACGAGTGGCGGCGGGCAGCGGAGTGCGGTTTGAGACGTTCTCGTGGCTGCTGGAGTGGGCGCGACAGGCGGACAGGCCGCCGACCAACCTGGAGGCGACGCTGCTGGCGGCCATGACGGCGGAGGCCCAGGAAGTGGTGTATACGGGCGGCCGGGGAAGCAACCTCGAGGCGGTGCGGGCGCTGGCGGAGGAGTTGAACCAGGAGGGGGCGCTGCTGGAGGGGCTATTGACGACGGAGCAGCTTGAGTGGCGGGCGCGGGAGCGGGCGGCGGGGCTGACGATGGCCTTGCAGCGGTGGACGGGGCCGGAGGAGACGCATGAGGTCGAGGCGGCGGTGCGGGTGCCTGCGGCGCGGCTGGCGGCGCTGGGCGAGACAGTGGGATGGCTGGTGGAGACGCTGAGCGAGATCGGGGCGGAACTGGGGTGGGCGCAGGAGGCGTGCCGGCGGTTGCGGGTGCAGGCGGAGTGCCAGGCGCTGGGGCTGAGGCCGGAGGAACTGGCGCTGGGGCGGCTCAAGGCCTTCGGCGTGGGGCGCGACCATGTGCGACGGTTGGTGCGGGAGGGTATCGCGAGTAAGGCAGAGGTGATGGCGGCAGGGCTTGAGAGGTTGGCTGAGGTGGTCTCGGAGGAGGCGGCGCGCGGGCTTTGGGAACGGTGCGCGGGCGTGGGACGACAGCGGGTGCGGGAACGGTCTGTGGCGGGTGTGGAGGAGGTAGCTCCTGTCGCGGCGGTGGCTGAGTGCCGCAAGCCCGAGGCGGCGCAGGCGACGCCGGAGGTGGCGGAGGACGGGCCGGCACTGGTGGTTAGCGACGACCGGCCGGACCGGGCGCTCTTCTACGGGACAGCAGTGTCCCTGCGGCCCGCGGAGTTCCGGCTGCTGCGGGTGCTGGCCGAGAGCGCGGGTAAGTGCGTGCGGTACGAGCGGCTGTATGACCGGATGTGGGACGGGGAGGTGCTGGCGGAGCCGGCGCAGGTGTACTCGCACCGTAGCAGGCTTTGCGCGAAGCTGGCGCGGGCTCTCCCCCACCTTGATCCGAAGGAACTGCTGGTGACGGTGCCCAAGCACGGGTTGCTGCTGAACTTGCCGCGGGAGGAGGTTTGTGTGTCCTGAAGGGTCTGAGCGGGCGAGACGCCCGCACTACGCGAGGGAGGGGGTGTCGGGGTACGGCGGGAATATTGTGGCATGCCGACTGAATTGCACTTAGCTTTGCAGCAGTATTACGCCGGAGATGACGGGGAGGTTGAGGTGCCGCTGCGCGGCTATCGTGCGGATGTGCTGCGAGAGGGGGTCATCTACGAGATCCAGACCGGGTCGTTTGGGGCGATCCGCCGGAAGCTGGAGGCGCTGACCCGGCACCGGCGGGTGGTGTTGGTGTACCCGGTGGCGTGCGAGAAGACCATCGTGCATGTGGATACGGAGGGGCGGGAGTTGCGGGCGCGGCGGTCGCCGAAGCGGGGGGCGGTGGCGGATTTGTTTGGTGAGGTGCTGCGGGTGGCAGACCTGCTGGCGCGCAAGCGGCTGTCAATTGAGGTGATCGTGACCCGGGAGCGGGAGTTGCGTTGCGATGACGGGGCGGGGAGCTGGCGGCGCAAGGGCGTGTCACTCGTCGGGCGGGAGCTGGTGGAGGTGGTCGAGGCGCAGCGGTTCGAGGAGACGCGGCAATTCCTGGGGTTATTGCCCGAGGGGCTGCCTGAGGAGTTTACGGTGCGGGATCTGGTCACAGGTGGGGTGCGGAAGGCGCTGGCCGGGAAGATGGCGTACGCCCTGCGGACGATGGGAGTGATCGAGAAGGTCGGGAAGAAGGGAAACGCGTTCGTCTACAAGACCTGTGTTTGATGGCAGGCCGTCCCCATAGCGCCCCCAAGTCGAACCCCTGACGCATGATTTCGTCCGTCGAATTAGCCGGAGCGAGAGCGTATCGCCGACTCGCTAATGGTTGAAATCCGCGAGCCTTACCGGAAGGACTGCTCAAGCATGCAGGATTTCGAGAAACTGGGCTCATTTTACCTCGGTCGCACCTACGACCTTCAGGAGCCCAAGCTCCTGCCGGAGCGCAAGCTCCTGGACGACCTCTTCCTGTACGACGCCCCAGACCTCACCACCCACGGCGTTTGCGTGGGGATGACGGGTAGCGGCAAGACCGGGCTGTGTGTGGCGCTGCTCGAGGAAGCCGCGATTGACGGCATTCCCTCCATCGTGATCGACCCCAAGGGCGATCTGGGCAACCTGCTGCTGACTTTTCCCAACCTCGCACCTGAGGACTTCAGGCCGTGGGTGGACGAGGAGGAGGCGGCGCGGGCGGGAGTGACGCCGGATGAGTTTGCGGCGCAGACCGCCCAGCAGTGGCGCGAGGGGTTGGCGGAGTGGGGGCAAAACGGGGAGCGCATTGCCCGTCTGAGGGCTGCCGCCGAGGTCGTTCTCTACACCCCCGGCAGTACCTCCGGCACGCCGCTGAATGTGCTGCACTCCTTCGATGCGCCTCCACCGGAACTGGCTGCGGACGCTGAGGCGATGGGAGACCGAATCGAGTCTGCCGTCTCCGGCCTGCTCGCGCTCCTGGGCATCGAGGCCGACCCGGTGCGCAGCCGCGAGCACATCCTGCTCTCGAACATCCTGCGCGAGGCGTGGAGCCAGGGGCGTAACATGGACCTGGCCGGGCTCATCGCAGGCATCCAAACCCCCGCCTTCGACAAGATCGGGGTGCTCGACCTCGAGGCCGTCTACCCGGCCAAAGAACGCTTCGAACTTGCCATCAGTCTCAACAATCTTCTGGCCTCGCCCGGCTTTGCCCCCTGGCTTACCGGTGACCCACTGGACGCTCAGCGCCTGCTCTACGCGCCGGACGGCCGGGCGCGGATTTCGGTGCTCTCACTCGCCCACCTGTCTGACGCGGAGCGGATGTTCTTTGTGACACTACTGCTCAACGAGGTGCTGTCCTGGGTGCGCCGTCAGCCCGGTACCTCCAGCCTGCGGGCGGTGCTGTACATGGACGAGGTGTACGGGTACTTCCCGCCCATCGCGACGCCGCCCGCCAAGCGACCGATGCTCACGTTGCTCAAGCAGGCCCGCGCGTATGGGCTCGGCATTCTGCTGGCTACCCAGAACCCGGTTGACCTCGACTACAAGGGGCTGGCGAACGCGGGCACATGGTTCATTGGCCGCCTGCAGACCGACCGCGACAAACAGAGGCTGCTCGACGGGCTGGAGGGCGTTGCCGCATCAACCCAACTGGGGTTCAGCCGGGAGCATCTTGACCAGATCATATCCAGCCTGGGCAAGCGCGTCTTTCTCATGCACAACATCCACGAACAGCAGCCGGCGGTGTTCCAGACGCGCTGGACGCTATCGTACCTGCGCGGGCCGCTGACCCTGGCCCAGATCCACAGCCTGACTCCCCAGGCAGCGCCTGTCGCCGCGGTCCCGCCTGCGACCGCCGCGGAGGTTGCTCCGGCCTCGGCTCCAGTGCCAACGCCGCCGCCTGCGAAGCCCCAGGTCGTGGCTCCTGAGGTACGCCAGTTCTTTGTACCAGCGGCCTCTCCCGTCTCAGCGGGGGCGCGGCTGCTATACAAGCCCACAATGCTGGGTGCAGCCCGGCTGCACTACATCCGCGTGACGGCGGGCGTGGATTTCTGGAGAGAGCTGG
The DNA here is from genome assembly GCA_039683575.1 of Armatimonadia bacterium. Classification (GTDB taxonomy): domain Bacteria; phylum Armatimonadota; class Zipacnadia; order Zipacnadales; family UBA11051; genus JAJFUB01. Next base: position 19,939 of record JBDKRC010000063.1, on the reverse strand, counting down.
TGCTGGCGGCGCAGCCCCCGCCCCCTGGAGAGGGGCCGTCGTGGGAGGCCGCGCAGGTGCTCAGCCTGCAGGTCGCGACCCTTCAGCCGCAACCGCCATCAGGACCGGCGGACCTGGAACCGGTGAGTGGGGAGTTGGCAGCGGCGGCGAGCTATCCCAAATGGCAAGGGGTCTTCGAGGATTTCGTCTACCAGCGCTCTCCGCTGGTGCTGCGGCAGTGCGCCAGCATGAAGGCGGTCTCGCGGCCTGATGAGAATGAGGGGGCCTTCCGGGGCAGGCTGGACCACATGGCGCGCGAGCAGCGCGACCTGGCGGTGCAGAAGCTGCGCGACAAGTACGCCGCGCAGGTAGAGGCCCTCCAAGATCGCATCAGGCGGACCGAAGAGCGGCTGGAGCGCGAGAAGGCCGAGTACGGGCAGCAGGTACTGCAGACCACGCTTTCGGTGGGGACCACATTGGTGGGAGCGCTGTTTGGGAGGAAGCTGGTCAGCCAGCGCACCGTCAGCCGCGCGGGTAGTTCCTTGCGCGGCGCGGGGCGTTCCATGCGGGAGAAGGGAGAGGTGGGCCGGGCGGAGGGTACGCTCGAAGAGCAGCAGGCGGAGTTGGCGGCTTTGGAAAATGAGTTGGCGGCTGAAATCACCGCGTTCGAGGCACGGCAGTCTCCGGCGGAATACGTCGTGGCGGAACTGGGGATCAGGCCTCGCAAGAACGAGTTGGAGGTCGCCGCTTTCGGGCTCGGATGGTTGCCGTATGAGGTAGGCGCCGACGGTGTGGCGAGGCCGCTGTTTGGGTTAGGGGGGCCGCAGGCGTAGTGGCAGGGAGCGAATCCGGAGCGGGCGGGACGCCCGCGCACCTACGGCCGGAGCAGCACTACGCGGGGAAGGGTGGTCGGTGATAACGGCCGGCGGGGTACGAGCCCCCGCCCTACAGCCGGACCGCCCTACAGCACCGATGCGCTATGCGACGGGGCGGTGTGAGCGTGGCTGGGCAGGTTCGGTGACTGATCCTTCACTTCGTTCAGGATGACAATTGGAAGGCGGGGACCGCTGTGGGTTAGGTTCGCGGGGCTCGCTTTTCCAGTTCGCTCACCCTGGTGTGGTTCGTTACCTGCGTGATTTCGCTGTTGGCGAGGGTTATCTCGCGACCGTCCGGGGTGCGGAGGCGGGTGTGGCGGAGGCCTACTTCGACTACCGTGCCACTGTGCTCGCCCACTGAGATGCGCTCGCCTGGGGCGTACAGGTTGTCGTACATGATATAGTAGCCGGCCGCCGCGTCCTTGAGGGGACGCCAGAAGATCAGCGTAGTCACCGCGAGCAACGCCACCAGTAGCGGTATGAGCTCGGCCTGGGTGTTGAAGCCCAGGTAGCGGACAATGATGATGATGGCGACGCAGAAGAGTATGCTGCGGACCATGAGCAGCGGCAGGCCGAGGACGATCTTCCGCCGCTTGACGCGTTCGGTGGCGTCGAGGTAGATGTCGCGCTGCAGGATCGGCGCGAAAGCCTTGCGCAGGCGCCAGGCAGACAGCCTGATCAGCACCTCAAAGACCAGCGCAATGGCTACCGCCCAGGCCAGGCGGTTGAAGAAGGCCGAAGTGAAGAGGCGGGTGGCAAAGGTATCGAAGAAGTCGAGCATGTTGCGTTCTCAGATTTCAGGAGTCGTGGTGTGACCGATCGTCGAGTAGGAACATTCGCCGCAAGCGCTCTTCTTCCTGCAAACGCTCGCGGATCAGGCGGCGGCGGCGGGTGTTGACACCGTGGACGATCAAGAAAAGGACGCCCATGATGAGCAGAATGATCCCCTCAGTGAAGAATGGCAGGCCGTGACTGAGGTACATCTCCTGGATTCCCTGGTGCCAGGCGGTCTCGATTTCCGGGCGCGTACGGCCGTAAGTGCGTAGCAGTGCCCGATCCGTGTCCCCCGTTAGCGCCAATTCCCCCAGAAACCGCTTGAGGCCGCCGTCAGATCGCAGGCCGTGCAGGTAATCGACGAGCGTGTAGCTTTGGGCGTAGGCGAGCTCCACCTGCTCGCGTTTGCCCTGGAAGGCCTGCTCCACTTGCGCGATCGTCAGCAGGTGGCGCTGGACGACCGCCTGCCCCAGGACTTCGCGATCAGCCTCGCTAAAGTCGTCAGCGGCATACTTAGCGAGGCCCTCGTGCAGCCAGCGGGGCGGGTCGGCGTGCAGTTCGGTGGCGAGTTCGTCGAGCAGGACGTGGGTGAGTTCGTGGACGGTGACGAGACGGAGCGTTTGCGGGAGGAGACATTTGAGCACGATGCGGCGCTGCCCACCAAGGGCCGCGCCCTGCACCCACGGTTTCATAGTGGTGCCCACGAGGCGGTTGAACTCGTCCTGGGAGCGCACGATGTCGATGCGGATCTGCGGGCGGTCTGAAGTGCGGGAGTAGTGGAGACCGAGCGCGCTTTCGAGGACGGGCAGCGCCGACGAGGCGGCGTCAAGGACCACTCCGGCGGCGACTTCATCCTGGGGGCTGTAGTAGACCGTGAGGCTGTCGCGCGAGCGGCCGAGGGGTTGGGCCCACAGGGGCGTGAGGGCCAACAGCAGGCAGAGGTATCTCAGCGGCGCCATGCCGGACACCTCGATTTGGAGCGGCACCAGCGGCAATGCTTGCCCTTGTTGGGGGCGAAGTCGACTTCGCGGTGGAGCCGGGCGGCGCGAGAGGCGAAGTCGCGGCGGGCGTACTCGGCTTGCTCGGCGTCGAGGACCACTTCGTACGCGCGGCGGGCGCGGAGGGCGTAATACAGGACGCGGAGGTTGGTGCCGGCTTCCACGGGCTGGTCGTGGGCCAGCAGCCACATAAGCTGGGCGGAGAGGTCTTTCTGGAGTTCGCCGCCGGTGAGGGGATGGCGGGAGGTGGCGAAACGGTAATAGTCGCGGCACGCGCCGGACTGCAGGGCGAGGTCGGCGACGGCGACGAAAGCCTGATCGCCAAGGCTGCCCTCGAGGCGCAGATCGGTGGCGACAACCTCTAGCGCGTCGTGCACATGGTCCACGTGGTACTCGGTCAGCATGAGCAGGCCCTGATCACGAAGCTGCTCCTCTTCGAGGCTATCCGTGCAGAGGTCGCCTTCCCAGTGGGTGTCGAAGGCGTCGAGCAGGGCGGGAAGTGGGACTTTGGCGGGGCCGCCGAGGTTGTAGCAGTCTAGGAGGGCCTGACGAACCGCCTGATGCAGGGCTGCGGGTCCGCCACGGAAGCGGCGCTCCTGCTCGCGGGGGGTGAAGAAGGCGAGGAGGAACTTGCGCGGGCAGAGGGCGAAGTCGTCGAGCGTGCGGGCCGTCAGGGGCTGCTCGTGGAATTCGGGAGGCAGTTCGGGCGTGAAGTCGAGGGTCATTGGGTGTCTATTCTACAACGTTTGAGGGTTGGCCTGCGGTGCCCGAAGGAACCCGGGGAGGTAGTGGGGAAACTAAGGTTGTTGTTGGCGGACATAGGACGGGCGGTTAGGGTCGTAGATAACGGCCGGCGTGGTACAAGCCCACGCCCTACAGCCTGAAGCGGGCGGGACGCCCGCACTACGCGGTGCGCCCTACAGCCCGAAGCGGGCGAGACGCCCGCACTACGCGGTGCGCCCTACGGCCCGAAGCGGGCGAGACGCCCCCGCACTACGCGGTGCGCCCTACAGCCCGAAGCGGGCGAGACGCCCCGCACTACGCGGTGCGCCCTACGGCCCGAAGCGGGCGAGACGCCCCGCACTACGCGGTGCGCCCTACGGCCCGAAGCGGGCGAGACGCCCCGCACTACGCGGTTTATCTTGAGGCAGCAAACGATACGGATTCTGGAGGTCAGGTTATGTTGCGGATCGTGAAGACGGCGTTGTTGCTCGGAATGGCGCTCATGATGACGAGTGTCTGGGGTGCGGACCGGAAGGCCCTGGGGCGAACGGACAAGCTGCGAGTACTGGTGGACAAGGTGCTCATGGCCGACAACAAGTGGGTCATGACGGACGACCATGTGCGGGAGATTGCAGAGGCGGGGTTCAATGTCGTGTCGCCACGCCTGGGCAATGAGGATATGAACGAGGTGCGCAAGATCGCCGGGCTGGCGGCCAAGTATGGCATTTTCCACCTGCCCTGGATGCGCGGGACGATGATCCCCAAGGGTGACGTCAAGATGGTATGGGCAGACGGCTCCGAATCGAATCTGGCGAGTCCGAACTCGGACGAACTCTGGGCGTGGATGACGGAATGGATTCTGAATTACGCCCGGGTCAGTGTCGAATGCCCGGCGCTGTTCGGCGTCTTCCTGGACTATGAGAATTACTCGTCCGTCGGCCCCGGCACGGTCTATGAACTCTCGTATGATGACAAGATCATGGGCGAGTTTGCGGCGGCGCAGAAGTGTGAGATGCCGAAGCTGCCGTTCGCGGAGCGGGCCAAGTGGCTGCGCGATAACAAGCTGGACCAGGCCTTCCGCAAGTTCCAGATCAATAGCTGGCGAGAGCGTTGCCGGAAACTGCGCCAGCAAGTGGATGCCATCAACCCGACTTTCCAGTTCATGGTCTACCCCGCGCCGGGCTCGCTGTTCATGACCGAGGCGGCTCTGACGGAGTGGTCCACAAAGGCCGCGCCGACGATCTGGGCCGACGCGAGCATCTATGGGCGGCCAGCCGGGCTGATGCCCCATAAAGAGGCTCTCGAGGCCAACCGCGAACTGATGGTGCGGAACATGAAGTACGCGCGCTCCAAGCATGTGCCGTTCATGTATGCGGGCGGGCTGGACCCCGTGGTCAAGGGCGCCGATCCGGAGTTCACCGGGCGTAATGCGGCGATGAGCGGGTGCGTGACGGATGGTTACTGGGTCTTCTACGAGGGCCCGGAGTACAAGACGACGCACCGCGACTACTTCCGGTGGTTCCGGCGGGCGAACAGGGCGATTGTCAATGGGACGGCGTGCAGGTGGTGGCAGCAGCCGCGCCAGACGCCCGATCCCGGTGATGCCGCGGCCTTCGTGAAGAAGACCGACAAGCCGCAACTGGGCGTGTTCGACTCGCGGCCGTATATGATGCAGATGCTCGAAAAGGATGGCAAGTTCGAAGTCCACGAGTTGATGGGGCTACAGCTTGAGTATCTCAAGTGCTTCGATGTCATCATCCTGCAGAACTACAACGTGACACAGAAGTTCGACGCGCCGTTTGCGCGGACGCTGCGGCAGTATGTGGAGCAGGGCGGCAGCGTCATGCTGGCCCATGATACCGCGTGGTTCATGGACAGCCCGTTCCCCGAAGTGGCGACGCGGGCACTGCCGCAGCACAACGTGGAGGCGGAGCGGCATGTGGTGGATACCAGCCTGCGGATCAAGCAGGAGCATGCGGCGACGGCGGGGCTGAAGGTGGGGACTGAGTTCCCGACCGAGTTCCGCGACCACATGATCTTCAAGCCGGGCGCCAAGGGCGTGACCGTCGTCGAGAATACCTTCGGAGACCCGGTGTATGTGCTCGGACAGGTCGGCAAGGGCCGCGTGGCGTTCGTCGGGCCGTTCCACGGGTACAAGCAGGAACTCAGCGGGACCGAGCGGCAGGTGTTCCTGCAGACGGTGGAGTGGCTGAACGGAAAGTAGACGGCGGAGTACGGGAACGTTAGGGAACACTGGTCACCGTGGGCTGTCCATAGGAGGCGGCCCACGGTGTCTTTCTTCTAGTCTGTTGTCCATGTGATGATTGAGGTGCTCTGATGCGCAAGTTGATGGTTTTGCTGGCGATGGTTTGGGTCGGCTCGGCGTGGGCCGCGGTGACGCTTTCTGGTGAGAAGATGGTGGTGGGGTTTGAGGAGACGGAAGGCTACGCGCTGTCGGCGCTGGTGCATCGTGGGCATGACTTCAACTTCGTGGACGCCAAGGCACCGAAGGAAAAGCGGTCGCCCTGGGTCATCACAATCAGGGATGAGAAGCTGCAGATGATGACGCTGGGGGCGAAGGACGCCAAGAGCGTGACGCACAAGGCGGAACCGGGGAAGCTGACCGTGGTGTGGCAGGGCGTTGGCAGCGCGGCTTGTCCGGCGAATCTGACGGTGACGATGACAGTGCGGATGGAAGCGGCCAAGTCGCTATGGCACCTGAAGGTGGCGGGCCAGGCGCCGGGGGCTTTGTGGCTGGTGGATTTCCCGCGACTGAGCAATCTGCGACCGGTCGGCGAGGACCGGCTGCTGTACCCGCAGTATTTCGGGCGGATGGACCGCGACCCGGTTAAGCGGGCGAGGGTGACGGTGGCGAGCTATCCCTCTCCCCTATCGATGCAGTTCATGGCTACCTACGGCACAAAGGACTCACGTGAGCAGGAGCTGCCGGCGTCTACCGATAGTGGCTGGCAGCCGGACCGGACGGATGCCACGGGGCTCTACATGGCGGCGGAGGATGGGCAGTGCTACTACAAGCGGTTGGGATATGACACCAAAGAGACGCCCGGGCAGATGCGGCTCTGGATAGAGAATATGCCGGAGCTGGCACAGTGGCCGCTGACACCAGCGCAGGGACTGCGGCAGGTGAGTTACTCCATGCCCTATGAGGTGGTGGTGGCCGCGTTTACGGGCGATGCTTTCGAGGCCGGGAGGATGTACCGGGAGTTTGCGCAGAAGCAGTTCTGGTGCTCGCGCGGGCCGGAGGACAAGTGGCCGACCCAGACACCGGCGGCGGGGTCGAAGGAGCTGGCGCGGTGGACGCCGACGTGGTTCCGCAACGTTGGGTTCTGGGCGAAGTACTACCAGGAGCCGTCAAAGATCGTGCCGGAGTGGGCGGCGTATGCGAAGTGGCTGCAGGTGCCCATGGCATCGCACTACTACCGGGGGACGATTGCGGTATTCGATGACAACTACCCGGAGATGCTGCCGACTGACCCGTATTACATCAGCGGCGTGCGGGACGCCAAGGACATGAGCGTGCGTCCGCTGCCGTACACCAACGGCGTGATCTGGGACCAGGATACGCAGTCGTACATCAGCGAGAATGGCGCGGCGGCGGCGACCAAGGACGAGGCCGGGAACATCCCGATCTGGGACATCAACAAGGAATTGTACGCCTACATGTGCCCGGGGGCCAAGAAGTGGCGGGATGAGGTTACGGAGACGGCCTACAAGCAAATTGCCGAGCATGGCATGGGCGGTGTGTACCTGGACTGCCTGACAGCGACGGGCTCCAAGCCATGCTATGACGCGTCGCATGGGCATACTCTGCATGGCGGGAACTACTACGGCATGGGGCAGCATCAGATGATGCTGCAGATGCGGGCCGAGACGCGGGCGGTGGACCCCGGCGCCTCGTTCTTCCCCGAGGAGTGCGGCGAGTGGGTCATTGACGCAATGGATGGTTTCCTGACACTGGACATCCTGCGCTTCACGCCACTGCCTAACGCGCAGGTCTATCCCCTGTTTGCGATTGCCTATCACGACTACACGATCAACTTCGGCTGCGATGCGGTGCTGTCGCTCGGAACCGAGCGGTTCGCATGGGAGATGGGCCAGATGCTGGTGTGGGGCGCGAAGCCGCTCAACTCCGCCAGCATCGCGCCCGACCCGCAGCCGGGGGAGCCGAAGTCTGAGATGCTGCGCGACGTAGTACAGGCGTACTACGTGGCTGGAATGAGGTTCCTGCAAGGCGGCGAGGCGGTGCGGATGGCGACGCGCGAACTGGCGGGTGTGACGGCTGCGGGCGAGACGCCCGCACTACGCGGAGGGGGGGCCGGGCTGGAACTGGCGGCGCGGCCGTATGAGCTGCGCTATGACCCGCAGCCGGGGCGAGAGCGGAGTTGGCGGGGACCGGCGGTGATTGCCTCGGCGTGGCGGCGCGACGGTGATGTGGGCATTGTGATGGTGAACATAACCGGTCAGGAGCAGCCGGTGGAGCTGCGGATCGACCGGGAGCGGCTGGGCCTGCCGAAGGATGCCAGGCTGGTGCGCACGTGGCCGCGGGAGCCCGAGGTCATCCCGGCCAGCGGAGTGCTGAAAACGACGCTTCCTGTGCGACGGGTGGCCATCTACGTGCTGACCACCGACGTGGCCCGGGCATCGCAGGGGCAGAAGCTGCTCGAGACGCCGTGGGAGCTGCTGACAGTGGAGAATGGCGACTTCGGGTCGCTGAAGGGCGGCGCGGGGACGCTGTGGGCCTGTAGTGACGGGCCCGTGGCGAATGCGGTGGCGGCGGAGGGTACCGCGGCTACGCCGAAGTGGGTCAATGAAGCTGGTCAACTGGTGACGCGGCACGGGCTGCGGCCGAGGCTGCGGGAGGGAGAGGCGCTGCCGCGCAAGTTCGAGGAGAAGCCGTTCCTGCTGTTGCGGCGACTGCCGGTGAGGGTAGAGGGGCCGGGTTTCGTAACGGTACTGAGTGGCGATGAGCAGCATTTGAGCTGCGTGGTTGAGGGCGGCGTGACGCTGAAGTTCGGGCAACCGGGACTAGTTGCGGCGGCCGAGATCGGGAGTGCGAAGGTTCTGCAGCCGTTGGCGACGCTGAGTGAACTCCGGCTACCATCGGGGCGGCGGTATGCAGTCGGGTATGCGAGGCCGGAGGCGGCGGGGTTGGGCCAGCTATTGCAGACGGCCGATGCTGAGAGCCGGGAGAAGGCGGCGGGGCTGGTGCGAGCGGTGGCGGCGCTGTCGGCCAAGCCGAGCGCGGCGGGACTGGCGGGCGTCAGCGCACAGTTGCCGGGGCTCGAGCAGAGCCTGAGTGAACTGCCGGGGGCGCTGGTGCCGGGGACCGCGCTGGAGTTGCTGCACCGGCAGGTGCAGGCGCTCGTGACCGGGCAGACCGGGGTGAGGCTGTGGGCGACTGGCGAGCATGACTGGCTGGCGCCGGGGCTGACGACCGAGGTCTCTGCCCAGAGTTGGCCGTCAGGGACTGCCGGCCCCACGCAACCAAAGTGGGCGGCGGTTGGCACTGGCGTGAAGGCCGAGAGCCGCGGCAATGGCGCTGCGGGGCAGGTGACCGTGACTGATCCGCAGTATGCGGAGCGGATGGTGCCGGTGATAGCGACGGCGGACGTCAAGGGCGCGGGGGCGACGTTTGTGCTGACGGACTTGCTGCAGATGGACGCGAATCGGGCCATGGAGCTGCAGGGCCCGAATCTGGCGGTCACGGGTGTGGCAGGGCGAGAGACTGAGGCGCAGGTGTTACTGCGCAACTGGTCCCCATTCCCGCTCAGCGTGAAGCTGACATGCGAGCAGCCGCAGGGATGGCAAGTGACGGCGGCGCAGACCGTTGAGGTGCCGCCGCTGTCGAACAAGCAAGCGACGGTGAAGATGAGGCTGCCGGACGACCTGCCGGCGGGAACCTGGCAGGTGAAGCTGGAGGCCGAGTATGCGCCGGGAGCGGCCAAGCTGGTGGCCTTTGCGGCGGTTAACGGGCAGCCGAAGGTCTTGCCGCTGCAGGCAGGGGATATTGCCTGGCCGAAGCCCAAGGCGGAGGAGTCGGCGACGCTGCGCAATAGCGGGCGAATGGTGCTGTACGCCCAGGAGGGCGAGGCGCTGAAGCTGCTGGTGCGCAATGTGCGCGTGACGCAGTATACCAACAGCCTGAAGTTCCGGCTGCTGGGGCCGGACCTGAAGGTCGTGCAGGAGGGGTCGGTGCCGGTGGATCAGTCGGTAACGATTGACCGGATCGCAGCGCAGACCGGGGCGCATTTCCTGGAGTTGGAGCCCGGAAGCGGGTCGGCGATCGTGGAGGGCGGGCCGCGAGGGATGGCGGAGGTGGCGACGGCCGGGATTCCGCTGCGATTGTACTGCAGCAAGCTGACACGGTTCTTCTACGTCCCGCAGGGAGCGCGAAGCTTCAAGCTTGGGGCGCGGGACGGAGGGCCTGAGGAAGGGGCGCGGATGGTTGTAACCGCCCCGGGAGGGCGAGTGGCGCTGGACCGCGACGGGAACTTCAATGGTGAGGAGCTCCCCATCGACGTGCGACCCGAGGAGGCCGGAAAGGTGTGGGCGCTGCGCGTGGAGCCCCTGCAGGATCTCAGTTTATGGCTCGCGGGCGACGCAGCTCCGTATCTGAGCTCGGCTCCTGAGCGGGTTGTGGTTGACCGGCGGTAGCCTCAGCGTCGACCACCGAGTACAGGCACGGGGCGCTGTCGTCATCGGTCGGAGACAGCGGGTGCAGATAGCCGAGGCGAACCAGTAGCCGCGCGTAGAGCGTCCCCGGCAAGATCATCATTCCGACGGCAATGGCGTCGGGGCCACGTTTGAGGGCCCTGACGCCTTTGGCGCCGAATTTCCACTCACGACCGATGGCGAGGTCGGTATAGCCGGACCAGAAGGCCCGGCGGAGAATGTAGGACAGGCGCTGACGGCGGCGCGGGACCTTGTGACTGACAACAGCGGCGGGTTCGAAATGCATCTGCAGGCCGGCCCGCCGCATCCTCTCCCCCATTACGATATCGTCCCCCCCAACCAGACAACGGCCGCTGGTGTAGGATTTCCAATTGCCGAAGTAGTTTACGCGCTCCAGGGCTTCCCTGGTGTAGAGCACATTGCCTCCGAGCAGCCAGTCGACCGGGCGGCGAACCCGGCCGAAGTCCATGAAGCTCAGCGTTTCCTGCATACAGGTGGAGCGGGCCAGCCAGCGCGATGGAGTACCCTCCCACAGGGGCTGGTAGGGCCCGCCGACGCCGGGAGCGCCGGTTTCGCGGTGGCACTGCATGAGCGTGCTGAGCCAGTGCGGAGGCGCGATCTCGTCATGGTCCAAGAAGGCGACATAGTTGCCCTGTGCCTCGTGGCAGCCACGATTGCGGGCACAGGTGACGCTTTGCTCGGTCTCGAGGACACGACGCACGCGCGCGTCACGGCGTGCGAGATCGTCCAGCATCTCGCAGGTGCCATCGGTGCAGTTGTTGTCCACAACCAGCACGTCGAGACTGGGATAGTCCTGCGCCAGTAGCGACAGCACGGCCTCTCGCAGGTCATGACAGGCGTTGTAGGTCGGGACAACTATCGTTACGTGGTCGGAAGGAAGCATGTGTTGCTGCTCCAGATCTAGGGAACGCGTAGTAATGACGGTTACAGAGCCGCAATCTCCTCATACACGGGTATGGTACTCTCGGCCACAGCCTCCCAACTGAGATGTTCTTCGGCGTATATCCTGCCGGCACAGGCAACTTCGCCGGCGAGCTTGGGGTCGCTGAGGAGCTTTACGGTACTCGCCGCCAGGGCGGGCGCGTCATCGGGCGGCACCAGCAGCCCGGTCCGGCCACTGTCGATGATTTCGGGAATGGCCCCGACGGCAGTGGCGATGACGGGGCGTTGGGCGCCGTAGGCGAGCGGAACCACGCCGGATTGTGTCGCCTCGAGGTACGGGAGCAGGATTACCGACGAGCGGGCCAAGAGAGTACCCATCTCTTCGTCAGAGACGAAGCGGTTGATCAGTTCGCAGTGGCCGGTTGCCAGTTCCCGGTCGAGCAACGTGCGGTACGGCCGTACATCCCCCTCGCCGGCGATGAGCAGGTGGAAGTCCGGCACTTGCTCCCGGATGAGGGGGGCGGCCTGGAGCAGGACATTGACGCCTTTGTAGGGCAGAATGCGGCCAAAGAAGAGGCCTATGGGTGGTTGCTCAGGCACTGACTGGGGCGCGCAGGCATAGCGCGAGAAGCTGCCATGGGGAACGACCGTGATCCTCCCCTCGGGCACGCCCTGCTCCACGAGGTGCTGTTTGAGGATGTTGCCAAACACGAAGATGCGTCGCGCCTGGCGACGCAGCGTCCAGTTGGCGAGAAGCTTGCGTGGCGAGGCTTCGCCACGGTGCGGACGGGGGTCGTGCATGGTTACGACGAGGCGGCTACGGACCAGCGGGGCGGCGAAAGTGAGGTACTCATGCCGGTTGAGGAAGTGGACGATGTGGTCCTGAGGGCCTTCGAGCGCCCGGAGAACGCGCGGAAACTGGATCATGCGGCTGGGAGCGCGGCAGATCTCGCGGGCCGAACAGTCCATGGGGACCGGCAGATAGACGACCTCGACGTCAGGGTCGTATCCGCTGGTGTCTGCCCCGTCCGGGACGAGCACGCGCACCGGCAGATGCCGGGCAAGTGCATTTGCAAGGCTCGTACTATAGTGAACAATGCCCCCGCACTGGGCGAACGAAACCAATGATACCTGCAACACAGCCACCACCAACTTAGTGCTGATCCACCTAGATGGACGGGTGGCCGCGGGCGGTAGTTCGCAGGCGGGACGAGTTCTTCAAGACGTAGACGAGGAAAATGAAGAAGCCGGAGCCGGGATCGTTGCGATCCCGGCTCCGGCTTCTTTTGGTGCTTGGTGGCTAACGGCGGAGGGTGGTGACGGTGCGAGCACTGCCACCATTGGCCGAGCGGACCACGATCTGGACCAGGTACTGGCCAGCGGGGGCCTTCGTGCCGAGGCTTGAGCGACCATCCCACAGCAGGGTGGTTGTGCCGGAGGGCAAGGTAGACGTCGGCAGGACGCTGACGACGCGTCCGGCGATGTTGCAGATGGCTACATTGACATCGGCGGCAGCGGTGAGGTTGATGGTGATCTGGGCACCAGCGGCAGTAGAGGTCGCGACGGCCGTGGCCATGGCCGGCGCCGCGCTACCGTCGCCGGTGATGAAGGTCCAGTTGTAGTCGCGGCGCAGCGAGGTCGAACCGGTAAGGTTCAGACAGCGCAGACCGATAGTAACATTGTAGGTGGTACTCGGCAGCAGGGACGCTGTCGGGTCGAAGGTCACCTGACGGTTGCCGAACCATACATAGCGGCCAGCAACGGCCGTTCCGCCGGGGCCCTGTACGAGGAAGTTCCGGCGGACCGACGCCCGGTCCATGTCCTGGTCGAAGGTGACGTTGATACCAGAGGCCAGCGGGACGTCGGTGCCCACTGGTGAGTAGGAGGACACGACGGGCTCATTGCCTGTGGTGAAGGAGAAGGACTCGCTCCAATCGGTCACGGCACCGCTTGCATACTGAACCCCGGGGCTGATTGTGGCGGTGTAGGCCGTGGAGGCAGCCAGAGGCGCGTCCGGCCTGAAGTGCATGTAGCGGCCGGGGGAGGTCCACATGAAGGTCCCCGGGACGATGGCGCCGCCGGTGGCCCGGACGGTGAACCTGGCTTCGGCTGTGGCCTCGTTGACCGCGCGATAGAAGCAGACGCCCAGAGGCGCCGCGCGCTGGATGTTTACAGAAGCATTCAGTGGCCGGGTATTGCGGGCCAGGACGTGCAACTGCAGGGGCGCGCTCTCAACCCAGTTCGAGCACTTGCTGGTGGAGTCAGAGGCGCGAGCGCGGACCTTCCACATGTCGGCAATGGAGACCACGCTCGGCGGGAGGACGGCACCATCCCACTTCCAGTCACTCCACGTGGCGCCGCCGTCGAGGCTGCGGGCCCAGTGGAAGCCGTACTGAATGCTGTCTCCGTCGGCGTCAGTTGAACCGGCGGCCGAAGCGAAGAGACGGTCGGCAAGGTTGCCGTCGCCAGGGGTCAGGGAGACCTCAAGCGGGTCGGTCGGCGCGGTATTGCCGATCGTGACCGGCTCGGAGATCGTGAAGGCGCCGTAGGTGCGTCTGTCATAGGCGCGGGCACGGGCCTTCCAGAGCTCACCACGGGTGGTGCGGAGGGCAGAGAGGGTCTCACCGGTGTAGCCCCATCCGCTCCAGCTCAGCCCGGCGTCGACGCTCTTGCACCACTGTACCTGGTAAGTGGGGCTGTCGCCGTCCACATCCGTGGAGCCGGTCGGCGATACGGTCAGGGCATCGTCGGTCAGCGGCGAGGCCGGTGAGATTGCGAAGGCAGCAGGAGCCGTGGGGGCCGTGTTGCCGACGGTAATGGCACCGGGCATGGCGAACTCGGAGCTCTCCAGGTTGCCGGGCTTGAGCCCCTTCGAAGGCGAACCCGGTACGCCGCCGGACAAGGCGCGGGCGCGGACTCGCCACTGCTGGCCACGAACCGTCTGACCGGCGGGGATGGTCGCCCCATCAACCCATGGCGTCCAAGTCATGTTTGTGGGCGTGCGGGATGACCAGCGGAAGAGGTACCCCGTGATCGGGTCGCCATCGGGATCGGTGGAGCCGGAGGCCTCAGCGGTCAGAGCGGCGCCAGCCGTGGGACTGGAGGGCGTCACCACGATCTCGGTGGGCGGCGTCGGCGGGGAGTCCTGGATGGCGATCGGATCGCTCTCGACTGCGGTGTCACTCATGACAGTGCCGTCGAAGGTGAAGGCGCGCGCTTTCCAGACCTCGAGCTTGGTGGTGGCGGAAGCGGGGAGCGAGGCGCCGGGATGGTCCCATTCGCTCCAGGTGGTGCCGCCGTCGGTGCTGACGGCCCACTCGTACTCGTAGGCCGGGGTCGCGGTGCCGTCGGGATCCGCGCCGCCAGTAGCCTGGGCGGTGAGGACGGAGTCGGTGTAGGCCGGCGCCGGTGTGATGACTACGCCCTGGGGCGCGGTCGGCGCGAGGTTGATGACCGTGACCGAGGCGCTGGCGCGCCAGACACCGTGGTCATCGGCATCGATGTCGCCGTCATCGTCATCGTCGTCGCCATCGACAGCGGCGGCGCGGGCTCGCCAGCGGTCACCCTTGACCAGGTTGGACTTGTTGAGGGTGGCGCCGTCGAGGCCCCAGGCGGACCAGGTCGTGCCATTGTCGGACGACTTGGACCACTGGATGACCGGGCTGAGAGCATCGCCGTCGGCGTCAGTTCCCAACTCCGCGGTAGCGGTGAGGTCCTGGGTGATGTCGGGCGTCGCGGGCGTGATGGTCACGCTGCCGGGAGCCGGCGGGGCGGTGTTGGCGATGGTTACGACGTTGCTCTCGAACCAGGCACCGGGATTGAGCGGGAAGCCGGAGACCGCGCGGGCCTGGGCCTTCCACTGCTGGTGCTTGGTGGTGAGGTCAGCGTTGATGGTGTCGCCGTCATTGCCCCAGGCGCTCCAGGCGCCGCCGTTGTTGTCGCTGTAGGCCCACTGGATTTCGTAGGTCAGGGCGTCGCCATCCGGGTCGCTGCCGCCTTCGACCGCCGCAGCGAGGGCGTCAGCGGTGCGGGGGGTGGCGGGTGTGACGGTGACGGTGACGGTGCCAGTGGGCGGGCGGTCGATAATCTCGACCGGGTCGGTCTCAATGGTGACCGACAGCGGCGTCGCGTCACTGTCAGTGAGGGTCAACTTGGCCTTCCAGTACTGCCCCTTGGCGGTGCTGGTACCGGGCAGTGTCTGGCCGTTGGTGCCGGTGCCATCCTGCCACGCGCCCCATGTGCCGCCCTTGTCGAGGCTGCGGGCCCACTTGAAGACGTAGCTGACCGTGTCAGCGCTGTCAGGGTCCTGCGGAGTTGGTGCAACGTAGGAGGCGGTGAGGTCAGCGCCGGCCAGCGGGGGCACCGGAGCGATAGTCGGCTTGGCGGGGAGGACAGGACTGCTGTTGCCGATTGGGAGATCAAGGCCATTGAACGGAGCGCTCTGGCCGGTTAGCGAGCCGTTGGTGCCTTCAGCAATGGCTACGCAGCGGAAGGTGTCTCCCTTTTCGGTCAGGGCATTGTCCAGAGTGTCCGTGGTGGCTCCGCCTAGGTCCTGCCAGATACCGAGGACGAGCTTCTGCCACTGGTATTTGTAGTTGAGTGTGTCCACGCCCTCGGTGTAGTCGGGGTCAGTGCTGCCCGACGCGACGGCGACGACGTTGTCGAGGGTCTTGGGATTGGCGGGCGTGTAGGTGATCTTGTTCGGGGTGATGGGGGCGGTATCGCCGATGAAGATCACGTTGCTCTGCTGCCAGTCGCTGGTGGTGGGCGTGGGCGAGCCGGAGGAAGCGCGGACACGGAACTGCCAGTACTGGCCCTTAAGGGTGGCACTTTGGTTGGTGGTGTCGGTGCCTGCGACCCAGGCCTCGGCACTCAGGTCGATGGTGCTGCCGTGACGCCACTCGTACTGGTAAGTGATGGCTTCGTTGTCGTCATCCTGGGAGCCGGTACCAACGGCGGTGAGGTTGTCGGTGGTGACGGCCGGGTCCGGCGTCAGCACGGCGCTGGTGGGCTTGGTGGGGCCGGTGTCATTGCAGACGGAGATGGCTTCGACCAAAGTCGTCCAGTCACCGCCGGCCTGATAGCGGTATTCACAGCGGTACCAGCGGCCCTTGGTGGTCAGGGTGTTGGAGAGGGTGTTGGTGGTCTGGCCGGCGAGGGTGGTCCAGGAGGCACCGGAGGTGGAACTCTCGGACCAGCGGTACTCTTCGGCGGTGATAAGGTCGCCATCGGGGTCGGATTGGCCGGAGGCGGTCGCTGTCAGGTCCTGCAGGGTGGTGCAGGGCGAGGGGGCGATGACGAGGGTCGGCTGGGCGGGCGGGTTGCCAAAGATCAGTACTTCGGAAGTCTCGACCGGGCTAGAGCTGATTGCGGGCGAACCCGAACTGGCATAGACGCGGGCTTTCCAGGTGTCGTCGGTGGTTGTGCTGGAGGCCGGGAGGGTCATCGTGGTGCTGGGACTGCTCCAGGCTCCGTATGACCCGCCTGAGGGCTTAACCGCCCACTGGACGTAGTAAGTGATGCTGTCGCCTTCGATGTCAGTGGAGGTACCGTGCGTAACAGTCAGGTCGACGTTATGCGCGGCGGTTGGGGCGGGGCTGATGTCTACGGTCGGGGCCGTGGGCGGGAGGTCCGATATCAGATCAGCGGTCATGTTTGTACCGGAGGCGCTGATGCTGCGGACGCGGACCCAAGACGCGCCGCCGACATACTTGTCGCTGCTTGGACTGCTGCCTGCATGGAAGCCAGCGACGCTTGATTTCCAGGTATCATTGGGGTCGCCAGTACTAGTGTAGTGTTCAAGTTGGTAGAGACCATCCGCCTGTTCGAGAGCGACGCGATAGTGGCCGAAAGCGGCATCGAGGGGAGGATACCACTGCGTGTTGTTGTTGGGCATGTTCTCGTCGATGTGCCAGATGCACATGCCGGCTCCGGGGAGGCTGGCATCGAAGCCAACCTGCTGCCGATTCTCCACCAGGAAGTATTCCTTGCCGACAGTACCCCTCCAGAGTTTGTAGAGGTCGGCAGCGGCGGTTGCCATGGAATCGACTGGCGCGCTGGTCAAGTAAGTCGGAACAAGGGTTGGCGACATCCAACCTAGCTGAATGCGGCAGTAGGGATCGGGTTGAACAGGCAGCGCACCGCCACCGCCCCACGAGCCACCGGCCATCAGGCTCCAATAGCCCACTCCGGCGGAGTCGTAGTCGTAGTCGTACAGATCAGGGAGACCCAGCACGTGGCCGTACTCATGGGCGAAGACACCGACGTCCCCATCTTCCGGTTCCATGCTATAGCCAGCGAGTGTCTTGCCATCATAGGTGGCAGAAGTATGTACCCCCCACATGTGCGACCAGATATCACTGGTATTGCCGGTCTCCTCGGCTCCTCTTCCAGCATGAACCACGAAGAGCGAGTTGATGTAGCTGCTCCCATCGTTGGCGTACTGTGCGAAGTTGACGTAGGGGTCGGCCAGCGCGACTACGTCTTCAACAAGCTTCTGAGCGTTGTTGGGGTAGTTGTAGGGGTATGTATCGCCGCCTAGACCGTACTGGCCGTTAGCATAGTAGGCTATCGTCGACGGAGCCCTGAACCACCCCGAGGCACCGCCATTGGCTTCACCTGTGACAGTCAGTTGATCGAAGGAAGCTTCTTTGTAGTAGTCCTGCATGCTGTTGGTGTAGGGAGACGCCTCAAACAGCATGTCGTTGAAGTGGGCCACCGCGCCGGCGCCAGGATAGTAGGTCGGGGCCTTATCGGAAAAGTCCACGAGCAGGACGACGGCCCGCCAAGTTCCGACCTTCGGGCTGGGACGGAAACCGCTGGCGAGACGCCGAATCTCAACCGGATTCGAACCAGGACGCTCAATTCCTCGGGCACTGATGCGGCGCTCGAGATCTCTGAAGCGCTGACGCAGGATAGGGTCCTTGAGGAGATCAGGATGGGGAGGCATGAGTTGCGGTCCCTGCGGCGCACCCGGGGATGACATCGCGCTGTTTGCGTAGCCGGTCAGGCGGCGCATGGTGTGTGTCTGCAGGTCGTAGACGTCTATGGCAACGCGCTGTCCGGGGATTGGGGCCTGGGCGGCGACGGTAGCAAAGAGCTCGCTACGCGACGGGTAGGCCAGCAGGATCGCCGGTACCAGAAGTGACAAAATGATCGCAGTGAGGCTGATGTACAGCAGGTGCGAACGCATGGATCGACTCCCTCATAGTGCGGTTAGGACACGCTTAGCGGTAAGTTTGACGGGAAGATGATGAAGACCTGCAAAGCTTGAGCAACTTTTTTGGGGGATTTGGGGGGAGATTTGAGGGGGTCAGGATGGACAGGATAGGGGCGGGATGAGGGTTGGTCGGGGATAACGGCGGGCCGCTGTGAGACCGTGAGCGGTCTCCGCGCGGCCCCTCCGAACGGCTGAACGGCCGGGGGCGCGGGGTGGGCGCCTGGGGAGGATCTTCTACCGTGAACAGGCACGGCGGGGGCGCGTCAAGTACAGGTGGTGGGATCGTCCCGCCGAGTGGCCCGAGGCCTTTGGGGCCGTGGGCTCGAGGTCTTTTCGCGGTGGAAGGAGAGTATCATGAGCAAATCAACTCTGGCGGTGCTGGTACTGGGGGCCCTTGTCGTGACCCTGGTGCTGAGCAGCGGTCCAGCGCAGGCGCAGGACAAGTGGAAGAAGGGGGCACTGATCGGCGGCGGCGTGGGGCTGCTATTTGGCGATGGCCTGGGCGGCATCATCAAGGGCGCGGCCATCGGCGGCGGGATAGGCGCGCTGGGCGAGCACGGGCGGCGCGGCGAGCATGCCAAGCGTGATGCGCGAACCGGGGCCATGATCGGCGGCGGCGTAGGGCTGCTGACCGGCGGCGGACTTGGCGATGCGCTGGGAGGGGCGTTGATCGGCGGCGCGGGCGGCGCGATCTATGTGGGGACGAGGGACTAGGGGGGAGAGGACGGCGAAAACGGAAAACAGAAAACGGAAAACATCCGGCGGGGGAACGACAGGGGTCAGGGATCAGGGATCAGGGGCCAGATACGGCTGGGACGGCCGGAGGGGGAACTGGGAAGTGGGCCTGACCTGCGGAGGCAGAGGCTAGACGTAAGACGTCAGACGCAAGACGGGACTTGGAGAGAGGAGGATGGAGATGAGGACAGTTGATTGCCGCCTGTTGGTGGCTTGCTTGATAGCGGGGACTCTGACGGTGGGCGCGGCCTATGGCCAGGCGGCTGCTACACAGCCGAAGTGGGGGCTGGATGTGGCGGTGCTCAATACCGCGGCGCAGGCGTGGGCACTGTGCGGGCAGAACCAGGACGAGTTCTCCATGATGGTGCAGAAGATGGTGGGAATGGTGTCCGCGAACCGGGGGCTGCAGCTTCCGAATGACCGCGTCATGGGCCAGAAGATCGGGGGCATGGTGGCGCGAGAGGTCCTGGCAGACCCCGATAACCTGCTATATGCCATCGTAGACCATGCGATACTGGCGACGCTGGGGCCACAGGCGCAGTGCATGATCCCGACGTCGGTGTGCGAACCAGCGCCGGGGAAGTGGACGCCAGCGGAGATGGCCACGAGCACGGTGACGCAGGCGTGGCAGATATCCGGACAGAACAAGACAGAGTTCCGCAAGATGCTCGAGACGGCTGTGGCGCTGTCGCTGGAAAACCGGGGACTGGCGCTGGAGGATTCGAAGGATAACGGGATCTATCTCGGCAATGTGCTGAGGACCGATCTCGAGGCGCATCCGAACGACCTGCTGTATACAGTGGCAGACCGGTCGGTGCGGATGGTGGCGACGGTGCCTGCTGCCAAGTAAGGCGGCTAAGGACGAAAGATGAGAGACGGCGCTGAGAGGCGCCGTCTTTTGTTTGTGTTGGGGGGAGGAGAGAGAGAGAGCTCTTCAGGATGGGCAGGATGAACGGCGGGAGTGGCAGGGGTCAGGGGTCAGGGGTCAGGGGTCAGGGGTCAGGGGTCAGGGGTCAGGGGTCAGGGGTCAGGGGTCAGGG
>JBDKRC010000062.1:0-56227 GCA_039683575.1 Armatimonadia bacterium | reverse complement strand
AAGTGGCGGCGCTGGGGATTGTGCGGGACGAGCATGGCTTCCGCGGTGGGCCGAGCATTGACAGGCACTACCAGTACTGCGGCCGGGTGGGAGAGCATGGGGCCAAAGAGAGCACCTACTGGTCAGATGATAACGGGCCGGGGTGGCTCGGCATGCAGATTCCCTCGGCGATGACGTCGCTGGGCTATCAGGTCGCCAGCGCCTACCGGGCCAGCCGCGACCCTGAGCAGCGCCGCCGTCTGGCCGATGCCTTCCTGCTCATCGAGGACTACCTGTATGACCAGGGGATGCAAGCCGGGGCAGGCTTCCACTGGAACTGGTGGGTCGGCGAGCCCTGGGCCAATGCCGTGTTCATGATGCGCGACGTGCTGGCGCAGGCGGGGCGGCTGGACCGTCAGTGCGACTACATGCTCTGGAACTATGGCGGCGACGCGGTCTTCGCCGATACTCCCCCGCCCTCGCACATGGACTACTACCACCTCTACGTGTCCCCCATCCTGCGCTCATGTCTGGTCCAGGTTGAGCCCGCCGAGCAGGTGCGCTGGCTGAACGCCTTCAAGACCATGCTGGAGCGGTCAATGCTGCAGCCGACAAGCGCCCTGAAGGTTGACGGCTCCGCCTACCACCATGGCGTCCACTACTTCGCCTATGCCAGAAACGCCTTCGGGACGTTGCCCGGGTTGCTGCAGCAACTGAGCGACACGCCGTGGCGGCTGGGCCCGGAAGCGCATGAGCGTTTCCGCCGGGCGATGCTCGCCCAGCGCCTCTACTGCAACCAGCTCGACCTGCCGCTCTCGCTCAGCGGGCGGCGGCCCTTCAGCTCAGATTTCTACATCAAGGGCGGCGACCGCATCGCCCCGCAAGGGTTGGACGTTCTGGCGCGCTGCGGAACACCCGATGGGAAGCAGACGATTGACCGGGAGGTGGCCGCCGCGTATCTGCGGCTGGTGCCGGAGGCGGTCAATCAGGAGCCGTACCGGAGCCTCGGGATCAAGCCTGAGCCCGATCCGAATGGCACGTTCGTGATGCCGTACGCTGCTCTCCTGTGCCATCGCCGCGACAACTGGCTGGCCTGCGTCCATGGCCAGAGCAAATACCTGTGGGGAAGTGAGAGGGACGACAATGTGAACTGCTTCGGCCTGTTTCAGAGCCTCGGCAGCCTGGAGATACTCGCCGGTGGGACGCCGGTAAGCGCCAACGCCAGCGGCCGGAACGCGTTCGGCTGGGACTGGCGGCACCATGAGGGCACGACTGCTCCCGAGTTGCCGCTGGACAAGATCGCCGGGGAAGTGACGACCACGTACTCGCCCGAGACGTTCGTCGGCGGGCTCTCCCATCAGGGCCGCCAGGGAATCTACGCCATGGCGGTCAACCAGGCTATGCCTGGCAAGAAGACCCTGACGGGGAGGAAGAGTTGGTTCTTCAGCGACAACCGCATCATCTGCCTCGGATCGGATATCTCCTGTAACGAGGCGGAGTACCCGACTCAGACCACCCTGTGCCAGAAGAGCCTGCCCAGGGACGAGAAGGGCGCGTTCTTGCCGACTGTGCTCGACGGGGCTGACTTCTCGGCTCTTCCGGAAGACCGGAACCTCGATCAGGCCAAGTCGCACTGGTTTGTGGATGTGCAGCAGACCGGCTACTATCTGCCCGCGGGGCAGAAGGTGACCGTGGCGCGGCGGCATCAGAAGAGCCGCGAGTATGCCAATGCGAGGGACACCGAGGGGGACTTCCTGACCGCCTGGATTGACCACGGCAAGGCACCCTCGGGCGCGAACTATGAGTACATGGCCGTGGTCCAGGCGACTCCAGCGGAGATGGGGAAGTTGGTGGCCACGCCGCCGTACCGTGTGCTGCAGCGCGACCAGGCGGCGCATATCGTCTGGGACACTGCAGGCAGCCGCTGGAGCTGTGCTTTCTTCGTGCCGCAGGAGGTTACCGCGCATGCGGTCGCTCCTGAAACGCTTCAGGTCAAAGCAGTTGACCGCCCGTGTCTGATCATGCAGGAGGCAGTGCGGGATGGAAAGCTGGCTCTGAGCGTGGCCGACCCTGATCTGAACCTCGACAAAGGGGTCAACCAACCGCGACCGCTCCGTGTGACGCTCCGCGGCGTGTGGCGCGTAGCAGAGGCGACGGGAAGCGTCTGCGCGTGGCCCCTGCCGCAGGTAAGGGAGAATGTGCGCATCGTGTCCACAAGTGCGGCGGAGACAGTGGTTGAGATCATATGCCAGGACGGGGCGAGCTACGACTTGAGGCTGGTCTGGGGATAGCGGCCAGTTTGCAGCTACAGATAGAGAGAGGAGCAGTCCGGGCCAGGCCGGGCTGCTCCTCTTTTGGCTATACGTGTTTGGTGGGCTGTGGGCGGCAACGTTACGGGGTCTTCGGCTTGAGGAAGAGCACCTCGGCGTAGTCGATCCACCCCGACCGCAAGTCCATGCGGAACCAGCCTTCGCTGTTCTTGGCGTGGAGGCGTGTGCCCGAGCGCGCGCCGAGTTCCTTTAGGTCATACTGCGCCCACGTCTGGCCATTGTCCGTGGAGATGATGATGCCGCAGGCCAAGGGGGAGGCGGGAGCGCAGTGTGTTGCCAGGAACACCCCGTCCTGGATGAGCAGCGCCCCTGACTCGACCTTGGGGTTGAACAGGAGGGTGTGCTTGTCCAGGTTGGTGATGTCTTCCGGCGCGCAGGTGAAGATTCCCCGGTCATACGGCTCGCGGCAGTTGGAGTCGCTGATCCAGTAAAGCTCTCCGTCAACGAAGTTGATGCCGCCGGACTTGTAGCGCGAGTTCATGCGGTCCGAGAGGAGCACCTGCCAGTCCCAGCGGTCCGTCGCCGCGTCGTACGTGCCCCTGAGCCAGTGGACTTCGTAGCCTTCGGGCTTGTCGTGGTCGCCGGTGCAGGCGTAGAAGGCGTTCTCCGCCGGGTTGTAGGACACTATGTGCATGTGCCGGCAGCAGAGCGGGTTGTCAGGGTTGCCCAGCGGCGTGCCCTCGGTGCCTCCGCCCGGGGAACCGTCGTCATGGGTGTAGGGGCTCTGGCCGAAGGCATAGGCGATCTTCACGGTCTCGCCGCCGTCGGTGGAGTAGTAGATGTTCACCGGCGTCGCTCCGCCCACCACGTTGCAGTAGTTCCCCCAAACGAGCATCTCCGTGCCGTTGACGTCCCACGAGTTGACGCCGGAGAGGGTATGGAAGTACCAGCCCGGGCGATCCGGATTCTGCGGCGTGTGCGGCAGGTAGTCGCTGCCGTCAATGTTCTTCACCGTGATCTGCTTGTACGTGCGCAAGTTGTCGGTGCTGACGTACAGCTTCGAACGCGTGGCGAAGACCACGTTACCGTTCTTGAGTATGTGGCTGAAGGTGAGGTTGTGAGCATTGGGGAAGCTCAGGCTGTGCGGCCAGGTGAGACCGTTGTCCTCCGACAACAGGAGCCGGCCATCCGCACGGGCGAAGGCCTTGTTGTCCAGCTGCGAGTCAATGTAGAGACCCTCCGGCTGCAGCCGGTACCAGAAGTGATCCGTCTCGCCGATCTGTGTCTGTGGCATGATTCAGGTATCCCTGTTCAGTGTGGTGTAATGTCTGCAGGCCGGGGGCTATGTGCCGAAACGTCAGAGAGAACCCACGGCAGTATGGATTTCCTCAAGCACCAACCGTTCGCCTTCCTGGGGAAGGCACCGCTAGATCACAAGGTCTGCGTATCCTGCCACGGGATCGACTTCGATGACGCGGCGTGTGCAGCCATCTCCGTCGTTCTCCCAGACCGTGAGAGGTGACGGGCCATCGGTCTGCCCGCACAGCTCACAGCGCAGCCCCTTCTCGGTCATTTCGGCGCGGACCAGGCGGGAGTCGAGGAGCCGCTTGGAGATGATGCCCACGTATTCGCGCCCCGCGCACTCTACGTCCCAGCCATCCAGCCCGCGCATGATCGAGGTAACCACTGTCTCCCAGTCCTGCAGGCTGATGGCGTTGAGGCGCTCTTCATGGCAGAACAGCAGGCCGTAGCCCATGGCGTCTACCCCGGTCTTGAGGTTGGTAATCCCAGCCTCCGCAGCCTCGTTCAGCTTCGGCACGTCAGACTCGCCGATGAACGGGGTCCGGCCCAGGAGGATGTCACCGCCCCTCCGCTGCTTGCCTACCGGCGCGGCGCCCGCCCAGATCATCGTCAGGCCGGGATGCTGCGGGCAACGGTCTCTGGTCATGCCATAGCGTCCGGCCTCGCTCCGGATGCCGTACGGACGTGGCCGCCATACCGGCTGGTTGCTGAAAAGCTGCCCCATCGCGCAGGTGTTGCAGGGCATGTCCACTCCACGCTCAAGGAAGAGCGGTATCGCGGGCCACGCCACCTCCCCAAAGTGGGCGTTGAGCACCCGGCTGTGGCGGATTCCGGCCTTTGCGAAGGCCTCGTCCATGCGCCGGTAGTTGCGGCGGATGGTCTCCATCGGCAGGGCCAGCCCGGTGTCGTGGTCCATCGAGAGGCCCTCGTAGAGGGTCTCGGTGCCGCCGCGAGATAGGTCGGGCTTGTCTGGCAGGACTGCGTAGGGCTTGTAGTCCGGCCGGGCCATGTAGAAGTCATCGCGGAAGGCGTGCATGGAGAAGTCGGCGCCCCCGGTGTCATATAGCCGCTTGGCTGCCGCCCAGTCCGTGGGGCCCATCTCATCGGTGTACAAGCCCAGATTGGGCGCAATGCCGTAGCGGTTGAGCACCTTCACGTAGTCGAAGGCGTTGTAGGTGCCGTTGCAGTCATCGTGGCGCCCGGTGATGTATGGGGGCAGGCAGCGCATCGGGAAGGGCTTGGCCGCGGCCCACACCAGTGACCGCCACATCAGGCCGTCGATTCCGCGGACATGGCCGTAGATGCCCTCGGCATAGAGCTTCTCCCCGGTGCCGAAGAGAACCACGCGCCCCTCGCCGGCCCGGCCGGAGACCACCACTGACTGCCCCTGGGCATCGGTCACCAGCGGCTGCCAGGCCTCCCCGACGGGCGCGGTGAGGACCGTGATCTCCTCGCCCAACTCCAGTTCCTCTGCTTCGGCGTGGCCGAAGGTAATGAAGGACGGGCTCTCCGCGAACCGGAGGGTGCCCGTCTTCGCCTCCTCGAGGCCCGGCGGCAGGAGCTCACGCAACGGGGAGGGCCACTCGGCGGCCTGCCGGTCAAAGCTCACCAGCCCCGCGCCGGCGGCGACGGCGGCCGCGATCTGCCGGGCGGCTTCCGGCTTCAGCCAGGCGGCCGCGCCGTCGTGGGCGATGACATACAGCGCCCGCGGCGCGAGGTAGGCGCTGATGGCCCCCATGGTTTCGCCGCCGTCAAGCACCTCCCAGGCCACACCAAAGTGGTCGAGGGCGGCAAAGACCGTCTGGTCGGCGCTGCGCCGCTCCGCAGCCTGGCGGCTATCAAGAATGACGAGTACGCTACGGTTGCCTGCTGACATGGTTCCACCCGTCTGAGTGCATTTTGTCGGTCTTGTCATTGAAAGCGCGGTCAGGGCACGTGGCGTTACGAGCTACGCGTCCTTCGGCTTTATGAAGAGCACCTCGGCGAAGTCGACCCACCCCGACCTCAGGTCCACGCGGAACCAGCCCTCGCTGTTCTTTTCGTGGAAACGTGTCGGCGACCGCTTGCCCAGTTCCTTAAGGTCGTGCTGCGCCCAGGTCCTGCCCATGTCGAGCGAGATGATGAAGCCGCAGTCCATTGGCGAGGCCGGGGCGCAGTGCGAGGCCAGGAACACGCCGTCCTGGACGATCATGGCGCCGGACTCGACCTCCGGGTTGAAAAGGCGCGTGTGCTTCTCCTTGTTGCCAATGTCCTCTGGTGCGCACTTGAAGATCCCGCGGTCATACGGCTCGGGGCCGTTGGAGTCGCTGATCCAGTAGAGCTGGCCGTCCACGAAGCTGATCCCACCCGCCTTGTAGCGCGAGTTGAGGTGGTCGGAGATGATGACGCGCCAGTCCCACTGGTCTGAGGCCGCGTCATAGGTGCCTCTCAGCCAGTGGCACTCGAAATAACCCTCGCGGTCGGAATCGCCAGTGCAGGCGTAGAAGGCATCTTCCACCGGGTTGTAGGCCACGGTGTGCACGTGCCGGGCGCGGACCGGGTTGTCGGGGTTGCCCAGCCATGTGCCTTCGGGGCCTCCGCCGGGGGAGCCGTTGTCGCGGGTGAAGGGGCTCTGGCCGAAGGCGTAGGCAAGCTTCACGGTTCGTCCGCCGTCGATGGAGTAGTAAATGTTCACCGGCGAGGCCCCGCCCACTACATTGCAGTAGTTGCCCCATACCAGCATCTCGGTGCCGTTCACATCCCACGAGTTGGTACCGGGGAGGGTGTGAAAATACTAACCCGGACGATCCGGGTCTTGCGGGGTGTGTGGGAGGTAGTCACTGCCGTCGAGGTCCTGTACTATGACCCGCTCGCAGGTTTTGAGATTGTCGGTGCTGACGTACAGCTTCTCGCGAGTGGCGAAGACGACGTTGCCGCCCTTCAGTATGCAACTGAATGTGATGTTGTGGGCCTCGGGGAAGGCGAGTTTGTGGGGCCAGGTGTTGCCGTTGTCTTCCGATAGCATGACCTGGCCGTCGGACCAGGCGAAGGCCTTGTTGTCGCGCTGCGAATCGATGTAGATGCCCTGCGGCTGCAGCCGGTACCAGAAATGATCCGTTTCGCCGATTTTCGTCTGTGGCATGTCAGGCATTCCTCTGGTCTGTTGTGGTGTCTGGGCCGCGTTTCTCGCGGATAGCGAGCCACGGCAGCAGTCACTTCCTCGCAGGCCAGCCGTTCGCCTTCCTACCAGTCGCAGGTGCATTTGCCTCGGAGGCGAAGCATCATCACCGATTCTGGTCGACCATAGCGGTCTGGAGGCGTTGCATGCATACCAAGCGCTTTGCGGTAATCGGTTGCGGGGATTTCGGAGCCCGGCACCTGGACGTGCTCTCCGGCCTGGACGGAGCAGAGGTGGTGGCCATCGTCTCTCGTACCGAGTCTCGCGCCCGGGAACTGGCCGATCGTTACGGCGTGCCGCACGTCTTCTCCGAGGTCGGCGAGATGCTGGCGGCCGTGGAGCTTGACGCAGTGCATGTGGTCACAGACGACAACAGGCACTTTGCCCCAACCATGGCGGCGCTCGAAGCCGGTCTGGATGTCTTCGTGGAAAAGCCCCTGAGCCATGACCTGGAGGAGGCCAGGCAGATGGTGATGCGCGCCCGGCAGTTGGGGCGCAGGCTGATGGTCGGGCACCTCCTGCGCTTCGACACCCGCTGCGCGGCCATCAAGAACAGCATTGACCGGGGTGAACTGGGTCAGGTGGTTAGCGTGTACGGGCGCCGCAACCAGAGCATATCCATGCGCGCCAAGTTCACGAAGTCCAACCGCCTGTACACCACCGGCATTCACGACATTGACCTGATTTTGTGGTACTTCGGCAACCGCAAGCCCGTGGAGGTCTACATGCGGACGCGCGACGTAGGGGGGCTGGGCGATGACCTCTTCTGGGGTATGATCACGATGGACGACGGGTCGGTGGGCGTGGTGGAGACAGCGTGGCTGCTGCCGGACTCCACGCCCTGGCGAGGCCACATTCTGGGCGAGGTGATAGGCACGGAAGGGACCGCGCTTCTGGAAGTGCCGGGCAATGGCCTCGGCTTCTGGCTGCAGGACCGCGTGACCACGCCGGACACGTCGTACTGGCCACAGATCCATGGGGCCACGGTTGGGGCGTTGCGGGACGAGATTGGGTACTTTGTCAGGTGTGTGACACATGACCTGCCGGTCGAGGTGCCGACGCACGAGGAAGTGCTGGCTTCACTGGAGGTGGCTGCGGCTCTCATCCGTTCGGCGGAGGAGGGGCGGCCGATTCGCCTGTGATGATGTTGACGAGGCTGACCGGACGGAAGACTGGCAAGCTGGGGGCACCAGTGCCCGTGCAGCGCCATACCGCGTACTGGGAGCTTGGCGTCGCTGTCACCTGCACGCTCTACCGCTGATCTGCCGGGCCTCGCGTGAAGTCTCACGCGCCGGTCGCCGTGACGTCGAACCTACCTCCGCCAGAGTCAGAAAAACGGGGACAGCCTCTGCAGGCTGTCCCCGTTTCGTCTTCACTGGTACGACTTACTTCTCCGAGATGGCCTCCGACGGGCACTCGCTGGTGCACAGGTCGCAGTCGGTGCACAGGTCGGGGTCGATCACGTAGCAGTTCTCGCCTTCGCTGATCGCGTCGGACGGGCAGGCATCGGCGCAGACGCCGCAGGAAACGCAGGCTGACTCGTCAATCACGTGGGGCATTCGAATATCCTCCAACTTCGTCTTAATCAGTGAACTGATGGTGCTATGCTACCAAAAAACCTACATGAGGTTCAACAGCTATTCGTGGCGGGGAAGTTCCTACCAGGGCGGGAGCGGCAGGGTGCCGCCATCCAGGACCAGAATCGTGCCGTCGATGTAGCTCGCCTCGTCGCTCATGAGGAAGGCGGCGGCATTGGCGATGTCGAGGGGCTGGCCGAGGCGTCGGACGGGGATCTTCTTGGCTACCTCCGCGTAGATCTCTTCCTTGGGCTGGTCCCAGCCAGCACAGGTGGCGGCGAGCATGGGGGTGTCAATGGTGCCCGGTGAGACGCCAACGACGCGCACCTTGCCCGCGTGGTCGTTGCACATGCAGCGGATGAGGGCCTCGAGCGCGGCCTTGGAGGCGCAGTAGAGGGCGTGCTGAGGGAAGCCGATCTGGGAGGCGACCGAGGTGGTGATGACGATTACGCCCTGGTGGTCCAGCTTTTCCATCGCCGACACGACGTGCTTGGCGAGGAGGAAGTTGCCCTTCACGTTCACGCCCATGACGAAGTTGTAGTCTTCCTCGGTGAAGTCGGTAACCTTGCCCTGGCGCCAGACCCCGGCGTTGGAGTGGCAGCAGTCGAGGCGGCCGTGGAGGTCCAGGACGGCCTGGACGAGGGCCTTGACGCTGTCCTCGTTCATGACGTCACAGTAGACGAAGTTGGCGGCGTACCCGGCGGCCTGCAGGTCAGCTTCGAGCGCCTTGCCCTCGGCCTGCTGGATGGAGGCGAAGACGACCTTGGCGCCGAGTTCGGCATAGCGGCGGCTGCAGCCTTCGCCAATGCCGGAGGTGCCGCCGGTGATGAGGATTACTTTGTCTTTGATGTTCATGATGTCGTCCTTTCCACGCAACCCGTATCTGATTGATCGCGTCATTCGCTATTGTGCGAGCAGTTGCTGGTTTCCGGCTCGGCCCACTTCAGACGGGGGCGGAGGTTGCTGAGGTGGCCCTGCGGCAGAATCTTCTCGTGCTGGAGCCGTCCGACTACCACGGCGGGGCATACCCCAACCTGCTCCGCGAAGCGCAGGATGCGCTGCCGGCTCACGCGCGGGGCATCTGCCAGGAAGTGCGTGAGTGCGACGCCGGGGATGAGAGTTTCCTGTGCGAAGCGGTTGGCTTCGGCCTCTTCCGGAGCGTTGGAGGGGCTGTCGAAAGTGACGAAGGTGCGCTTTTTGCTGTGCAGTAGCAGGTGGCCCAATTCGTGGAACAGGCTGAACCAGAAGACGTCCAGATAGGCCCCGCGAATGCTCAGTTCTACGATGGCCTTGTCGGGGCGCACCCACAGTGCCGCCCCATGGGCGTATGTCCGGGACAGATGAGGGACGAGGCAGAAGGCTACGCCGCAAGCCGCCAGAAGATCCCGGAGGCGGTACTGGAAGGAGGCGGATTCCTCGCAGGTGAGTTCGCGCAGAAGTGGGAGAGAGCGTTTCAGAGCTTGCTCATCAAAAGGAGCGGTCTCGATTCGCTCAGCAGCCAGTTCACCCATGCGAAGCCAAGCGGCAAGGGCATACTGCGAGGGCTGCTTGGTCGCTGCCACGCGCAGGCTGGCGGTGATGGGGTACTGCCGCTGGAGGGCGCTGAAGGAGCCCAGGCCCATGAAGGCCAGTAGTTGCGCGGCCTTTGCGGCGGTGGTCGGCGCAGGGGCCACGCAGCCATGCTTCACAAGCTCGGCGTAGGGGAATTCGCGCACAATGTCCGCTGCGCCGCTTAGCTCAGTCTCCTGAGCGGCTCGCTCCCTTAGCTCCTGATAGGTGGCTTCGAGACGAATCCAGAGGGAAGCAGGCATCTGTAGGACCCGCTCGAGGCAGAGCGCCGTTTCATAGCTTAGCGGTGCGACACCCCGAACAATGCGGCTTACATGGTCCTTGGACAGACCTGCGCGGCGCGCCAATTCGGTCTGCGTCATGCCGCGCTCCTCAAGGAGTTCGGCCAGCACATCACCGGGCGGCACCGCCGAATCGGGCACATAGCGCAACGCTGGGTCAATCATGGTAGTCAATCACCTCCAGTACCTGAACGATGCGGACCTGCCGAAGATCGAGCGAACCGTCGGGGAGCGTCGGGACGGGATCATCGGCGGGCGAGAAGATGAGCCGAAAGCCACCCGCGAGATCAACCGCGAACTGTCCCCTGCGATTGTGCTTGAGAGGATGGCAGCGCCCTGGCGCGTGGAGCAACTCCTCAAGGTTGGCAGCCTGGTCGAGCAGCGTTAGTCTTATCTTGATTCTTCGGGTGCACTCGGGCCCAAACTGCCGGCAACACGCACGTTCATCTGTCAGCAGTTTCTGGAGTCGCTCGTCGCGGAAGTAGACTTCCATCCCCCACCTATTGCTATCATAATATTGTAGACCTATCAAGTCTACAAAAAGTTCCGGATACTAACTGTCTGCGGTGCCCCAGTCCATGCCCGGCGCGAACTCCATGAACTCCATGACCGCGCCGTCCTTCTCGACGAAGACGACCCTCAGACCGGGCATGGCCTCGAAGGGCCCAAGCAGGACCGGGCAGCCCTCGATCTCGGGGGCCATGTCGCCGGTCGCGAAGGCGATGTGGGGCATGGTGCGGACGGCGTTTGTGACCGGGGTGTCAGGCTCGTAGCGCAGGAACTCGATCTTCTGGGGGTGCTTCATCGGGTCGGTGACGTACACCTTCGTGGCTGCGACGTACGTCTCATCCGGCTGTTTCTGATCGGTCGGTAGACCGAAGTGATGGAACTTGCGCATGAAATGGCCTCCCTGTGTGACCGGAACGTGGGTATGCGGGGGGTTGTTCCTCATTAGGCACATAGTCACCTGCCGGTGTTCGGGGGAGGGATTGGGGAGGGCCGAAGGTGGCCAAAGGTGGACAATGTGACGGAGGGGAACAAGGTATGGCTAACGTCCAAATGCCAAAGAGAGCGCGCGTATGCCTGATTACACCGACGCCTACGTCACTATCGCCACTTTCAACGAGCGCGAGAACCTCCCGCTCGTGCTGCCGCTTATCGATGAGAACGCTCCCGGGCTGACGGTGATCGTGGTGGATGACGATTCGCCTGACGGGACCGGGGAGTGGGTGGATGAGTTTGCCCGTGAGCATCAGTGGGTGAAGGTCATGCACCGGCCGCGCAAGAGCGGGTATGCGAGCGCGCATATTCAGGGAATGCAGCAGGCCATAGAGTGGGGGGCGCAGCGGCTGCTGACCATGGATGCCGATCTCTCGCACGACCCGGCGGTGTTGCCGGCGATCCTGCAGGGGCTGCTGGAGTATGACATGGTGCTGGGGTCGCGGTATGTCCCGGGGGGCGGGACGCTGAACTGGGGGTTGTTCCGCCGGCTGCTTTCGCGGTTTGGGAGCTTCTATGCCCGCACGATCCTGGGCCTGAGGCAGCATGACTGCACGACTGGCTATCGCGGGTACCGCGCGGAGCTGGTGCAGCGGTCGGGAATGCTCGAGACCGCGACGCAGGGCTACGGCTTCCTGGTGGAGGTGTTGTACCGCTGCGTGCGGGCGGGGGCGCGGGTGCTCGAGGTGCCGATCATCTTTGCCGACCGGCAATACGGAAAATCGAAGCTTTCCAAGGCGATCATGTTCGAAGCGATGCTGCTCCCATGGCGGCTGAGGTTCGGAAGAAAACGCCTCTAGACAGGATGTGCGTGATGAGCAGAATGCGGGTTCTGGTGCTCTTGGGGGCTTTGCTGCCTGCACTGCAGGCCCATGCGGAGGCGCCTGTGAAGACCCAGCGGACGATGCTGACGCCGGAGCGAGTTGCCGCGTGCAAGACTGATGTGAACTTCCGCAACCTGGCTTTGAAGGGCGACAGCCGGCCATTCACTGCAGCCGTGGGCAATGCCCCGGCTGAGAAGTGGGTTGAGAAGCCGGACGAGTGGTTCTGGGCCACGATGCCGAGTACGACCATAGTGCGCTGTACCACGGTGGGCAACGACAACTTCCGCAACCCCAAGGCCGGCTGCCCGGTGCATGGGCAGGAGATCTACAGCGTCAACGCCTACTACCCGTGGATTGTTGATGTCGAGACGATGCCGTACAAGCTCAAGTGCCCCATCGGCGGGGAGACCTACCCGAGCAACGACTTCGCTGCGGGGGACATGACCTCAGGGAAGTACCCCGACGACGGCAACGGCTATAACGACAAGGGCTGTCTCTACCATTTCATCGGCCTGTACAGCCACTACGCGTACAACACGATGCTGCAGCCGGCGATCAAGTCGTTCGGGCATGCGTACCTTGCCACCGGGGATAAGCGCTATGCGCACAAGGCGGCGGTCTGCCTGCTCAAGGAGGCCTTTGAGTACCCGAATGGGACTGACCGCAAGCAGCGGACCTACCTGCCGGGGTATGGCAAGTATGCGGGCATGATCACGGATGTAGTGTGGTCGGCGGGGGCACTGAATGCCAGCGCGACCTGCTATGACGAGATCTTTGAGACCATCGACGGGGATACGGAGCTGCTGGCCTTTGCACGGACACACATCCCCGAGCTCAAGAGCGGGCAGGACATCCGGCTCTTCATCGAGGACCGGCTGTTCCGACCGGGGATACAGGCGATCATAGACAAGGCCATCCAGCCAAACACCGGCTGGGCGCAGGAGAGCATGGCGAACCTGGCACTGCTGCTGGTGGACTTCGGGGAGAAGCGGCCGAACTCGAAGGACTGCCTGGAATGGCTCTACTACGGGGGCGGGCGGCTCAGGACCGTCGGCAACCAGTTCTACAAGGACGGTTCGAGCTTTGAGTCCACGGGCTACAACGCGGCGCGCTATGGGTTCGTGAGGGCCGGGGAGATTGTCGAGCGGCTGCGGGCGCTGGCACCGGAGCAGATGGACCTCAAGCGCTATCCCGACATCCGCCAGAACGAGAAGCTCAAGAACCTATCGGAGATCTACACGCCCGCCATCACTGCGCTGGGCGGGGCCTATACGATCTGCATCGGGGATGGGGGATCGCCGGAGATCAGCAAGACGCCGCGGCTGGGCCGGACCGACCGCCCCTCGGAGTTCCTCGACGGCTACGGCCTCGGCATCCTGCGCAGCGGGGCTGGCAAGGATCGGCGCGACGCGACCGTCTTCTATGGCGGAGTGCGGGGACATGCGCATTATGACCCGCTGATGCTGGGCCTGTTCGGGTTTGGACGGGACTTGCTGCCGAACATCGGCTACCCGCAGTCATGGAACCTCGCCGCGGCGTGGGAATGGAGCCTGCTCACGCACAACACCGTGGTGGTGGACCGGGATGAAAAGCCCTGCTCGACCGTGCTGGGGTCGCTGACGCTGTGGTCGCCGGGGCCGGACGTGCAGGTCATGGAGATGAGCAAGCGGCCCTACCGCAAGCATGAGCCGCGCGGAGAGAAGGGGCCGGACGTTACCGACTACCGACGTCTGACGGCGCTGATTGACCTGGGGCCGGAGCAGTGGTACGCAGTGGACGTATTCCGCGTGACTGGCGGCAATGACCACCTGCAGAGTTGGCATGGGGGCTACACGCCCACGCCGGTCACAATCGAGGGCGCGGCGCTGGTGAAGCAGGCGAAGGGGACGCTGGCAGGGGAGAACGTAGAGTACGGGCAGAAGTACAAGGACGCTTCAGGCAAGGAGCGGTGGGACCCGTACTGCTACCTGAAGGACGTGGCGCGAGGCCCGATGCAGCCCCTGACCAGCGTGGACTTTGACTATGCGACCGAGGACAAGCTGCACGTGCGGCTGAGCTTTGTGCCGCTGGGTGAGAGTGAACTCATCACGGCGCGGGGTGGAGCGCCGATAGCGCCGGAGAAGAGTGTGCTGCAGTGGGCGTTGCCGCATCGGGAGGCGAAGGACGGGAAGGCGCTGCAGTCGCAGTTTGTGACGGTCATTGATGGGTACCTGGGTGAGAGGTTTGTGGGAGCGATCAGGGCGTTGCCTTGCGAGGCAGTGGGGAAGCCTGCGTATCCGCCATTCGCGCTTGAGATTGCGGTACCAGGCGGGCGGGATGTCATTTTGGCCAACGCTTCGGAGACCGACTCGTTGCGGTGTGGTAAGATGACGCTTACAGGCAAGTTCGGGCTGGTGCGGGAGCGTGAGGGCAAGGTGACCTTGCATCTGGCTGGTGGCAGCAGGCTGACCTGCGGGACGCAGCAGGTGACCCGGCCGGTCTACAAGCCCGGCAAGATCGTGAGTGTGGACCGTGGCAAGCGCAACACCATGGTAGAGGGGACTTTGCCGCCGCTGGATAGCCTGAAGGGGCGGCGGCTGGTCGTGGACAACCACGGCGACCGGCTGTGCAGCTACACGATCAAGGCTGCAGAGGCGGCAGGGCGCGGGAAGGTGCTGCTGACGCTGGATTCCTCCGGCAACATCGGCGAGGGGATCGCCGTGGGCTTCGAGGATGGGCTCATCAAGAATGGCCCGGAGATCGCCATGCCGCTGGCGGGGTTGTGCAAGATCGACGGCAGGCTCGACTATAGCGACTGTTATTACTATGGCGGGCACCTGGAGAATGGCAAGCCGGGTGTGGACTACAAGGTCCGTGGCGTCATGGGCTTTCCCTACCAGGCGTGGGGGCTCTTGCATGATCCGGGGATTAACGATGTGTACCTGTGTGAGAAGGTTCCGGCGCAGAAGCTCAAGCAGGCGCTGGGAGAGAATGGCGAGTGGACAATCTATGAATATGGGGTAGGCGACGAGGTGCGGCTGGACCAGTGAGGCTGAGGGAGTAGCGCGGCGTTGGACGGAGTGGTATCATAGGGGCCGGGACGATGGCAAGCATTGCCTCGTCCCGGCTTATTGTGTGTAGCAGGTTTTCAAGATGGATTGGTATGGCTACGGGCTGGCTTTTGCAGCCCTTGTTCTTTTTGGACTGTACATGGTACCGCGCAAGCTCACGACGCTGCGGGACCTGCCGTTTGTACTCAGCATGTGCGTGGGCGTGGTGGTGTCGACCACGCTCACGAGCCTGCTGATCCATGGCGTGCCACTGGTTTTCGACCCCAAACTCCACCTGCCCGTTGCCTTGGCGTTCCTGTGCGGGCCGATCTGGTACCTGGGCGTGCTGTTTTATACCATGTCAGTCACTGAGATGGGCCTGGCGCTGGCTACGCCCATCAAGAATACGACGGCCGTACTGGGTACGGTGATCGGGCTGGCGTATTTTGGGGAATGGCGGGAGACGCGGCCACTGCCAGCGCTGGCTGGCGCAGTATTTGTGATGGTCTGCGCGGTCATCATCGGCCACACCGGAGAGAATGACGCGCGCCGCAGCAATATCACGGCGCGAGGTATAATCGCCGCCCTTGCCGCGGCGGTGTTCTTTGCGATGTACACGGCTCCTTTCAAGCTCGCCCAGCAAGGCGGGCTTGACACCGTCACGCTGGTGGCGTATATGGGACTCGGGACGCTGGCGGGGGCAATCGCGGCCTTCGCGGTGGTGGACGGGGACTGGCGGGGATGGGTACGGACGCGGCTTTCCGACCACCTGTACGCCGCGCTCTGCGGCGTGCTATGGGTGGCGGCAGTGATCGTCATGGCCGAGGCCATCCGTCGCATCGGGCTCGCTATCGTGTGGCCCTTCACCAACCTGAACACAATCGTCACAGTGGCATGCGGAATCATCATCTTCCGTGAGATCAGCGTCCGGAAGTTCGGTAAGACGATTGCGTTGGGACTATTGGCAGGAGTGGTGGGCGTGGTGCTGCTGGGGCTGGCGAGGCTGTAGTCGCGAAGGGCCAGATGGAGAGCCCTTCCGCTTGTCAGATCGAATTGGCAGGACGTTCTGGACGCTGGGGACACCGTAACCAAGATTGGAGTCTTCGTCGTGAACATCGTCGTGATGGTCCTCGATAGCCTTCGCCATGACAAGGTCGGCTGCTATGGCTCTCCCGTCCGCACCCCCGAAATTGACAATCTCGCTACACAAGGCGTAGTCCTCGAGCGCTTCTATTCGGAGTTTCCAAACACAATTCCCGCCCGTACAGCGCTCGTCGGAGGCATCTACACCTTCACCAACCGGCCCTGGAAGGCTTTAGAGCCGAGTGACCCTCATATCGCGGAGCTTTTCCAGGAGGCCGGCTATCGGACGGCTGCCTTCTCCGACACGCCTTTCAACAACGGCGCTCACATGGATCGCGGCTTTGATGAGTTCAACCACTTCGCGATGGGCAAGTGCCTCCCGCCAATCGACGACCAGCCGCGACTGCCCGCCGATGACGCGTATCTCGCTCCGGGCTTTCCGGAGAAGGAATACCGCTTCTACCCGAACACGAAGACCAACCGCGCATACTGCATGCAGAAATATGGCAAGTATCTGCCGGAGTTGATGACTGACTCGGTCGAGAAGTGGCTCGGCGAGCACCGCAACGAGCGCTTCTTCCTGTGGATAGACAGCTTCAACCCGCACGAGCCCTGGGACGCGCCGGAGCCGTATCGGAGCATGTATCCTGCCGGGCCGGCCGGCGGGTATGAGGGGCGCTACATTCCCTTCCCGATGGGGCCGGAGATGGACTGGGTGCGGCCGGGGGACCTTGAGCACGTGCATGCGCTTGTGAATGCCTGCGCGACCGAGACGGACCACTATGTAGGGCGAATTCTGGCGCGGCTGGATGACCTCGACCTCACCGAGGATACGCTTCTGGTCCTGCTTTCCGACCATGGCGTGCCGCTGGGTGAACATGGGAGCATCCGCAAGTTCAACTACCCCCTGTACGAGGAACTGTCGCATCCTATCTGCCTGTACCGCTGGCCTGGGAAGCTCCCCGCCGGCGCCCGCACCTCGGCCCTCACGCAGAACCTCGACATGCTGCCTACGCTTTGCGCCGCGGCGGGGCTCGAGCCGCCGTTTGAGCCTGAGGGCAAGAGCCTGCTCCCCGTGATGCAGGGCGAAGAGGAGCGCGTCAGGGAGTATCTCTTCCTGGGAGCGTTCAACTACAACGGCGGGGTTGTGACCGAGGATGGTTGGAAATTCATAGACAACCGCGGGAAGAAGCCTGATGAGCTGTTCAACCTGCCGCAGGACCCTCGCGAAGAGAGCAACGTGATCCGCCAGAACGTCGATCTGGCGCAGGATCTGTACCGCCGGCTGTATGACTTCCATGAGCCATGGCGCTGGAAGCGCTCCCGGCATCATGTGAGATAGCATCCCTCCTTTCCGAGCGGGCGAGACGCCCGCACTACGCGGATATGGGCGCTTCACCCAACTCTGTTGCTACCGCACCTTCCCCTGCCCCGGGGCGTCAATAGCGGTACCGTGAGTGATTCGCAACCGCCCCCCAGCCTTTCTTCTCACCCCGGCGTTCAAACACGCAAGCTCGAATGCAGCATCCCCCCCGACGGGGGGGAGTTGCTCGCCCTCCTGCCTGCTCAGCCGTGGGCGCGGAACTGGCAGGACGTCGCCGCAGAGCTGGACACCTCGGCCGAGTTGGGGCTTTCCCGCGATGAGGTGCTAAGCCGCCGTGACCGCTATGGCACCAACTGCCTCGCTCAAGCCAAGCCGAAGAGCGCCTGGGGCATTCTTCTCCACCAATTCCGCAGTCTGATCATCGCCCTGCTCGCTGTCGCAGCGCTGGTTTCCTTCTTCAGCCACGCTGTGGTTGAGGGCGTTGCTGTGCTCATCGTCATCGTCATCAACACCGCGATTGGTTTCTTCACTGAGATCCGCGCCGTGCGCTCCATGGAGGCGCTCCGGGACCTGGGGACGGTCCCGGCGACCGTCCGCCGTCACGGCCAGCTACAGCAGATCACGGCTGAGGAGGTCGTACCGGGGGACATTCTGGTCCTGGAGGCTGGGCAGGTTCTCAGTGCCGACGCACGAATTGTGAGCGCCTCCAGGCTCCAGGCAGATGAATCTACCCTCACCGGGGAATCCGACCCAGTCGCCAAGCATGAGCCGCCGGTGGCAGTTGGTACGCCGCTGGCCGAGCGGACGAGCATGCTATACCGGGGGACTGCCCTGAATCGTGGCTCGGGGGAGGCGGTCGTGACCGCAGTCGGCCTCGCCACGGAGCTTGGCCAGGTTTCCGAGATGATCGCCGAGGCCGAGCAAGATGCAACACCGCTTGAGGAGCGTCTGGATGCTCTTGGGCAAAGGCTGGTCTGGATCACTCTGGTCATTGCGGCCGCGATCATTGCACTGGGTCTCATGCAGGGGCGCGCGGTCCTGCTCATGATTGAGACGGGCCTCGCTCTCGCAGTCGCGACGATTCCCGAGGGTCTGCCGATTGTGGCCACGACGGCGCTCGCCCGGGGTATGTGGCGCATGGCAAGGCGCAATGCGCTCATCAGCAGGCTGTCAGCGGTAGAGACCCTCGGAGCGACCAGCGTCGTGTGCACCGACAAAACTGGAACTCTGACCGAGAATCGCATGACAGTGCGCCGCGTAGTTACGGCGGAAGGGGATTACTCGGTGACCGGGGGCGCCTTTGAGACAGACGGCTCGTTCGTCCGAGATGGTGTTGCCATCGAGGCCGCCGGCGACCCGCTACTGCGGCAGACGCTGATGCTTGGAGCCCTGTGCAACACGGCGGGGCTCCACGACGGTCCGCAGGGGCGGGTGTCCGGGGCGGTGGGCGACCCACTGGAGGTGGCGCTGCTGGTTGCGGCGGCGCGTGCGGAACTGGAGAAGCCCCATCTACTCGAACACTACCCACTCGTGCGCCAGGAGCCATTCGATCCTGACCTCAAAATGATGGCCACCTACCACGGGGACGGCAGGCGGGTGCTGGTGGCGGTCAAGGGCGCGCCGGAGCGTGTGCTCAGCCGCTGCGAGCACGTCTTGACGGCCGAGGGAGAGGTTCCGCTGGATGACGACGCGCGCCGCTCCTGGATGAGCCGCAATGAGGAGCTTGGGCGCGAAGGCCTGCGGATGGTCGCAGCGGCACAAAAGTACGTCGACGACCCAGAGGAGCCCCCATACGAGGGATTGGCGCTGGTGGCGCTGATCGGCCTGCAGGATCCCCCCCGGCAGGAAGTCACCGAGGCCCTGCGCCTGGCCCGCATGGCTGGGGTGCGGGTCATCATGATGACCGGGGATCAAGCCACCACGGCCCAGCAGGTGGCAAAAGCGGTCGGGCTGGTTCAGGAGCACGATACTGCCCCCATCACAGGCACCGACCTGCCGCCCGCGGAGGAATGGTCGGCTGAGGATAAGGGGCGCCTGCTGGGCACCAGCATCTTTGCCCGCGTCAGCCCGCGCCAGAAACTCGACCTGATCGGGCTTCACCAACAGCGGGATTCCATAGTGGCAATGACTGGTGACGGCGTGAACGACGCGCCAGCGCTGGAAAAAGCGGACATCGGGGTCGCAATGGGCCTGCGGGGGACGCAGGTGGCCAAGGAAGCGGCCGATATGATCCTGCTGGACGATTCGTTCAATACCATCATCTACGCCATCGAGCAGGGGCGCGTCATCTTCCGCAACATCCGTCGCTTCGTGCTCTATCTGCTCTCATGCAACGTGGCGGAGATCATGACGGTCACGTTGGCTTCCGTCGTTGATGCACCGCTCCCCATCCTGCCCCTGCAGATTCTCTTCCTCAACCTCGTTACCGACGTGTTCCCGGCGCTGGCTCTGGGCGTAGGCGAAGGTGAGCCGGGCATCATGCGGCGGCCGCCGCGAGACCCCCACGAGCCCATCCTCGCCAGACGACACTGGATCGACATCGTCATCTTCGGCTTCACTATCACCGTAGGCGTGCTGGGGGCGCTGGGATTGTCCATGTTCTGGCTCCGCTTGCCGGAGCATGAGGCCATCACGGTGTCGTTTCTGACCCTCGCTGTGGCCCAGCTCTGGCACGTCTTCAACCTGCGGGACCCGAACTCGAACTGGTGGCGCAATGACATCGTCGGCAACAAGTATATATGGGGCGCAATTGCGCTATGCGGCGGCCTGCTCGTGATGGCGCTCAAGTTGCCGGTCCTGGCGAACGTACTGGACCTGGTCAATCCGGGGACGATGGGCCTGCTGGTGGCCCTCGGCATGAGCCTGCTGCCTCTCGTGGTGGGACAGCTTGTCATTCTACCTCTCAAGCGCTGGCGGCTCTCTTCGCCTCAGGCAGAAAAGCCGCAACAGAGCTCAGCGACACCGATAACTCCACAAGACGGAGTACAGGAGGAAGCGGATGGAGACTTTGACACTCGAAGAAGTCCGAGAACTAACTGCCGAACGTGAAGGTCCGTTCATTTCTCTATACCTGCCCACCGACCGCTCCGGCACCGCCACCGGGGGTAACGGCATCAGGTTCAAGAACATGCTGCGCCGGGCGGAGCAACTCCTGAGCCGCCAGGGCCTCAAGGAGCGCCCCATCAAGGCGCTGCTCGATGCAGCGTGGCACCTACAGGCGGATCGCATGTTCTGGGAGTACCAAAGCGACGGTCTGGCCTGCTTCATCGCGCGGGATTTCATGCGTTACTACCGCTTGCCCCTGTCTTTCCCCGAGGTTGTAACGGCTAATCAGCGCTTCCATCTCAAGCCGCTGCTGAATATCGTGGGCCCTACGGGGAGCTTCTATATCCTGGCACTCAGCAAGCACCAGACGCGCGTGTTCTACTGCACCATCAATGGCGCGCGCGAACTCACCGTTCCTGACCTGCCGCCCAGCCTCGACTATACGCTGCGCTTCGATGAACTTGAGCGGCAGTTCTTGGAGCAGGAGATGCACACGGCACCCGGAAGCATCAGCGGCAACCGGACCAAGCTGATGTTCCATGGCCACGGCATGGACGACGAGCGGGCCCAGGAAGACCTGATGCGCTATTTCCACGAGATAGACAACGCCTTGCAGAAGCTACTGCACACAGAGCAGGCGCCGCTGGTGCTCGCCGGCGTGGACTACATGATCGGCCTCTTCCGCCGCGCCAGCCGCTACGCAAACATCGCCGAAGACACGATTAGCGGCAACTTTGAGCGGACGCTGCCGGAAGAACTGCATACCCGCGGCTGGCACATTGTGCAGCCGATCTTCCTTAGGGCACGGCAGGTAGCCGTGGAGCGCTTTGAGCACGCGTCCGCATATCGGCGGGCGAGTACCGAGGTCCGGGAAGTGGTCATTGCCGCTCACGATGGCCTGGTCGAGGCGGTCTTCCTGCCGGTGGGGCAAGAGGTCTGGGGGCGCTTTGACCCGGTGACGCGACGGGTGGCAGTCCATGAGCAACAGGAGCCGGAGGACGAGGATCTACTCGATCTTATTGCCACGGAAGTGCTGCGCACCGGTGGCGACATCTGGGCGGTTGATCGTGATCAGATGCCCACTACCGCTCTCGCAGCGGCGGTGCTGCGCTATCCGGTCTCGGGCCCGGTGCTCGAAGAGGCACACGCTGAGGGGTAGAGATAGGAAGTGCCAAAGGCCCCGCCCCTGCTCGGGCGGGGCCTTTGGCGTCGCGGGATGACGATCGGCCGCTCCCCGGAACTGCTATTGGCTGATTTCCCCAGACAATCAGGCCCCAATTGTGCTATAATTACCTGACACACGTTCGGACCGCCTCCGCTTGCATATCGAGGCGGTCTTACTGTAACTCATGACTACCTCAATTGAGACTATCTCACATAAGGTTGCCGGTTATTGGCCCGGCGTGGATAAACAACTCCTCGTCGGCGCCTTCGAGTTCGCCGACAGGATGCATAGTGGCCAGAAGCGTCTCTCCGGCGAACCCTACATCATCCACCCCCTCGAAGTTGCCGATATCCTCACCAGTGTTGAAAGCGATCCCCACTCCATAGCCGCCGGACTGCTCCACGATACCATCGAAGACACTCCCGCGGAGTTGCCTGACCTGCAAAAGCAGTTCGGCTCCACCGTGGCACGCCTGGTCGAGGGCGTCACAAACCTGCACAAGCTTGACTTCGCGAGCAAACAAGAAGAACAGGCGCGCAACCTGCGTAAGATGTTCCTGGCCATGGCCGAGGACCCGCGGGTGATCCTGATCAAGCTTGGCGACCGGCTGCACAACATGCGCACACTGGCGCCACTGCCTCCCGAGCGCCAACAGGCCGTCGCTGTCGAAACCCTGCACATCTTCGCCCCTCTCGCCCACCGTCTCGGCGTCTGGCGTCTGAAGTGGGAGCTTGAGGACCTGTCGCTGAAGTTCCTCGAGCCGGGGAAATACGGCGAAATCGCGCGCCTGGTCGGCATGGCCCGCAGCGAACGCGAGAAGCTCATCACACGCGCGACGGCTGAGCTGCAGGCCCGTCTGGAGCGAGCCGGCGTCCACGCCAGGGTACAGGGCCGGCCCAAGCATCTGTTCAGCATCTACCAGAAGATGGCGCGCCAGCAGGTGGACTTCTCGCAGATCGCCGACCTCCACGCCCTGCGGGTAATCGTCCAGACCGTTCCGGAGTGCTACGCCGCCCTGGGCCTGGTTCATGACCTGTGGATGCCGCTGCAGGACATGTTCAGCGACTATATTGCCAAACCGAAGGCGAACAACTACCAGTCGCTGCACACCAAGGTCATCGGGCCCGATGGTCAGGTGCTGGAGGTGCAGATTCGCACTGAGGAAATGCACCGCATGGCCGAGTACGGCGTGGCGGCCCACTGGCGCTACAAGGAGGGCGAGACCGACGCCAAGCTCGACGAGCAGGTCTCGTGGGTTCGTCAGCTCCTTGAACTTGACTCCGATCTCACAGAGAGCCACGAATTCCTTGAACTTCTGCAGATGGACCTGTTCCATGATCAAGTCTTCGTGTTCACCCCCAAGGGTGACGTTATAGACCTGCCGGCGGGCTCGGGGCCGCTTGACTTTGCCTACCGCATCCACACACAGGTGGGGAACCGCTGCGTCGGGGCGAAGGTCAATGGGCGACGGGTCGGCCTTGACTACAAGTTCAAGAATGGCGATGTGGCGGAGATCATCACCTCACCGCAGGCGGAGCCGACGCACAACTGGCTGCGGATCATCCAAAGCTCCGGCGCCAAGTCAAAGGTGCGGCGGTACCTGCGCAGCAAGGCTCGCGAAGACAACATCGCCGCGGGCCGTGAAGGCCTGGAGCGGGCCCTGACCCGCTTGCCGGGGCACCAGCGGCAGCAGATCAACGCGGAAGCCTACGTGCGTGTTGCTACTCACCTCGGCTACCTCGACGTCGATTCTCTGCTCGCCGCCATAGGCTTCGGTGACATTGAGACCGACACCGTCGTGGCCCATCTCATCGAGAAGGAGCAGCGGCCCGTCACGCTTGTCGAAGAGGCTCAGCAACTCTCGTTGCCCAACAGCCCCAAGGTGCCCCAGGCGCCGCTTCCGGTCAAGGCGGGCGGCGTCGCCGGGTTCTTCTCGCGCCTCTCAAAGTGCTGCAATCCCCTGCCCGGCGATGACATCGTCGGCTACATCACGCGCGGCAAGGGCTTGGCCATCCACCGCGTGGACTGTAAGAACATGCTCTATCGCAGCGAGCTGGAGCCGGGACGGGTTGTGCCCCTCTCCTGGTCGGATCACGACGCCCAGAGTATCTTCACGCAGGACATCGAACTGGTCGCGGTGGATCGCACGGGCATCTTCTCCCACATCACCGCGATCGTCTCCGACGCTAACATAGACATCAAGGCCGTCGAGGCGCGGACGCTCGATAACCACCTGGCTCACGTCCACCTCACGCTTGCGATCCGCCGCCGCGCGGACCTTGACCGACTAGTGCACCGTCTTGAGCAGCTCATTGATGTCGTCGCCGTCAGGCAGGTCGACTCCCGCCCCACCGCCGACTCCGCCTAACCTCCCCTTTGAACCATTCAGCTCTACCAGGAGACAGTCATGGGAAACGTGATCTTCCAGACTCCTGACCGGTGGCCCGTGCGCGGGCAATATGATGTCGTGGTTGTTGGAGCTGGTCCGGCAGGCCTTGGCGCAGCCTGCGCCGCCGCCAAACTCGGCTGCCGCACACTCATTGTCGAGCGGGCCGCCTTTCCCGGCGGAGTGGCTACCAACTGCTGTTGCCCGTACCTGATGGGGTTCGGGTATGGAGAGCGCCAGATTGTGGGCGGAATAGGCGATGAACTGGTGAGAGAGTTGGATGCGGCCGGGGCGGCGCGACTCACCTCGGAACCGGGGC
The DNA here is from genome assembly GCA_039683575.1 of Armatimonadia bacterium. GTDB lineage: Bacteria > Armatimonadota > Zipacnadia > Zipacnadales > UBA11051 > JAJFUB01. The sequence continues at coordinate 31,918 of JBDKRC010000062.1, read as the reverse complement.
ATGTTCCGGAGGACGAGCCTATTGGCGACCTGCCACTGGCAGGGAACGTCATCATCTCTCTGGACGGGCTACGGACTGGGGCGCGACGGCTGATGGCACGGAATGGGGTGGAGCAGCTATACTACACGACGCTCCTGGGGGCGGTGACGGAAGGGGAGCGGGTGACGGCTATCGCAGTGAATGCGCCGGAAGGACCGGGGTTGATCGCGGCCCAGGCCTTTGTGGATGCCACTGGTGACGCGGACCTCGTCTTCCGTGCCGGAGGCGAGGTGCGGCACTACCCGGTCGAGCAGTCCATGACCAAGACCATCCTGATCCGCGTGGGCGGCGTGGAGGGCTTCTACCGGCCGACGGTGGAGGAGGCCTTCAACCGGCATGTCGCGGCGGGGACGGTGCCCCTGGCCGCGCAGGACCGCTTCATGGGCATGGCGTTGCTGAATCCGGGAGAGGTGCTGCTTAACTTCACTCTGACCGCAGGAGATGGGGTATCCGCCGCGGAGCTGTCGGGCATGGATGCCGATCTCCGCGACCAGGCCGAATTGGCAATCCGGTGGTTCCGAGATAGCATCCCCGGGTTCGGGCGATGCTTTCTAGTGGACACGGCCGATCGCGTGGGCGTTCGGGCGGGGCGGGGGATCGTGGGGCGTGAGACCATCACCATGGCCGACCTTGATGAAGACGCACCGGTGGCTGAATCGGTGGCGCTGGCTACGCGCAGCTATGGGGGCCACGGCTTGACAGGCTTTGCGCCGGCCTGGCACAAGGGGAACAAGGGCTTGCGCGGGGTGCCATGGCGCGCGCTGCTGCCAGTGAGCTTCAGCAATGTCGCTACAGGCGGGCGGGCGCTTTCATGTGACTGCCGGGTGCTGGACCCCTTCAGGCTCATGGCGCGGTGCCTGGCGACTGGCCAGGCCGCCGGAGTGACAGCCGGATTGGCCGCACTTGACCGCCAGCCCGCCCTTGCGGTCGGGTACGCCAGGATTCGTGAGGCATTGGTGCATCAGGGGGCAGTGCTGGATTGACAGCGCCCTGGTGCGGGAACGGCCGGGGTTCCGGAGCAGCACGCGGAGCGGCAGGAGGTGGTACCCTGTCCTGTGGGAGGCCCTGCCATGCGCCCCAGCCGGGCTGCGTCATCTCCGGCATGCCGTAGGGATATGCCGGGAAAACAACTGTCTGCGGCTCTCGCACTCGGGGCAACGGCGAGGTCAGCGGAGTGCGGCACAGCAGGACCGCTTGAACGGAGCGTCGGGGCACAACATAGTCAATGGACAGCAGGCGGTTATCGCCCTGGAGCAGCACATTCTCGCCTTTGTCTGCTGCCACTCGCTTTACTATGGGGCTGCTCTCACCAACGTCGGCGAGGATAATGTCGCCGGTAGTCCAGGGCAGCCTGGCAAAGAGCAGTTCGCGCCCCGGTTGCAGTGCCGGCTCCATCGAACGACCCTCGAGCTGCACCAGACATAGCAGCGGATTGTCGGTCTGTCCGGATACGAGCAAGACAGCGGCAAACACGCCGCCACCGATCACGCTGAGCCGCATCGCGCGGTAGCAATTCCTCATCTCCACCACTCCATCCCCACGGTGCACAGCGCTGCGCTGCGAATCTCTCCCCAGCAATGCCCCCTAGCAGACCCAGCCGCAGAGGCGCGGCCTCCCTGCTCCGACCCTCTCTGAATTGACGCTGACACATCAGTAAAGTTGTAGGTTTACGTCTCTGGAACGGAGGAACGGAGGGCGAAGAAGGCAGCGAGGCGGCCCACCGTCGGGCCGTGGCGGCGGTAGGAGTGGAGGGGAATGTCGCCGCAACTGGTGCAAGTGGTGAGCGGCTGGATGTGGTAGGACAGGACGCCTGCGCGCTCCAGGAGGGCAGTATTGAGCGCCAGCAAGTCCAGGTACAGGCTATTGTCCTGTTTGTGCAGCGTCTCTGGGAGGTTGAGCGCAAGTACGGCGTCCGCAACTTCGGGGCCGATCTCATAGCACTTCGCGCAGATGCAGGGACCAACGAGGGCGCGTAGGCCATGAGCCGGAGCGCCGAACGTCTCACTCAGCGCGCGCACCGTCTTTCCAGCCAGGTCGGCCACGCTGCCCCGCCAGCCGCAATGGGCTATGCCGCCGCAGCGGGCGTCGGGGCTGTAGAGGGTCACGGGACAGCAGTCCGCGAAGAAGAGCATCAGCGCCAGCCGGTCGTCTGCAGTGATGAGCGCGTCCGCCTCAGGGTAGTAGGGCCAGCCATGTCGTCGGGGCAGTTGCGGGAGGTCGTCGTAGCTCGCGACTGAGATGCGGGTACCGTGGATCTGGTCGCTGCAGACGAGGCTATGATCTCCAACGCCAAGTTCATCCAGGGCTCGGCGGCGCAGCGCGTCCACCTGCCCGTGATTCGCGTTGGCGGTGTGGCCGAGGTTGTAGCCGCTGGCTGGATCGGCGGGATCATGCGGACCGCGCTGGGTGACACCCGCAACGGCGCCGGGCCAGCCGGTATGTCTCAGTAGCCACAGGTCGGACATGGGGAATCGGCCTCGGATCAGTGACCGCCGTTGAGTTGCGGGACTTGCTCGGGCGGGTAGTAACAGACAAAACCATAGTCTCCCAGCCCGCAGAGTAGCCCACGTCCCGCACCGCTCAGGCTGGCAGCGGTGCAGGAATACAGCGGCGGGAAGAGCGGGTTAGGGATGCCCTCGGTCGATTCCAGAGTCGGCATGGGGTAGTACAGGCGCGACTTGGGGTTTGCGAAGACATAGTACCCGGCGCGGGTCCCGAGCAGGAAGTCCCATGTGTCGCCGTTGAGGTTCAGCGGCTCAAGGTAATATGGCCCCAGCACCCCCGCGTCCAGGGCATCTTCCTCGACAGCCCGCCCACGCCGGCCCACATAGGCCGCTAACCGCACGCCCTTGAGGAACAAAGGCATCCCCGGCCCCTTGGGCGACTGGTTCTCAAAGTACGCCAGACCGCCTGTGGGCAGCACAAACCGCGGCAGCTTGTCCCCATTGGCCACGGGTGCCCCACCCGGAGGTGTGAGATCACCCACGAAGAGGTCTGTGTCCCCGTCGCCGTCGTAGTCTGACAGACATATGGCGCTGATGCCCAGGCCGCGTATGTCCTCCCCACCGATGCGCATGGTGCCGCTGGAACGGAAGCCGCCCTGGTTCAGGAAGGTCTCGACCTTGCCGGAAACTCCACCGAGGACCAAGTCGGAAACCCCGTCGCCGTTCAGATCCGCCAGCCGCGGCCATGAGTAGCGATAGGCGCCGGCGGGACCATCCGCCAACACTGGGCCGTTTACCGCGGAAACCATCTGCCCGGGCTCAAAGCGGCCGTCGCGGCGGCCGAGGAAGAGCCGCACAAGCCCGTCTTCGGCCCCGCAGACAATGTCAGTGACGCCGTCGGCATTCCAGTCCACGGCGGCGGGTGCCGCATAGCGCCCCACATCCAGCGGGGCCTCTCGCGCCTGGAGATAGCCCGTGAAGACCGGCCCCTGGGGGCTGCGGGCGAAGGTCGCAACAAAGCCAGAGCGCGCTCCGAGCAACAGCTCGGTCTTGCCATCGCCATCGAGGTCACGCAGACGCGGGCATACCTCGGTCAACACAACGCCGTCTTGAGCAGGCGTGCCGTGGCGGAACAGCGGCTCGGGCGGCGCCAGACCCTCCCGGCGACCGCGCACGAAATACACCTGCCCGGTGGCGTCACCCACAAGCAGGTCAAAGCGGCTGTCGCCATCCCAGTCGCCGATGCACACGCGCGCCCGAGGGCCAACCTTCAGCGGCGCCTCCCCGGCAGCAAGCTGCACAGGCACCGCCAGCCGCAGGGGCTCAGCACTGAGGCACTCCACCCACCACACGCGCCCCTCGGCATCGCCAAGTACGATATCCGCGTCGCCATCGCCATCGAGGTCCTCAGCGGTCGGCGCCAGGTGAGCCGATCCAATGATCTGGCCCAGTGGGCGGTCATCCTCGGCTCGCAGCACCATGCCCGGCTGCAATCCGCCCTTGCGGCTGTAGAAGTAGACATTCCCGCCCGCGCCGAGCAGCAGGTCCAGCACGCCGTCATGGTTGAGGTCAACAAGCTCCGGCGACACCTGCAGGCGGCTCTGGCGGCTGCTCGTGAAGGAAAACTCCGCGCTGAGCATCAGCACCGGCTTGTCGAAGATGCCCTCGCGGCGGCGATAGAAGAGCAAGTCACCATAGGCTGAGCCGGCAACAATGTCATCTCTACCGTCGGCGTCATAGTCGCCACAGGCGATGTCGGCGAAGTCGCCAGCCGTCAGGTTGCCCTCAATCTGCACGAGGGCTGGACCGGCCAGGTAGGGCACCGGGCCCTGTGCGCAAAGCCGGCCGAACTCCTGGGCGGGGGCAACAGCGGGAAGCAGGAGGCTGAGGATGAGGAGAAGACGAGAGTAAGACATAGACTGAAGAGAGTCTTCCCTTTGCGGGGGAAAATGTCAAGGGGTGACGAACTTGGGCGCCGCGCGGAGTTCGATAATCGGCACCTCGGCGGGGCAGTTCAGGCGCCACGGTGGTGTCACGGTCCCCACACCGCGGCTGATGTAGATCTGCATCCCCTCGCAGGTTGCCAGCCCGGCAATATAGCGCAGGCCGCACTTGGAGGGATGAATGAACGGCCTGCCGCCGGGCAGGCACACCTGTCCCCCATGCGTGTGCCCGGACAGCCACAGTTTCGCACGAAAGTCCGTCTGCTCCTCGATGTAGTCCGGGTTGTGGCACAGCACTATGGCGACGCCGTCTTCCGGAATACCCTTCAACGCCGCCTCCAGGTCCGGCTTTCCAGCCCAGAAGTCGTCTACTCCCGCGATGAAGATCCGCTTTCCGTTGCGTTCCAGCGGCACGTTGCGGTTGGTGAGGTTCACAACCCCCGCGTGTGCCATCGCCTTCAGCGACAGGTCTTTGCTCTCCCAATAGTCATGGTTACCCAGGACCCCATAGACGCCCAGCGGCGCCCTGAGGGCCCCCAACTCGCGCCATACTGAGGGTATGTAGCGCTTGGAGCGGTGGACGTAGTCGCCACCGAGGCCGATGACGTCCGGCCGCGCCTTGTCGACGCTCATGACCACCTTGGCAATCCGCGCCTCGGACATGAACGGCCCGCGATGGATATCGGCCAGGAAGGCCAATCGCAGGCCGTCGAACTCCTGCGGCAGGCCGGGGATCTCGATCACTGACTGCGTCAGATGCACCGGGCGAGCCTCCCACCAGAGCGCCAGCGTAAAGAGCAGCGGCAGCGTTAGCAGCAAACAGCCGCAGCAGCGACAGCCACTTGGTCTTCGGCGGCGGTCGCTGCTCAGAACCGAATCGCTCATTGGTCTGTTGACGCGAGGAGGGGGCTGACGTTCACTGTGCCGCGGGCGTCTCCCAGAGGCTGTTGATCAGGTCGAGGGTCTGATCGACCAGCACCTGCCCGGCCTCGGGACCCACGCGGTTGTCGGCGACCTCCGCCCCATAGCTCTTGGCGGCCACCGCACGCGCTGTCGGCAGATACCCTGACATCGTGTTCTTGCCCGTGCCGGTAAGCTGCACCACAAACGTCTGCACGGCCTGGCTGCGGGCCTTCATGCGCATGCCGTAGTCGAGGAACAACTCGAACGGGTTCGTCGCGATAGCCACGTCGCCGATGCGCAGGGCGTGCACTTCGGTCTGGTAAAGGCAGTCTTCCTGCTGTGTTTGATAGCGGGTCATTACCTTGCCATACCGTCTCAGCATGACATAGCGGACCGAGAAGGCATAGATGTCGCTCGGGTCAGCCGGCTGGGCCTCCCAGTGGGCCACCTGCGCCGCCGCTTCATCGTAATCAGCCCGCGTAACCAGCCGCGTCGGGAGGTTTACGTCCTTCACGACGTGCGCGAAGGCCGGGTGAGTGACAATCTCCTCCCGCGCCCACGGCAGAACACCCTCCACGGCGTTAGCGATCCTGCGCCCAATCTCCTGGCGCTCCGTCAGCCCCCTGCGCCGCCGCATCAGTTCCTCGGAACGTTGCTCAAGCAGCAGGTGTGGCGACTGGTCCCCTGCCGCGGCACACTGCGCGAAGATCTGCACGTCATCACCAAGCCGACGGTGTATCTCCTCCCGCGCCTCATGCCAGAAATCAGCCGACACGTAGGACTCGCCCTCGGTCACCTGTGAAGGGCAGGCGACGTTGACGATGACGCCCGTCAGCGTCTCGTTGAGGTCCCAGGTGAATAGAAGGTCCACGCCGTGGTCCTCGTAGCCCTCCACATGGCTGAAGTCTGACTGGTTGCTCTTGCCATACATCTTCGCCATCCCGCCCTGATAGCACAGCCGGCGGTTGTGGCCCACTACCGCATGGCCGTAGCCCCAGCTCACGCCGCCCGGCGCACGGCTCTCCCACGCTTGCGCGATCGCCTCGGTCACCCTCGCCGTAAAGAACTCGGCGTACTCGGTCGGCGGCATCACGTCGGGCCCCTGGTCCGGATAGATGCCCTCCTCCACTTCGGCGGCTGTGTGAGTGTGGGTCGCATTCATGAGCAGGTTGCGCGGGTCGAACCCCGGCAAGCGCTTTGCCACGGCCTCGCGCACCCGCGCCTCGAGTGGATAGGGCATGTTCACGCGATCGCAACTGACCATGATGGCCTGGTGGTCGTCCTGCTCCAGGGCCAGTATGGTGCAGGTCAGCGGGTCGTTGACATACTGCGAGATGCGAACATGGAACTGCCCGCGCAAGATAACGGGCCGGTCGGGAGTGACATCAACATGCGCCCAGCCGATCTTCATCGGAGTCTCCTTCGTAAGGCTGCTTCAGGATAACAAGGTCGATACAGCGGCCAATCAAGTCATGCGCCTACTCCAGGATGAGTTGCCCGGCGCTTTCCACCCTGAACAGCTCCGCGCCGGTTCCAACCCATGCCGACCAGTAGTCGATGGCCGGATAGCGGATTCCGACGTTGAAGAGCAGCTTCTTGACCGTCTTGCTCTGCGGCCCCAACACCGCCAGCGGCAGCCGCCATTCCGCCGTCCATTCGTCCTTACCCGCCGCTGCGGCGTACTTCACCTGCTTGCTAAGCAGGTCCGCCTGCTCCCCGTCTGCCCCGCCGACGGGTACCAGAGTGAACGTTCCCCCTGCCCCGCCCCACATGACGAACGTCGCCGAGGGCACCTTGGGATCGCCGCTGGCAAAGGCAAGCTCCATACCGTCGCTTGCATACGACCCGCCACTAGTGTTGAGCTTGTAGTTCGCGGGCAGCGACACCCGCAGGGCCACGTAGACATAGCTGTCGTCATGCGCCGCGAGCATCTGCGACTTCGGGCCCGCGCCTGGCCCACCGGATGGGGACTGCTGCAGGATCGTCACCCGCTGCTTGTCAGTCCATGGCCACTCGGTTACTTTCCCGTCAAGCGTCACGGGCTTGGTCACCTTCGGCGCGCGCAGGCTCCCGCCCACCGCCACCTCTACCTTCCGCAAGACCGGCTTGATGTTCTGCACCGGCGCTGCCAATGGCTTCGGCTGTGACCCGCAGTTGACGAATACGTTCCCACTGCCGCGGTATGCGTCCCAGAGCCCTGACACGCTCTCGCTGACCGGCAGGAGGCAGTTGTCGAATACGTTGCCCTCGCACAGGTTGGCGTTGGGTTTCCCGAACCGATCCGGATACAGCGCCAGCGCCGCCTGGTCCTTGGCCGTGAACCCCGAGAACGTGTTGTCCAGCAGGTTCACTCGCCCCTTGACGGCCACAGCTTCCTTCGTCGCTGCGTCACCGGCGGTGATGATGTTGCTCCGGAAGGTAGTCGTTGGGCTGCCGTAGAGGTCCAGACTCACCGGGGCCAGGCAGTTCGCTACCGTGTTGTGGTGCAGGTCCCAGTTACTGCCACTCGGCGGGAAGACCTCGATGATGTCCCCGACCTTCAGGTCTGCGGGGGCCTTGAGCTTGAACTGCACGGCCACGGGATCGAACTCGGCGATGCCCGCCTTGCCCATGATCTTGCCGCCGCGCGACCAGACCACGTTCCAGCCCTGGTAACGGTGCGACTGCCGCCGTTCCAGCGGAATCTTACCCGTGGCGGCGAAGGTAGTGGGGTTCATGACCTCAGTGACCCTGGAACTGCCGCGCTCGACCTTCAGCCCGGCCCCGCAGTTGCGGATCAGGTTGTCATGCACGTTCAGGTTCACTGCGGGTTCCCACAGGTGAATCGCCGTCACCAGCGGGTCCACCGTGCCGCGCACATATATCTGGTTGTCCTCGACGCTCACATTCGACCCGCTCACCAGTACCGCCGTGCGGGCTGCGGGCTTGCTGGTGATGTCGGTCATGTCAAAGATATTGCCACTGATGTCTGACGTCTCCGCGGTCAGGTCGCGGTTGCTGTTCCAGGCGCTGATGTCCACAGCGCCGGAGTTGAAGTTGATGAACAAGTTGTTGCGGACGATGACCTGCGAGGCCCCGGCTGCCGCGCGGATGGCCACGCCACCATAGCAGATGTTGCCCTCGAAGACATTGTCTGCAATGATGTGCTGACCGGAGCCAAGCTGCTCATACCGCTCGTCACGGCTGCGTATGTTGCCCATCGCCACCGTGCCCGCGTTCCGCACGTAGTTGCCGATGAAGCGCACGAAGCGCGAGGCGCCCTCCCAGGTGCAGCCACCGACATCCACGACACGGCAGTAGAGTACGCTCGTATTCTCGGCCATGTCGTTGTTGTTGAAGGCATTCCGGGCGCTGTCGGTCACCGAGCAGCGCAGGTACGTGATGGCCTTCGTGTACTGCGCCGGCTCGGGCTGGTTCCAGGCTCGCGACCGGCCGCCGGAGTAGAAGCACTCCCCGCTCATCTTGCTGGCGTGGCAATTCTCGAGCAGCACGCGCTCGGTGTTGCTGACCATCATCCCATGGGTGGGTTTGAGGTAGAACCCCCAGACCCCGCCCGCCCCCTGGCAGGGCAGATAGCCGGCTTGATCGCGTGCGTCGAAGCCGGTGTTGCCGATCATCCGAAAGTTGCGGATGTTGACTTCGGTGCCGTCCCGCAGCTCGAAGCAAGCCCCCTCGCCCTCGCTGATATCCAGGATGGTGTCCACACCGTTGGCGCCCTCAAGCGTCAGCCCTGCCGCCCTATTCACCTTCAGGCCCCGCGCGATGCAGTACGTACCCGGCGGGAAGTACACATTGCGCTTCTCGGCGATGCCCTTGTCAATGGCGGCCTGCAGCGCCTCGGTGTCATTGTGGCGCAGCACCGCGTCCTTGGCCTCCCGCGTCGGCGCGTCGCGCAGCGTGATCGTCTTGCCCTCGACCTTCTCTATCATCGATTGAAGCTGGTCTCGCGCGCTGAAGGTCACCACGTAGCCACTGCCCCAGTCGAGATTGCCGAGCTTGATCTCCGTCCCGCCCGACAGGGGCTGCCAGTCGCCCGTGATCTTGACCTTCGTGCCCTTCCACGTGCGGCAGAAATCGTCACTCCAGCGGAAGGTCGCCGGGTCTTTGCCATCAATGTCGATGATGTAGATGGTCCAGCCACCCAGGCTGCCGTCGTACCCGCGAAGCTGCACGAGGTCTCCCGCAGCCTTCGAGGCCGCGTACTTCTCCCTCGGCCCCCACAGCACGGGCTTGCTGAACTGGATATTGGCCCGCGACAGCATCACGCCCTGTCCGGCCTTGAAGTCGCCCGCATCGGCTACGGTGATCGCCTTGGAGCCTGCGGCGATGGTGGCGGTGGTGTTGAACTTGGACCCGGAGGCCCCCATCTCGCGCACGTCCAGGAAATCCGGCGTCTGTTGCGGCCAGACGGCACCCACGATCAGCAGCGGCAGGATAGCGAGGTAGCGCATCATGTCCTCCAGTTTCTACATCTGCCGAACATCTACACCTTCAGGCACATTCTCAACCTTCGTCTCAAACGCCGACAGGTCCTCAAACTCCAGCTTCCCCACCAGCACGGTGTTGCACAGCTCATTCACGGGCAGGTTCTTCAGCCGCAAGTACGGCTTGAAGTCTACGTGCTCGCTCGGCAGCAGGTCCACCGCGCATTCCACCGCCCGCCCGTCATTGAGCAGCACCGCTGACTTCGGCAGCACGTCCAGCGGCTTGAGCTTCACCGCGCTGGTCACCGGGTCGCGGTGCAGGTGCACATAGATGGTGTTGCCTCGCCGCGTCAGCAATACCTCACGGTTCACCGTCAGGTTAGAGGCTGGCTGCACGTCCAGCAGCGCTTCCTTAACGGCCCCATACCATGTCCCTATTCGCCGCAGGATGGCTTCGGCCTCCGACGGGATGATACCCTCTCCGGTTGGGCCTACATTCAGCAGGTAGTTCGCCCCGCGCGCCATGAACTTGTCCAGGCTCCGCAGCAGGTGCCGGTCGGTATAGTAGTCCTCGTCCCGCCTGTAGCCCCAGGCCTCGATACCGACAGACTGACACGCCTCTACGGGCCGTCCCTGACCCACAGCCTCATCAGCGCCAGCCTCGTAGTCACGCTCTGGCGTGCCGAAGTCCCCCTCGTCATACCCACGGTTGTTGATGACACACGAGGGCTGAAGCTGCCGGATCATGCTGTTGATGCTCGGGTCAACATGCCCCGGCACGTTCATGTCCCACCAGAAGCCGTGGATCTCCCCATAGTTGGTGCAAAGCTCTCGGACCTGGCCCTTGAGGAACTCCAGGTACTTCATCAGGTCCGGCTCATCCCCAGGCTGCGGTTCAAGCTCGTGGTGTCTTCCCTCGTTGGGGTAGTTCGGATGGTGCCAGTCCGCGCAGGAGTAGTACAGGCACAGCGGCAGCTTTCGCCGGTGGCATGCCTCGGCCAGCATCCCCACGATGTCCCTGCCGTAGGGCGTGTTCATCGTGTTGAAGTCCGTCAGCTTCGTGTCCCACAGGCAGAAGCCATCGTGGTGCTTCGTCGTCAGGCAGATATAGCGCATCCCGGCGCTCTCAGCGAGGTCGAGCCACTGGTCTGGGTCGAACTTGACGGGGTTCCACTGCCCGGCCAGCTTCACATACTCCGCCCGCGGCACCCGGCCGCGCCACTGGTGCTGCTCATGCCAGCCAGCCACGGCATAGATGCCCCAGTGGACGAACAGGCCGAAGCGGGCGTCAAAGAACCAGTCGCGTTCATCGCCGAAATACTGCATTTTGGTTCACTCTCACTGCTCAAGGTCTCTTCACTCACGCTTCCCGCTCACGTGCCCCGCAACCTTCCCCAGAAACGACGAGACCCCGCCAGAGCGGGGCCTCGCATGTACTTCAGCTATCGCAACACACTACAGCCCCAGTAGCTTCTCCGCGTTGAGGTGCGTAATCTTCTCGTACGCCGCGTGGCTGATCTTCTGCTGCGCCAGGGCGTTGTTCATCGTGTCCACCTGGTCTACCTTCTGCGGGCACCCGCAGATGTCGGTGCCGAACAGCACGCGGTCCTGGAACTCTTCCATGAAGGCGCAGCCGAAGTCCCAGTCGCGAACGATGGCGTTGTTGCCGCTGCCCGCTGAGAAGTCGCACCAGAGGTTGTCATAGTGTTTCAGAAGCCGGGGCAGCGCCCCCCCGGGGGTAACAGGGCCGGAGGGATAGCCCATCCAGTTCTCGGGGCTGGCATCGCCGCTAATCGCGGACCAGAAGGCCATGCTGTGGCCGATGAACTGCAGCTTGGGGAACATGTCCAGTACCTTCTCAAGCTTCGGCAGACCGAGTTCGTCTACGAGCCCGTACATCCCCCGGTTCGCGCTGGCTACGTGAAATAGCAGCGGCAGGCCAGCTTTCTCGACGTGTGAAAGGAAGTTTAGGCTGCGCTCGTCATCCCACCACACGTTGGAAACGTACTCGCCGACGCCCTTGCAGCCGAGAGACTTGTAGTGCTCCAGCGCCTTGCTGTAGTCGGTCTTTGAGTTGTTGTACCAGTACCGCACATCGAAGTTGCAGAAGGGGATGATGCGGTCGGGATACTGGTTGTAGATGTCCAGCACGTTCTCATTGGTCTGCAGGATCTCGCCGATCTCGTGGTGGACAAGAGGCAGGACGACACCCTTGTCGATCCCCAGGTCGTCCCACATGGAAAGCAACTGCTCGGGGCTTGTCCAGCGGCAGATCGCGCGCTGGCGTTCGTCGTAGAGGCGAATCGTGTGAGTGTGAATGTCGATGAACATGGTGGCTCCTGATAATCTAAAGTGGCAGCCGAACCCGCCATAGCTCCGTCTGAGAGCCGTAGTAGAGGGTATTCTGGCTGTCCACCATGAATCCGTGAACGCCGCTTAGCGACGGATGCTTGGCCAGTATCTCCGCCTTGTTGGTGGCCGGATCAATGGCCACGATTGCGCCGTCGCCTATCCCGATGAGCAGGCCGCGCGGGCCGACCGGCTCGTCATGCAGCATCGGGAAGCTCAGACCCCGGACCGGAAGATCGCCCGTACAGACTGTCTCACGCTTGATCGGGTCAAACACATAGAACTTGCTTCCTGCCACGCCATAGAGCAGCCCGTTGCCGGCGCGGATGGCCCGGCCATAGGTCGTAGTGCCGGGAAGCGGCTGGCCCTGCCACACAACCTGCTCGGTTTTGCAGTCCCACAGGAAGCAGACCGCCTCCTTTTCGACGGGAATGGCACTGGAGCCTCCCCCTATTGTGCAGGTTCCGTAAAGCAGATTCTGCTCCGGGACCGCAGCCAGATACTCTATACTCTGGTTCGGGATGATGTTGGCCCACGTCCGAATTGTGCCCTGGTCGGGATCAACCTGCATGAGCGCGCCGCCGAGGCGCCCCTTGGCGGGGGTGTTGCCTGTGTAGAGCATGCCGTCGGGCCCCAGACACCACTGAACCGGCCGCTCCATGCCCTTGGCGTTGCCCAGATACTTCGGGTTCTCGCCCTTCTTGAGTGGCTGGTCGGGCCGGTACAGGTCTACATGGGAACCCATATACGTGCCGATGAAGAGCCCCTGCGGGCGGTTGATGATGTCGTAGACCTGCAGCGGCCCGGTGGTGATGATGCCCAGATTGGTGAGCTTGCCGGTCTTGGTGTCTACGGTGAACATATTGCCGGGCAGCAACGATGACCCGTAGATGATGCCGTCGCCCTCAGCCGCAACCGAGAAGATCTTCGCCGGATGGCCGGCGTACCTGGTCTGCAGGGTCTTCTTCTCGCCGGTGGTGGCGTGGGTGAGGGCGATCTTGCCCTGATTGTCCACTCCGCCGACGATCCAGTCGCCTGTCTTGAGTGGCGGACGTGGGCGCGCGGGCGGGGCAGCCATCTCCTCGATGCCGGTGGGGGTGCACAGGAAAGTGGTGTCCTTCGCCCGCCCATAGACCTTCCCATCGGCTGCGGTCCAGACCCCCGGGTTGCCCTGGTAGCCCAGGAACCGCTCCGGAAGAATCTGCTTCTTCTCCAGCGTCTTGGGGTTGCAGGCCCACAGTTCCATGTGGTGCAGCCCGGTCCCTGAGTACACCCAGCCGTCGTCCGCCACCGCGCAGGTGATCACATACTGCTGGCGCTTGTCATCGGCCATACGCCCCAGGGTGCCAATCTCGCCGGTTCTCGTGTTGACCCAGGCGACGTGGGTGCCGGGGTAGCTGCCGATGTAGGCAACGCCATCAGACGATATTGCGGGACCGCCGAAGTAGTTGGCAGGTGTGGCAGGACAGCCGAGATCGGCCAGCTTCCGCGTGGCCGGGTCATAGCGCAGAAAATGGGCGGGATTGCCGGTATAGACGTACACAGCGCCATCCGCACCGGGGAAGGCCGTGGTCTTGCTGAGCCCATATTTGGCAACATCAAGAGAGACGGTCTCGCCAGTGTCGAGGCGGATGCCAATCAGGGCCTGCTCGCCGGCACCCGCGACGTTGAGCATCCCCCAGGCAAGATCATAGCCGTCAGGATCATGCGTGACCGCATTGATGGCCAGCTCGCGTATGACAATGGGAACACCCAGGTTCTCAAACTGCAAGCCAGTCACCTGACCAAGGCCCAGGAGGGTGGCTAGGGCTATCACTTTGGCGACAACGGGCATTCATGGTACCTCTTCACTTCGCTGCGCGGCCCAGGTCGTAGACATGGACTTCCAGCGGCTTGAACTGTGCTTCGAGCGTGTTACCCGCAGCGGGCACTTCCCGGTCCTCAAGCATAGCCTTGACCGTCGTCGGCAGGGCGCGGCCGAGGTTGAACGTCACCACACACGGCTCAGTTCCCGCATTGACCGCGATCAGATACTCACGCCCCTCATGGCGCTTGAGCTTGGTATGCACGGGCGCCGTGGCGGGCGCGAAGCGTGCCGTCCCGCGGTCGTCCGGCGACAGCAGCACCGGCGAAAGCTCCTTGACCTCGGCGCCAATCCGCTTGTGGTCCTCCCACATCTGCTTGTACTGCGGCAGCATCCGCATGTTGTAGTAGCACCAGTAGACGAGCCCCTTGGCCCCATGCGCCAGCGCCAGGTATGTCATGCAGCGGGATTCCTCATACGTAGGTGCGCGGCCGGTGAGCAGCTCCGCCGGGGTCGGGATGCGGGCCCGGTCTGAGCCCGGCGGGTGATGCTGATACCACGCAAAGGCCTGCGGCACGAGCCACGTCGGCATGTGATTCTGCGTAGCGTCGTTGGCCGCCTCCATCCAGTCGGCCACCCGCGTCACGGGGAGGGTGGGGATGGGATAGGGGTCCACCCCCATGACGTCCGTGGTTCCGGTGAAGTACCGCAACTCTACCATGTTACAAAGGACAATGTAGGCGGGGTGGTTGGGATCGAGGTTACGAAACCGCTGATAGTACTCCGTAAACTCCGGCGCCATGGTTTTCGGCAGTTCATCATTCAGATACCACGCCAGCAGCGCCGGATGATCGCGATAGGCCTTGATGACTGCCTCAGTGATGGCCTCGTTGCCCGTGGCTCCGTGCAGCGTCTTGTCCTTGTAGTAGGTAGCCGACGGATAGATATCATTCGCGCAGAAGATGAGCTTCAGCCCCAGTTTCTGCATCTCATCGAGATAGGCCCTCATCTCCTCGATCGGCTTCTTCGTGGTCCCGTAGTCCAACAGGCAGTTGAAGGGGCTGTCGGCTATCTCCCGCATCTGGCTGACCTGGCCATTGCCATACCAACCCAGCGGGAAGAACGGCTTGCCGTCCACAATCGTGTTGTTATTCTCGTCTATGTAGACCTTGAGCTTGCGGACCGCACCCGCGTCGATCTTGCGCAGGGTCCACTGCCGCGACAGTGGGGGCTGGCCGGCGCCGGCGACAATGGCGGTCAGTTCCACCTGCCCCTGCGGCAGGCCGGCTGTCGGCAGCGCCATGGTCGCACGGCGGCCACGCAGGGCGCGCTTGACGCTGACGCTCTTTCCACCACCACGGCAGGTCAACTCTGCGGTAAGCTGCTCGGGCCGCACCGCGTACTCGCCCGGACTGATCTGTACCTCTAACGTCACCCTATCGGCTGCTGGGAAGATCAGCCCACGGTAGTTGGGATACGCAAGATCAAGGGTGGCAAGGGGAGCCTTGTCGCCCGGTTCGAGCCGCAAGTCAGCCATGGTGATGGTGTACGCCGCCGCTGGCCTGGTCGTGAACAGGACGATCTCAGAGACGTTGGAGAGTTGGACCTGCTGCCTGATATCATGCAGCACCACCTCAAGGCGGTTGGTCTTCCCCGGCG
The DNA here is from genome assembly GCA_039683575.1 of Armatimonadia bacterium. GTDB lineage: Bacteria > Armatimonadota > Zipacnadia > Zipacnadales > UBA11051 > JAJFUB01. Next base: position 16,353 of record JBDKRC010000062.1, on the reverse strand, counting down.
CGAGCGTGAAGTGCTGCGCCCAGCCGTTGCGGTTCTCGCTGTCCCGCAACTCCAACGCCAGGTCGGAGGGCTTGTCGCTGCTGCTACGGACCTGCAGCACAATCTTGCCGTAGTGCGACCAGTCCCTGACGGGGTAGCCCTTGCCGTCGGCATAGCTGAGATACACGGCGGGCCACTCATTCTGGCCCTGCTCATACTTGGGGAAGGTGAACTGCATGCCTGGCTGGCCATCGAGCGTGGCCGCCGAGGGCTTAAGCCCCCTCCAGTTGTCGAGCGTCTCCGGCTTCCCGAAGTCCGTCAGCGCCAGAGGCGCAGTAGCACGCGGCAGCGCCACTGGTTGCGCCTGCGCCATGGCCGCCAGCAGTCCGAGCAGCGCGCCGATTGTCAGGTGTCTCATGTCGCGCCTCACCTTCAATCAATGGACATCCACAGGTCACCATGCGAGTCCGTGCCGCCCGAGGACGCGGCGGTTACGACAAGTTCGTACTTTTTGCCGGGCTCGTACTTGTCGAGCTTGAGGATGAAGACATTACCCCGGCTCCCGCCGCCTGCCCAGCCGCTGTGAGCGTCTCGCGCCACGATCTCTCCGTCCATGAGCAGCCGCACGTCCTGCATCCGCAGGCCATGCGCGCCGCGCGTGTACTCAAACTCCACCACATACCGCCCCGGAGCCTTGAGGAACGAGGTGAGGTCGTAGCGCAGTTCTTTCTCCTGTTCGGACATCTGGTCCGGCTCCCACGAGCCGACGCGGGTAACAATCTTGTTGCTAAGGCCGAGCTCGTCGGCGACCGGTAGCTCCTTGAGGGTGCCCGCTGTAGCGCCCTTCGCCAGTTCCTGCAGCCGCGTCACTAACGTCTGATACTCTTCCTGCTGCTGCTTAAGCTCCTTCAGGTCCCCGGCGAACGCCCCCATATTGCTGATGGCATACTGGAAGCCATCCTGCAGGCCCACAACCTGCCCCTCCAGCGTCGTCAGGCTCGTAGCGACTGCCAGCAGCTTCTCTCCCGCTGCCTTGCCGTCGCCGCCGCGCAGGGCCTCCTGAGCGGCGGCATAGTCCTTAGCCGCCTGATCGAAAGTCAGCAGCTTGTCGGCCACGCAAGCGAACATCCGCCGCCCGAGGTCGCCGTACTCGACGGTGCTACGATTGCGAGTCGTCTGCTTGCCGAGGGCCTGGAGGTTATCAGCCCACTGCTTGCAGGCCTCGGCGAGGGCCGGGGCACGCTGCAGGTACAGTGGCTCGCGCTGCATGTAGCGCCGCCGGAAGTCCTGCGGCGCGCACCAGAAGAGGTCCTTCACGGTCTTGCCGCTGCGCCACAGGGCTGCCGGGCCCGTCGGAGGCATAGGGGAGTACAACGCTGCGGCGATCAGGTCCGCGGCCTTGGGGTCAGCATTGCCGAACCATTCCACGGCGATCCGGCGGTCATAGTCGGACTTGCTGGTACGGCCCAGAGACCAGCCACACTCGGCAGCATAGATGATGCCATACCAGCTATTCTCGTATAGCCCGCCATACATCAGTTCCCAGGTGGTGCAGATGGCCCCGCCGCACTTGCGCTCCGCCCCAGCCTGGTAGAAGCCCCGGATGCCCCGGAAGGTCATGGTATAGTCGGGCCAGATGATCGAGTAGTCCACTACCGCCGGGCTGACGATGACGTCCTCATAGCCGGCCTTCTGGTACTGCTCGATCTCGGGATACGCGGCCGGTCCGTGGTAGATCCACTCGGTCGGGATGCAGTCCTTGGGCATCTGCTTGGCGTACTTCAGAGAGAGGTAGGACAGTTCCTCGGTCGGGCCGCGGTGCGAGGGCCAGAACAACATCGTGCGCCCGTACTTCTTGCACAGGTCATTGAGCTTCGTCATATGCTCGACATACAGCGGCCCGATCCCCTTGGGCTTGCACCGCGGGCACAGCCCGAAGTTCATCTCAAACTCATCGGCGCCGACGTGGAAGTACTTGGAGTTGGGGAAGGCAGCCGCCAATTCGCCAAAGACATCGTCGAGGAACGTCCAGGTCTTCGGCTCGCTCGTGCAATAGACCCACGGGCTGCCGTTTTCGCGCAGTTCCTTGAGCGTGTCACTCTTGAGCGTCGCCGAGGCGTGTCCCAGCGCCTCGTACTGCGGGATAAGCTGCAGGTGGTAGCGGGTGGCGTACTCATCCAGGGCGAGGGCCTTCTCCTTGTTGAAGGTCCCCTCGCGCCCGACGAACGGGTACTTCTCGAACTGGAAGTCACCCTCCATGTAGAGCATGATGCAGTTCATCTTGTGGCGGGCGGACTCGCGCACCAGGCGCTTGCAGAAGTCCAGGTTGATGGTCTGCCCACGCGCGATGTCGTACTGCCACCCCCGCAGCTTGTACGCCGGCCAATCCGTTATCTGTAGGGCGGGGGCTTGTACCCCGCCGCTGTCTCCCTTCAGAAGCTGCCGCAGCGTCTGCACGCCATAGAACAGCCCCGCGGCGTCATCCCCGCACACCACTGCCCCCTTTGGCGTGATCTCGAGCGTATAGCCTTCCGCGTGCCCGGAAGCCTTTGCCGCGAAGCCCTGCTTGCGCAGCGTAGCCAGCGCCGCCTCATCTCGCTTTGCCTGATACAGCCAGACGTTCCCGCCTGTCTTCAGCGCGGGCAGGCCCAGTTCTTTGACCCGCTCCGCCAGTTCGGCGGCGCATAGCTGGTCGTTCGCCTGCTTGCCTGCCACAATCCCCGTCAGTTTCACGTCGCCCTCGGCAACCACGACATTCTGCGGCTCCGGGATGATCGCAATGCCGCGCTGCGCCAGTTTCGCGCTTTGCTCGATCTGCTGCTGCAGTTCGGGCGTTAGCACCACCGCAAGCGCGACCATGTTGCGCCCGCCGCCCTGCTTGTAGAGCGTCCAGCCGTCGCCCTGGATCAGGCCCGTGACGTAGAGATCCAGGTAGCCCTGCTTGGAATGCTCCGGCTTGAGTGCGGCGGAAAGGTCTATGGGCTCGCGGTTGCTCTCGTTCCAGGCATCGCCATTGAGGATCGTCGGGCCCTCATAGACAACGGGGCCATCGGGGCGGTCGGCGCGGATTACTAGCTGGTACGAGGTGCCCTTGCCGGTGAAGCCCACGATGTTGCTGAGGTTGACGCGATAGAAGGTGGGCTTTTGAGCGGGGACTTTGAAGCGTATCTGAACGAGCTTGCCGCTCTCGATCAGGCCCAGGTGCCCCTCGCCCATGGGCGTGGGCTCAAGGGCAGGAAGCTGCTGGGCGTGGGTGGCATACTCATCCCACGTCGGCGCGGCGCAGACTGGAACGACGACACAGAGGCTGACAAGCAGACAGAGCAACCATTTCATGGCCAGTTCCTCCTGGTATGCGCGCCTATTTCCGAGTTGACGTAGGAATGTCCTGCGGCGGCGGTCAGCTCACTCCTTGACCGCGGTCACCGTCAGATGCGCCACAGGGCACAGGCTGACCGTGTGCGGCCCGGTATAGCTCTCGCGCGGCAGGTAGTTGAACTTGCTCGTCTGCGTCGCCGCGTCATAGTCGAAACCCGCCTCCCCCACCAGCGACACTCGCGCCTTCTCGCCGTCCCGCGTCACTGCCTTCACCGTGTAGGCCGAGGTGCGCTTGCCAGCGTGATCCAGAGTGATCACCGTTCCCGGCAGGGGGACGATACCCTCGACGATCAGGGTGCTGCCTTCCGGCTGGCGCTCCACCCCCAACAGTCGTCCCGGCGTCAGGGGTTCCGGGATGAGGTTGGCCCACCCGCTCTTCAGGCTCCCGCCCATGGTGGTCGCCGCAGTTGCGTTACCGTCCTGGACCGAGAGCACAACCAATTCGGCGTCCGCCTCGACTGGCTTCCCAAGCCACGTCCCCCTGGCCGAGCGCGGCTCGATCAGGATGAGATCATGGCGCGCGCCCGCGGTAACCTCGAGCGCCGCAGCCGCTCCCGACGTCTCGACCAGCTTCACGCTCTGTACCGGCACCTGCTCGCCGTGCGGGACGATGATGCTGACAAACAGCGAATCGCCTCCCTGACGACGAAGCATCGCGAACTGGCGCTGGTACTGGTCGAGCTTGCGGTCATCTGTGCCCGCTTGCCTGATGGCGGGGTTGGTGCCAGTGAACAGCTCATCCCCCGCCTGCGCCAGGGTGAAGACGCTCAGGCCTGCAGCGGACTTGTCTGTGCGATACTGCAGTTCCACCAGCCCCGGCGCGGGTTTCGCTTCCTGCAGGTTCGACAGGTACCCATACCCCTGTCCCGGTTTGGTATTGCTGAACTGTTGCTCGCTCCCCGCGGGTGCGAACTGGACCCCTTCGGGCAGCAGTGTCGGCCAGGCGCTGAACTGCTGTCCCGGCGCTTCCAGCGTCTGCGCCTCATCGGAACTCCCGTGCAGGAAGTAGTCGTGCTGCTTGCCCCCCTGCACGCGGAAGACATCCACGAGGTAGCTATTCGCCTCATCCACCGGCACCAGTGCCACCGTTCGCCGGTAGGTGCTCGTCACACCGGGATAGACCTGCGGGTTGTCCACCGACACGATCTGCACCGGGCCCTGGGTAGAGAAATCCCGCAGATGCCCGTAGGTGTCCCGGTTTGCAGCCTGGTTCGCATCGTCCACAACCACAAGATTGTGTGCCGGCGACAGCAGCGTCCACTCGCGCCACTTCGTATGGGTGTAGCCGATGTCCGACAGGAGTTCCTTCCCCTTCGCAAAGAGCAACAGGCTCAGTCCATCGTAATGGATATGCCCGTAACCGGGAGACCACGTCAGGTGCGCCTGAAACTGGTTGTCGCCCTGTCCACGCGCCAGGATGCCGTGGCCCAGGCCACCCAGCAGCTCAGGCTTGGACTCGGAGAGCTTGCTCTGGGCGTTGGTCCACCACGTATCATGCACTGGTGCCAGCCGCCCGTCCGGCAGGCGGAGGCGCGACAGCGCTTCCCGCGCCCGCACCACCTCGGGCATGCTCTTTTCGATGTCGAGGCTATCAAAGCGCTCGCCCGTCTCCGGATACTTATAACCCGCCGGGTCGCTGTAGCCCCTGGCAGCGTTGAACACCGCGCTCAGCCCGCCGATGACCTGCGAGTGATACGACGGCGCGCCCTCCTGCCACGACCCGTCATAGAAGAAGAGCTCGGTGACCATCCGGCGCATCCGGTCCACGCCGATGTGAACGTAATCTGGCCGCTGCAGCACCCGCCCGCCGCGAATCAGGTCGGCCCACATGCCGGGGCTCATGTTGCCCAAATCGTCGCGGTTGCCCACAAGCTGATCGGCCATGGCGATGAGCATCTTCCGGACGCCATCCTCGGCCCCGACCTTCCCCAGTTCGCCCGACGGTGCCAGGATGTCATAGGCCTGCAGCAGCTTGTCGGACAGGTCCATATAGGCCCACCAGCTCCACCGGGCCGTACGGAAGCCACCGCGGAAGTCCTTGGGCGCAACGTCCCCGTCATGGATCTCCTTTTGGGAGAAAGGATAGTCAAAGTGATAGCAGTAGCCGGGGAAGAGCTCAGCGAAACGTTTGAGGATCAGCGCCCCTCGGCGGCCATATTGAGGTGTACTGGTGAGCTTATAGGTCCTTGCGAACTCGAAGGCCGCGTTCTCCATGTACCGGATCTTCTGGTAGTCAACCCGAGCCGCGAAGTAGCTCCGGTACGGCTCCTTGCCCTTCCACCACTGCGGCCGAGACTCATAGTACGGATACCTTGCGGTCCCCCCGGCGGGCGTCTTCACCTCGGTGACGCCGCTGGTCGAATACTTCTCGCTGGGGTAAGCCTGCCCGCAGAACCTGCACTTCACGATGTCGGGCTCCCGGACGTCCCATTCGGTCAACTGGCTCTCCTGCTGGCCAGATGAGCAGTTGACACAGCCGACGAAGAACAGCCCCGACTGCTCGGGGATGAGCTTGAGCATCTTCTCCTCAGAAAGCTCCATCAGCGGCGCGATAGCTGCAGGTACTTTCATCTCGACAGGCTTCACCTCCACGGCCGGGGCGGCTTGATCGGCGGCCCATACGCAAAGCGGCAGCAGGCTGGACAGCAGGGAGATCATTAGTGGACGCATCAGACAGACTCCGGGAAGCGAGATACCCATAGCCAAACCGCGCCAGCAAAGCTGGCGCGGTAAGTAATGCTTTGGAGGCAATGCAAACAGCTTGCTCTTGTCCAGGAGGAACACGCGACGGCGACGCAGGTTCCGTTCCAGTCCGACAGTTATGAGCGTCCCCTACTGCGCCTTCACCAGTTCAACGGTGTCGCGGGCGATCATCAACTCTTCATCAGTCGGGATGATGAAGATGCGGGCTGCTGCTTCCTGCCTGCCGATCTCCCACCCGGCGACATCATTGCGCTTGGGAGCCCCGTTCAACTCAGGGTCAATCTCCAGACCCAGGTACTCCAGGCCCTGCAGGCAGTCGGCCCGCAGCGGCGTGACATTCTCGCCGATGCCAGCGGTATACACTACTGCATCTACGCCGCCCAACGCTGCGGCATACGCCCCAATGTACTTCTTCACACGGTAGCAGAAGATCGTGTAGGCATCGTGAGCGCGCTGATTGGTGTCCTTGTTGCCCACAATGTCCCGCATATCGCTGCTGATGCCGGATACGCCCAGAAGCCCGCTTTGCTTGTTCATGTACGAGTCCATCTCCTGGGGAGTGAACTCGAGCTTGTCCGCGAGGTACACGACGATCGCGGGATCCATATCGCCGCAGCGGGTGCCCATGAGCAGGCCCTCGAGCGGCGTCAGGCCCATGCTGGTGTCCATGACCTTACCGGCCTTGATCGCGGCCATGCTGCAGCCGTTGCCGAGATGGCACGTGACGACCTTCTGCTCCGCCAGGGGAACCCCGCGCTCTTCGAGCATCTGCGACGCGACCATGCTGATATAGCGGTGGGAGGTGCCGTGGAAGCCGTAGCGCCGGAGCTGGTGCTTTTCGTACATTTCGTAGGGGAGACCATAGAGGAAGGCATGGCGGGGCATGGTCTGGTGGAAAGCGGTGTCGAAGACGGCTACCTGCGGCGTGCCGGGCAGAAGCTCCATGCAGGCGGTGATACCGCTGAGGTTGGCCGGATTGTGCAGCGGGCCCAGGACGGCCATCTCTTTGATGACATCAATGACTTCAGAGGTCACAACGACGGACTCGGTGACTTTGGACCCGCCATGCAGCACCCGGTGGCCGCAGGCCTTGATGTCGTTCAGGTCGGTGATGACGCCGTGGTCGGGGTCCATCAGCGCTTCCACAACAAACCGCATAGCCTGCCCGTGGTCCGGCATGGGCATGCTCTTCTCGAAGCCATTGCCGTTGCAGCTATGCTTGATTCGGGCGTCAGCGCCCTTATTGATAGCAACCCGCTCGCAAAGCCCGCTGGCCAGGATGGTCTCGTCCTGCATGCGGAATAGCTTGTACTTGAGCGACGAGCTTCCGCAGTTAATCACCAGGATCATACAACAACAACTCCCTGTTCCGGTATGTAATGGACAAAGCAGTATCTGCGTGACCGGGCGTCTCGCCCGGCAGCACCCGAAGAGAAGCCCGACTAAAGAGCCGGGCATCACTTACTTCTAGGCTATGGGACCACCGGGGCCGCTTCTGCCGGGTGGGGGGGCGCTCGCCATGGCCTTCTTTGTCTTGTCGACCGTGGCGGCGATGCGGCTCATGTAGTTCTCCAGCCGCTCGACAATCCCTCTGGCCCATTGCTCAGCCTCGGCTCGGATCGCATCACCTTCGACCTGCGCGGCCTTGACGATCTCCTTGGAGCGATTCTGCGCTTCGATCACGAGGCTGTCGTTGGAGACGAGTAGCTGGGCCTGCTCGCGGGCCGAATCCAGGATCTTCTGCCGCTCGCGGTGGGCCTCTTCGATGATCTGGTCTCGCTCGTTCGTGATCTGCGAGGCCGCCGTCATCTCCTGCGGCAGCGCCGACCGCAACTGGCTGATGAGATCGTAGAACTCATCGGCCTCGACCACGGTCTTGCCAAACAGCGGAAAGCGGGTGTACCAGTGGCGCTCGCCATCTTCGCCCATGGCCTCCAGCTCGTTTATGAGCTGCATGATCTCCATGTTGCTCCTCCAATCGAACGCAAACGGGTAACTGCTACCGGTGTGGTCTTAGCGATGCGTAGGTCAGTTCGTCCCTCTGCGCGTAGGTCGGTTCGTCTCGAACCGACTGGGGGGCTGTGGGTGCGAGACGCACCCACCTACGCGAGAGATTACAGCCAAACATACAACAAGTATGCACTAGGCGCGCTTCGGTCCGTCCAGCCGCTCTGCCAGCCTCTTCGCGACCAGTTCTGGTACGTGGGCAGAAATGTCGCCCCCCATCCCACATACCCATTTGATCAAACTCGAACTGACGTAGGTATAGTCCGGGTGGGCCAGTAGGAACATCGTCTCGATCTCGGGCCGCAGGCTCCGGTTCATGTAGGCCATCGGCCCCTCGTGCGAGAGGTCCGAGGTCTGCCGCAGCCCCTTGACGAGGACCCTCGCCCCCGCCTGCACCGCCGCCTCGACCAGTAGCCCGGAAAAGCTCTCCACGGTCACATTGTCCAGGCCCGCCAGCACCTCGCGGCACATCTCGACGCGCTCGTCCAGCGTGAAAACATGGTCTTTCTGCGCATCCTCGGCCACGCCGACGACCACGCGCTCAAACAGCCGCGCAGACCGGCTGATGATATCCACATGGCCGTTGGTGACGGGATCGAAACTCCCCGGACAGAAGGCAATACGTGTGTTGGACATGGTTTTGTAGGGCTGGGGCTCCGTACCCCGCCGCGCGTGGCGTCAGTTAGTCGAAATAAGATCGGCGGGGTACGGAGCCCCCGCCCTACAGCCCGAGGCGTCCTGTCTCCACCTCATAATAGAGCAGCGACGTGCCGCCATAGCGCTTGGCCTTGTCAGGCGGCAGGCTCGGCTCCATCCCCCTCTCGCACTGTACAATCACCAGGCATTCACGCCCGCCCTGGCGGGCCAGACGCACCACGGCAGCCAGCAACTCCTCAGCGCTCTCGCGGTACGGCGGGTCCATGAACACGATGTCCGGTGGCTCCGACCGAAAAACCTCGTCAACGCGCTTGAGGCAGTCGCCGCGGATGATCTGCGCCTGCTCTGTGAAGCCCGTATTCGCCAGATTGGCACGCAAGGCCTCCACGCAGCGCGGATTCTGCTCCACAAAAACGCAGAAAGCCGCCCCGCGTGACAGCGCCTCGATGCCGACGGCGCCGGTGCCAGCATACAGGTCAGCAAACCGGCAGTCAATAGTCCTGTACCCCAGTGAGTTGAAGAGCGCCTCGCGGACCATGTCACTGGTCGGGCGCATCTTCACCCCCTTGGGGATCTCAAGCTTCAGGGATCGGGCCGAACCTGCAATCACGCGCATGGCGATACGATAAGGCATTCTGGGCTCAAGTGCAACTACCGGGGGCCCTTGCTCATACTCACAGTGTCCACGCCCCCACTCCGTCCTCCCCACCCAGCCACTCCCTCAGCCCCGCGTTCTCTGGCGCCTCCAGCTTCGGGTCCTCATCAACCAGCCGGAAGGCATCCTCCCGCGCCACTGCCAGTGTCCGCGTATCCGCCAGCAGGTCTGCCATGCGCAGATCCGGGACACCTGCCTGCTTCGTACCGGCCATCTCCCCTGGCCCCCGCCTCCGCAGGTCTTCCTCAGCCACCAGGAAGCCGTCATTGGTCCGCTCCAGCACCTGCAGCCGCTCGATGGTGTCCAGGTTGCCGGTGCCGCATACGAGCAGGCAGTACGCCTGATCGCTGCTGCGCGCCACCCGGCCTCGAAGCTGGTGGAGCTGCGCCAGGCCGAAGCACTCCGCGTTCATGATGACGATTGCGGTAGCATTCGGCACATCCACCCCGACCTCGATCACTGTGGTGGCGATCAAGGCCTCAAGCTCTCCCGCCCGGAACCGCTCCATGATCGCCTCGCGCTCGCTCGCGTCCATCTTCCCATGCACCAGCGCCATCTTGAGGCTCGGGAAGATATCCTCGCGAATCTTGGCATACATACTCTCAGCCGCCGCCAGGTGCCGTCCTTCGTTCTTTTCGATGATCGGGCACACCATGTAGGCCTGCCGTCCGCGCGACACGACATCCGAGATCAGCCGGTACCCACGCCCGACCTCCCGCCGCGTCGTCACCTCGGTCACGACGGGCTTGCGCCCCGGCGGGAGCTGGTCGAGGATCGATACGTCGAAGTCGCCATAGGCCGTCAGCGCAAGCGTCCGCGGGATTGGAGTAGCGCTCATGACGAAGCAGTTGGGGCGAGGCCCCTTGCCGACAAGCATGGCCCGCTGACGCACTCCGAACCTGTGCTGCTCGTCTATCACCGCCACGGCCAGGTCTTTGAACGCCACGCTCTCCTGAAACAGCGCATGCGTCCCGACCGCCACCGCCGCCTCGCCGGTCATGAGTTGCGTCAGCAGCCGCCGGCGCTCCGCCCCGTTCATGCTGCCGGTCAGCAGCACGGGCTCGACCCCCAGCGCCCCCAATAGCTCCCTCAGCGTCCGGTAATGCTGCTGTGCCAGCAGTTCTGTCGGCGCCATGATCGCCGCCTGCTTGCCCGCTCGTGCCGCCGCCAGCAGCGCCACCGCCGCTACCACGGTCTTGCCGGCGCCGACATCGCCATGGATGAGGCGATTAGCCGCCTCAGGCCGCCGCAGGTCTTCCAGCACCTCCCCCATCACCCGCTCCTGCGCCCGCGTCAAGGCAAACGGCAGCGCGGCCCGCAGCTCCGCAAGCGCCTCCCCTACCTCCACCGCCGCCGACTCCGGCGTGGCCTTTGCCGCCCGCCGCCGCTGCGCCAGCCGCACCTGCAGCGCAAACAGCTCATCATACGCCAGCCTCGCCCGAGCCTCTTTGAGCGTCTCCATGTTGCCGGGGAAGTGCACCTCGCGAAAGGCCTGCCCCAATGGCATCAGATCCCGCTCGACCAGAAGCTCTGCAGGTACGCGATCCTCAGGATAGTCATTACAGCCCTCCAGCGTCGCCTGCACCAGCTTGCGCATCACGACCTGCGAGAACGGCGGCGCGCTGTAGATGGGCACTATCCGCCGCACATGCAGTTCCTCGTCCTGCACAATCTCAGCCTCGGCTACGGCCAGCGCCGCCTGCCCCTTGTGCAGGCGCACCATTCCCGTCACCACGAGCTTTGTCCCTGGCTTGAGCTGCGTCGCGCGGTAGGGCTGGTTGAACCACGTGAGGTTGATGAGGTCGCTGCCGTCGGTTGCCGGCACGATCGCCAGTTTCTGGCTGCCACGGTAGGCCAGATAGCCCTCGCCGGTGACAGTCACCACCAACGTCGTGCTCTGGCGGTGCTGCAGGCCCGCGACGGGCTGGGGCTGCCGCCGGTCTTCGTAGCGCAGGGGATAGTACTGCAGGAGGTCGCCGACCGTAGCCAGGCCGGCCTTGGCGAGGGTCTCAGTCCGTGCCGGCCCGATGCCGGGGAGTTGTGACAGCGGCGAATCCCACTTCAGTGCCGGGATCACGCTCGGCGGCCGTGTGCGCTGCTTGTCCATCGCCTGCTCAACCAGCGACCCGAGCCGCTCCACCTCGGCCAGGAGCGCCTTGCGCTGCGGCTTGCCCAACTCTGCGTACTGTGCCGCCTCCACTGCCAGCTTCCCCAGCGCCGCCTGCAAGTCCCGGGCCGAGATGACAGCCGAGGCCTGGTGCACCCACTGCTGCACGAACCCGCTCACCCCGCCGATGATCGCGTCGTCGGCGAAATCCTGCCGCCGCTCCAGTTGCAGCGGACCGCGCGGCAGACGCCAGGCTTCAGACTTGGGTTTAGAGGAATTCATATAAAGAGGCGGATACTACGGGGATGAAATGGTGGGAGCGCTCCCCCTGCGGAAGCCGCGTCCGCAGCGCGACCGCATACCGGCGAGTCTCGAAACTCACTGCTAGCGCACGCCCAGCAGGATATCGTCCTCCGACTGGGACTGCTGCCAGGCGTCATAGATTCCCCACAAGTACAAGCCGACATACACTGCAATCGCGAGCGCCACCAGTAACCAACTGCCAGCCCCCATGCCGTTGATGACTTCCTGCGCCCCCTCGACACGCGTACGCATCGAGGAATCCGCACGACGGATGGTCACTTGCGCGCTGAAATAGGGCATCAGCACGTATAGCAGACAGATGAGGGACAAGGCCGCTGCGCCTATCATGGCCAGCCCCTTCTCCTGTTCCTTGTTGTAAAGCTGCCCCATCCCAGGGAAGAGCAGGGCGTTGAGTACAGCGTTAAGGGGCTTGCGGCCCTCGCCCGTACGTGCCGACGGATTGGCGATGACACCCGCAAGTAGCGCCTGGCGGCGCTCCTCCGGCGTTTGGGTCACCAGGGCCATGGCATACTTGCGCTCGGCGTCAACATTCGCGGGCTCCAGGCGCATGGCGGCCTGGTAGTGTTGCCGGGCCAGCGCCACTTTGCCCTGTGCCGCGGCAACATCACCCGCCAACTCCTGCGCGCTGGTACTCTCGGGCCATCCCTCCAGAAGCTTCTGCGTGGTCGTCCAGGCGGCCGCTATGCGTCCCAGGCGCAGGTCGAGCGCGGCCTGATCGGACAGGCGCACGAACTCCTGCTCCAGGGCCACCTCCTCCGCTGTTGGCGGAATCTCCAGCCGCGTTTCGTCGCCCACGGTGCCGTCTGTCATAGCGCTCAGACAGGCTGCGGCATCTCGACCTCGGGCGCCTCCATCCACAGCCGCCGCAGGTCGTAATAGTGCCGCGCCTCCTCCTCGAAGATGTGCACTACCACGTCCAGATAGTCCAAAATGACCCAATACCCCTCACGCGCGCCCTCACGGTGCTTGACGTGAATGTCACGCTTGGACATCTCTTCCTCAATGTGCTCGGCCAGTGCTTGACAGTGAACCTTGGAGCGTCCGTGGCAGATGATGAAGTAGTCTGTAATCGTCATGACGTCCCGCATGTCGAGGATGATCATGTCCAGGGCGCCATGCTGGTCGGCGATTTCAGCAATCGCTAATGCCTTCTCACGAGAATCCAGGCTCATCCCTCCTTCCCCGTCGCGCGCTCAGAGCGCGCCAGGCTAACGTACAAAATCTTTCCCCACTATGACCTGTAGCGGGGCTGTTGATACACTGATTCCGTTGGCGGCCTCGGCCGTACCTACCCCCAGAGCCTCCGCAGCCGCCGTCGCAGACGATTCTGCCTCGGAAGAGTACGTCAGCTCGGTGGCCTCATAGTCTCCGCTCGGCGCATCGCCGACCTTGGCGATCTCAAACCCCGCGGCTTCCAGAACATCCGCCGCCTTCTTGGCCGTTCCCGGCACACCCGAGCCGTTCAGCACTTCCACTGCGCACGTGGCGGTGTCCTGCCCGTCAAGATGGCGGTCGATCTCGCTCAGCATCTCGCGGAAGGCGCTATCGATGATCTGCGAGTAGTATATGCCGCCGGAAGGCGCCGCTACGACGGGTATCGTGACGGTCTTGATGTCGGCGGTGTTCATGGATTTGAGCAGCCGCATCAGGTCTACGCACTGGCGCCAACTCAGATTGGTGTCCAGGCAGCCCATGATCGTCCGGCCCGCTGACAGCAGCGCCGGGAGGTTACTCACCTTCAGCTTCTGCTGCACTATGGCCCGCAGGAACTCCTGCTGTCGTTTCGCCCGGCCCCCGTCACCGTCGCCCAGGTTGTGGTAGTTGGACTTGCGGTACCGGCAGTACCCCATCACCTGATAGCCGTCGAGGTGCTGCGGCCCCGGCTTGAGGTGAACGTGCAGGTTACCCCAGTTGTCGTCATAGTTCATCCCCCGCCCCTCTCCCTCCACATCCTGAACCACGACATCAACACCGCCTAGCACGTCCACAGCCTTCACAAACCCCTCGAAGTTGACTTTCACGTAACCATCTGTCGTCACGCCCAGCAGTTGCTCGACCGTCATGGTCGTGAGCTTGGGCCCCCCGTAGGCGTAGGCATGGTTTATCTTGGTGCTGCCGTGATTGGGTATGTCAACCCGCGTGTCGCGGGGAATGGACATGATCGCTGCGCGCTTTTGCTCGGGGTTGAGCCAGACCACCATGAGCGTATCAGACCGGCCCGGCTCGCCGGGGCGGTCGTCCGCGCCCATAAGCACCAAATGCATCCGCTCCACGCCCGCAAAGGGCTCCGGAAGGGCTGCGAGGCTCTTCTGGTCTTTCTTCTGATCCAGCCCGCCAGCACTGACTGCGACATCGTCATACAGTCCAAAGGCTCCGGAGGCAACAATCAGGGAGACAAGTAAGTAAATCAGGTAATCTTTCATCATCACCCAGAGAAGCCAGTGGCGTGAGCCCCCGAGTCCACACGACTGGTAGTTGTCAGTTCATCTGAAACGCTGTGCCGACGGTCACCTGCACCTGTGCCGAACCCTCCGGCGCCGGGCCGCTGGGGTCCTGCTCTATGGACCCTCCGCCCACGACCCCCGCGGCGCGCCTCGCACCCTCACCCACGTCGCCCCGGTACAGGATGGTGTTTTCAGTATACCCGATACTGGGAGCATTGCCGACTTTGACCACGGAAAAACCCGCCGCCGTAAGCTTGTCTGCCGCTGCTTTGGCCGCCCCCGGCTTCCCGGAACCGTTCAGCACTTCCACGCGCACCGGCCCGCTAACCTCAGCGGTACCGGCTGTGCCCTCCTCGGCCACCGCCGTCCCCGACCCTGCGAGGAAGCTCTCCATCCCGGTCATCATAGCCGCAAATTCGGCCTGGTCGAGTTCAGCGTAGTACACCCCGTTGAGCCGCGAATCGGAGGCCGGGAGAGTGAACGACTTCATCTGGCCATCTTGCAGCCCACGAATGAACCGCGCCAGGTCGAGCACCTGTCGGGACGTGAGGCTGGTCCGCACGCAACCGATCACCTGCTCTCCGGCTTTGACAAGGGCCGGAAGCTTCGTGACTCGCACCTTCTGCGCGATCATGGCCTTGATGAACTTCTGCTGGCGCTTGGCCCGGTCAAAGTCGGTCCCGCCCGCGCCAGGGATGTTGGACTTGCGGTAGCGAACATAGCCCATGGCCTTGTAGCCGTTGAGCCGCTGCCGCCCGGGCTTGAGATGGATTACCAGATCATCCTGCGGGCAGTCATAGTTCATCCCCCGCCCCTGGCCCTCCTGGTCCTCCACGTCCAGTACCACGCCGCCCAGGATATCCACAGCCTTCACGAAGCCCTGCAGGTTGACCTTGATAACCCCATCAGTGGGCAGGCTCAGCAGTTCCTCTACCGTCTGCTGCGTCAGCCTGGGGCCGCCGTACCGATAGGCATGGTTGATCTTACTCATACCATGGCCGGGAATGTCAACCCGGAGATCGCGGGGGATGGACACGAGCGCGGCGCGCCCATTCGCGGGGTTAATCTGCAACACCATCAGCGTGTCGGACCGGCCGCGCTCCTCGCGGTCGTCCGCCCCGATCATGACGATGCGCACACGTTCCTGCCCCGCGAAGGGCTGCGGCAGGGGCTGTAACACATCCCCGGCATGGGCAGGCGCAGGCGTGCGTTCATAGCGCGCCGCGGCTCCCACAGCCAATACCGAAACTGCCATCACATATATGAGAAGATTGCGTATGGTTGACATATTAGGCGATAGACTTCAGCGCAAACCGGGCTTCTGCCCGTCCGGGTGGCCGTACAGGCCGTGTCCTCGAATGTAATCAATCACGGCATCGGGCGTCAGATACCGTAGTGACCTCCCCGCCCCCACCCTCGCCCGCAGGTCTGTCGAAGATATGTCCAGCCCCCGCAGCCCGAACGGCTCAATCCGCGCCGCCTTATCCTCCCCAATCATCGCCGCCAGCTTGCTCAGGTCATATCCGGGCCGGTGTACCGCCAGAAACCGCGCCTCATTGAGCACCGCTTCCGCCTCGCGCCAGGTCACGATCTCCAGCACTGCATCGGCCCCTGTAATAAAGAACAACTCACACTGGGGTCCGAGTGCCCGATGAAGCTCGCGCAGTGTATCAATCGTGTAAGAGGGGCCGGGGCGGTCGAGTTCGAGACGGGAGACGGTGAAGCGCGCGTTGCTGTTGGTGGCGAGGACCGTCATCAGGTAGCGGTCTTCGGCGGGCGTTACCGGATAGTCCTTCTTGTGCGGCGGCTGCGCGCTTGGGATGAAGATGACCTGCTCGAGGTCATAATGCTCCGCCACTTCCTCCGCCGCCGCCAGGTGGCCATAGTGAATCGGGTCAAAAGTGCCGCCCATGATGGCGACCCTGGTCAGTTGCGTGGTGTTCGAAGAGAGCATCAAGGGGATTCTAACATATTTGGCGCAGGTTTCAAGAGGCCGCTGGTAGGAGCGTTCCCCCGAGCGCGACCATCTACGACCATCCCTCAGGGTTAGCGGCTCACGGTCGCGCGGCGGACGCTGCGTCCGCATGGGGAGCGCTCCT